>CAZJCW010000250.1:0-6396 GCA_964544365.1 uncultured Alsobacter sp.
ACACGCCAAGGCAGTCGTGGATGCTCGCGCCGGGCGCGAGCATGACGGCAGGGGCGGGGGCGAGACCGCGCGCAACCACACCAGGCCACCCCCGTCCCCCACGCCGTCATGGCCGGGCTTGTCCCGGCCATCCACGGCTTGCGAAGCGGCGAACGCGCGCGGCGATGGCCGCGCCGGGCGTCAGGTCTGGCCGGGGCGGAGCTTGTAGAAGATGTGGCGGCCGATCACGTCCATCTTCTTCAGGCGCTTGGCCCAGTAGGGGCGCACGTAGTTGGCGTGGTAGTGCGTCGACGAACCCACGTCGGACAGGTAGGTCTTGCCGTAGGTGACCTCGTGGGCGATCCGCACGGCGGTGCGCCACGACTCCTGCTCGGTGATCCGCAGGGACTTGCCTTCGCAGGCGAAGGTGAACTGGCAGGCGAGGTGCCGGTGCCGGTTCTGGTAGACGACGCCGCACACCGAGGTCGGATAGAGCCCGCTCTTGGCGCGGTTGAGGACCACCTGCGCCACGGCGGCCTGGCCCTCCTCGGGCTCGCTGCGGGCCTCGAAGTAGATCGCCTCGGCGAGGCAGCGCTGCTCGCGCGCCACGTTCTCGGGCGTCAGGAGGCTCGCATAGCTCGGCCGGTCGGGCTCCTGCTTCGGCACGACGCTCATCGGACCGCGGGCGCGCAGGGCCGCCAGTCCCGCCTCCGAGACCGGCGCGGCGGCGATCTCGACGGGGACTGCGTCGATGGGAGCCGGCGTGGTCGACGACAGCGCGATGGCGCGGGGCACGGTGGGGGTCGAGCCGACGCCGGTCGTGCTGGTTCCGCTGGCGCGCGCCGCCGACGTGGGCTGCGAGCCCGATGCGGCGGGCGAGTTCTGGCTGGCGAGCGCGGTCGGCGTCGTCTCGTCGCCGAGCGGACCGGGCTCGAACCGCTCGACGGCCTCCAGGCCGGGCGTCTCCGGTCCCATCGGCATCAGCACGGTCGGCGGCAGGAGCTGCTCGTCGACGAGGAAGAACGGGCTGCGCGGTCCCTCGGACGGCGGCGCCACGCCGGTCAGCGTCGGCCGCAGCCCGACCATGAGGTCGCCCTTGCGGGACCGGTCGACGGCGGGGAACCCGGCCACGGCGCTCTTCAGGTCGTCGCGGGGACGCGCGTCGGGAACGATGCTGTTGAGGTCGGGATCGCGGGTCGGCAGGCGCACGGTGTGGATCACGCCGGCATCCCAGCCGGTGATGCGGGGCGCCACGGCCAGCGCGATCTCGGCGGTGCCGGGAATGAGGCTGTCGGGCATGGCCGCGGCCGCGCGCGTCATCGGCGCGACCTGGAACCCGCCGGAGGTGTCCACCCCCGCGTCGGCGCTGATCGACACCAGAACACCGGCGCCGAGAACCCACGGCGCGACGGTGGCGAACGCCCACCGAACTCCGGACCGACCCATGCCCACGCAACCCCACCCGACGACCGCACCGACACCGGGGCCGAAGGCGACGCGGCTCGCGCGTGCCTCGAATGCCACCGATGTCGTTTATCGCCGGGTAAGGTTGAGCGCCGGTTAATGCCGGCGCATCGGGGTGTTCAGTCGCGCGGGGGGCCGATGCGCTCGAGAAAGGCGGCGAGCGCCGCGTTGAAGGCGGCCGGGCGCTCGAAATAGCCGGAATGGCCGGTCTGAGGCAGCGCGACATGGGTCGCGGCGACGCAGTGGCCCGCCAGGGCCGGAACGGCAGGCGAGGGAAACACGATGTCCTCGTCGCCGGTCACCCAGAGGATCGGGCAGTCGATGCGGGCGAGGTCCGTCGCCGGGCGGGTGCGCGTCTGCCACAGCCGCGCCAGCATCGCCTCCTTGTCGAGGCCGAGACTCAGTCCGTCGATCTGCTGGTAGAGCAGGTGCATCGCCGGCTGCTCTTCGGCCATCCGCGCACCGCAGGCGATGTGGATGCCGCGGGCGCGGCAGTCGCCGATGGCCGCCGTGGCGTCGGCCTGCCAGCGGTCGAGGCGCGGCAGGTCGCTGTGCGGCGACGAGCGCGGATCGATCATGCCCGATGTCGCCGACAGCACGAGGCCGGACAGCCGTCCCGGATGGGCGAGGGCGAACTCGATGCCCGTCCAGCCGCCCATCGACTGCCCCACATAGGCGAACCTGCCGAGGCCGAGCGCGTCGGCGAGCGCGGCGAGGTCGCCGGCGAAGTCGTGCGGGTCTGGTCCGCCCGCGACGGGGAGGGACGGGTTGAAGCCGCGATGCGCGAAGGCGATGCAGGTGTAGCGGTCGCGGAACGCCGCGACCTGCTGCCACCACGACAGGTGGTTGCCGCCGAGCCCGTGCGCGAAGACGAGCGGCGGTCCCGCGCCGGTCGCCTCGTAGAACAGCGCCGTTCCCGGGCGTTCGATCCGGCCGCGGGTGATGGTCGTCGTCATGGTCGTCTCCCTGTCCGCCGCCAGCCTGGACCGGGGCGGTGCGCGCAGGCAAGCCGCCGCGTCAGGCGGTCGGGACGGTCCAGCGGATGATCTGGAACAGCAGCGCGCCGCCGATGACGGCGCCCGCGCGCACGCCCATCGGCGTCTCGGGCAGCGCGCCGGCGTTGATCTTCGGGCGTATGGCGATCTCGAAGGCCAGGGCCACGAAGAGCGGCCACCAGAACGGCGGGACCATCAGCGTCTCGAGTTGCGGGTAGCGTCCGGCCACGATCGCGAAGACCGCGCCCGAGCCGACGACGACCGCGATGAACGCCATCCAGATCCGCGGCATCGGTCTCTCCCGCGGACCGCGCTACGCCGAACTCGCCGCCTTCACCCCGAGCGCCGCCTGGGCGGCCGCGAGGCGGGCGATCGGCACCCGGTAGGGAGAGCACGACACGTAGTCGAGCCCGGCGCCCTCGCAGAAGACGATCGAGGCCGGATCGCCGCCGTGCTCGCCGCAGATGCCGAGCTTGATGTCCGGACGGGTCGCCCGCCCGCGCTCCGCCGCCATCTTCACCAGTTCGCCGACGCCCTCGATGTCGAGGGTGACGAACGGGTCGGCCGGCAGGATGCCCTTGCCCGTGTAGGGGCCGAGGAACGACGCGGCGTCGTCGCGCGAGATGCCCAGCGTCGTCTGCGTCAGGTCGTTCGTGCCGAACGAGAAGAACTCCGCCGACTGCGCGATCTCGCCGGCCCGCAGCGCGGCGCGCGGCAGCTCGATCATGGTGCCGACCTGGTACTCCAGCGGGTGCCCGCTCTCCCGGCCGACCGCCTCCGCCATGGCGACGATGCGCTCCTTGACGAGGTCGAGTTCCGGCTTGGTCATCACCAGCGGCACCATGACCTCCGGGATCACCGGCTTGCCGGTGTTCTTCGCCGCCAGCACGGCGGCCTCGAAGATCGCGCGCGCCTGCATCTCGGCGATCTCGGGATAGGCCACCGCCAGCCGGCAGCCGCGGAAGCCGAGCATCGGGTTGAACTCGTGCAGCTCCGAGGCCCGGCGCTTCAGCTTCTCGGCCGATGCGCCCATCGCCGCCGCGACCTCCTCGATTTCCTCGTCCGTGTGCGGCAGGAACTCGTGCAGCGGCGGGTCGAGCAGCCGGATCGTCACCGGCAGTCCGCTCATGATCGTGAACAGCTCGACGAAGTCGCTGCGCTGCATCGGCAGCAGCTTGGCCAGCGCGGCGCGACGGCCCGCCTCGTCGTCGGCCAGGATCATCTCGCGCATGGCCACGATGCGCGCGCCCTCGAAGAACATGTGCTCGGTGCGGCACAGGCCGATGCCCTCGGCGCCGAACTGCCGCGCCGTCCGCGCGTCGAGCGGCGTCTCGGCATTCGTGCGCACCTTCATGCGCCGGGCCGCGTCCGCCCATTCCATCAGCGCGGCGAACTCGCCCGACAGCTCGGGCTCGAGCATCTTCACCTCGCCCAGCAGCACCTGCCCGGTGCCGCCGTCGATGGTGAGCCACTCGCCCTTCTTCACCGTGACGCCGGAGGCGGTGAGCGTCTGCGTCGCATAGTCGACGCGCAGGCCGCCCGCGCCCGACACGCAGGGCTTCCCCATGCCGCGCGCGACCACCGCCGCATGCGAGGTCATGCCGCCGCGCGTGGTCAGGATGCCGTCGGCGGCGTGCATGCCGTGGATGTCCTCGGGGCTGGTCTCGATCCGCACGAGGATGACCTTGCGCCCGGCCGCCTTCGCGGCCTCGGCCTCGTCGCTGTCGAACACCACCTCGCCGCCGGCGGCGCCGGGGGAGGCGGGCAGGCCCGTCGCGATGACCCGCCGCTGGGCGTCCGGGTCGATGGTCGGGTGGAGGAGCTGGTCCAGCGACGCCGGGTCGATCCGCCCCACCGCCTCGGCCCGGTTGATCAGGCCCTCGTTGGCGAGGTCCACCGCGATGCGCAGCGCGGCCTTCGCCGTGCGCTTGCCATTGCGGGTCTGCAGCATCCACAGCTTGCCGCGCTCGATGGTGAATTCGACGTCCTGCACGTCACGGTAGTGCTTCTCGAGCAGCCCGCAGATGCGGATGAATTCGGCATAGGCCTCCGGCATCGTCCTCTCGAGCGACGGCTTGTCCGAGCCCGCCGCGATGCGCGCCGCTTCCGTGATGTCCTGCGGCGTGCGGATGCCGGCGACCACGTCCTCGCCCTGCGCGTTGATCAGGAACTCGCCGTAGAGCTCCTTCGCCCCCGTCGAGGGGTTCCGGGTGAAGGCGACGCCCGTCGCCGACGTCTCGCCGAGGTTGCCGAACACCATGGCCTGCACGTTCACGGCCGTGCCCCAGCTCGCCGGAATCGCGTGCAGCTCGCGGTACTTGATGGCCCGCTGGTTCATCCAGGAGCCGAAGACGGCGCCGATGGCGCCCCACAGCTGGTCCTTGGGATCCTGCGGGAACGGCCGGCCCAGTTCGGCCTGGACGGTCGCCTTGTACTTGCCGACCAGGTGCTTCCAGTCGTCGGCGGTCAGGTCCGTGTCGAGCGTGTAGCCCTTGCGGTCCTTGTAGCCGTCCAGATGCTCCTCGAAATGATGATGCTCCACGCCGAGCACCACGTCCGAGTACATCTGGATGAAGCGCCGGTAGCTGTCGTAGGCGAAGCGGGCGTCGCCCGATCCCTTGGCCAGCGCCTCCACGGTAACGTCGTTGAGGCCGAGGTTGAGGACCGTGTCCATCATGCCCGGCATCGAGGCGCGGGCGCCCGAGCGCACCGACACCAGCAGCGGGTTGGCCTCGTCGCCGAACGTCTTGCCGGTCAGCCGGCCGACATGGGCCAGCGCCGCCTCGACCTGGGCCGCGAGTTCGGCCGGGTAGGTGTCGCCATTGGCGTAGTAGTAGGTGCAGACGCCGGTCGAGATGGTGAAGCCGGGCGGGACCGGCAGGCCGAGATTGCTCATCTCGGCCAGGTTCGCGCCCTTGCCCCCGAGCAGGTCGCGCATTCCGGCCTGTCCTTCGGCCGAACCGTCGCCGAACGTGTACACCCACTTCGTCATGCGCGAGCCCTCATCCTGCAACTGCCGTGACAGCGTCGCCTCCCATTGCCTACGACGATGCAAAAGGCAATGAGCCAAATCGCCGAGATTGCAACGCAGCGTCCCGCCCGACGCGGTGCTACGGTGCAGGCTGAGCCGTCAACGGGTGAAATCGGCGCCGGGTTCCGCCGCCGACGCAGGGCTCAGGCCGCCTTGCTGCGCAGGGCCAGGCCGACGCCGATCCAGCCCACGCCGGCGAACACGAGGTCGACGCCGAAGAACAGGCCGAGGATGTAGAGGCCCGAATAGGGCCACTGTGCCAGCACGAGCGCGCCCAGCAGCGTCGTGACGACGCCCGACAGCGCCACCCAGATCCACGGCGTGCCCGACTGCATCTGGAACGCCATCACGATCCGCACGATGCCCGAGGCGGCGAAGGCCGCGCCCGCGACCAGCGTCAGCACCGCCGCGGCGGCCGGCGGCGCCATCAGCGTGAACACCCCGGCCACGACATAGAGCACGCCGACGAGGACCTCGAGGAAGAACCGGCCCCACGTCTTGATCCGGAATCCGTGGATGATCTCGATCACGCCGCTGATGATCATCATCCAGCCGGCGAACAGCACCACCGCGAACGTCGCGAGCACCATGTTGCTGAGCGCGAGCAGTCCGCAGACCAGCAGCGCGACCCCGATCCCGACGACCCAGCCCCACTTGTCCCGCAGGCTGGCCATCGCGTCGCCGAAATTCTGCGGCCCCAGGGCCCCCGTCATGTTCGTCATCGTCGCATCCCCGCCATTCGACCCCGCCGGAAGTGTGGTCCTCCCGCGCCCCGGACGCAACCCGCAACCACTCCCCCCGCCGAAACCTCCCCCCGCCACAGCCTCCCTCCGCCGCAACCTCCGCCCTCCGCAACCTCCGCCGAACACCCTCCACCGTCATGCTCGCGCCCGGCGCGAGCATCCACGGCTTGCTTCCCTCGCCGCG
>CAZJCW010000251.1:0-6373 GCA_964544365.1 uncultured Alsobacter sp.
CCATCCAGAACGACATCCTCAAGGAGTTCATGGTCCGCAACACCTACATCTACCCTCCCGCGCCCTCGATGCGGATCATCTCGGACATCTTCGCCTTCACGTCGCAGAAGATGCCCAAGTTCAACTCGATCTCGATCTCCGGCTACCACATGCAGGAGGCGGGAGCGACGCAGGACCTGGAACTGGCCTACACGCTCGCCGACGGCGTCGAGTACATCCGCGCCGGCATGGCCGCGGGGCTCGACATCGACCGCTTCGCGCCCCGGCTCAGCTTCTTCTGGGCCATCGGCATGAACTTCTTCATGGAGGTCGCCAAGCTGCGCGCGGCGCGCCTGCTGTGGGCGAAGCTGGTGAAGCAGTTCGACCCGAAGAGCGAAAAGTCCCTGCCCCTGCGCACCCATTCGCAGACGTCGGGCTGGTCGCTGACCGCCCAGGACGTGTTCAACAACGTCGTGCGCACGCAGATCGAGGCCATGGCCGCGACGCAGGGTCACACGCAGTCCCTTCACACCAACGCGCTCGACGAGGCGCTTGCCCTGCCCACCGACTTCTCCGCCCGCATCGCCCGCAACACGCAGCTCTTCCTGCAGCAGGAAAGCGGCACGACGCGGATCATCGATCCGTGGGGCGGCAGCTTCTATGTCGAGCGGCTGACGCAGGAACTGGCGGCGAAGGCGTGGGCTCACATCCGCGAGGTCGAGGACCTGGGCGGCATGGCGAAGGCCATCGAGGCGGGGATCCCGAAGCTGCGCATCGAGGAGGCCGCCGCCAAGACCCAGGCCCGCATCGACGGCCGGACGCAGACCGTCGTCGGCGTCAACAAGTACCGGCCGACGGAGGAGCAAACGATCGACGTGCTCAAGGTCGACAACTCGTCCGTTCGCGCCCAGCAGCTCGACAAGCTCGCGAGGCTCAGGGCGGAGCGCGATCCCGCCGCGGTCGCCGCGGCGCTCGCCGCGCTGACCGAGGGAGCCCGTGGCGGCGGGAACCTGCTGGCGCTTGCCATCGACGCGGCGCGCGCGAAGGCCACCGTGGAAACCGTCTTCGGCCGCCATCGTGCCGAGATCCGTTCCATCTCCGGCGTCTACAAGCGGGAGGTCGGGACCATGTCCGACACCGTCACGCGCGTGCAGCGGCTGGTCGAGGCCTTCGAGGAGGCCGACGGCCGGCGGCCGCGCATCCTCGTCGCCAAGATGGGCCAGGATGGCCACGACCGCGGCCAGAAGGTGATAGCCTCCGCCTTCGCCGACCTCGGCTTCGACGTCGACATCGGCCCGCTTTTCGCCACGCCCGGCGAGGCGGCGCGGCAGGCCGTGGAGAACGACGTCCACATCGTCGGCGTCTCCTCCCTCGCCGCCGGCCACCTGACGCTCGTGCCGGAGCTGCGGTCCGAGCTGGAGAAAGCAGGCCGGCCCGACATCATGATCGTCGTCGGCGGCGTCGTTCCGCCGCAGGATTTCGAGGCCCTGCGCGCGGCCGGCGCGAGCGCGATCTTTCCTCCGGGCACGGTCGTCGCCGAAGCGGCCACGGGGCTGATCGAGGAACTCAACCGCCGGCTCGGCTACTCGCAGAAGGACGCGGCCGCGTAGGCGCCTGGGCTGACGCGATGATGCCCGGCGGCCGCTGCCGAGCGAGCGTGCCGCATCGTCGCTTCCGAGGATGTGATCGCCGCGACGCACGTCGACCCTTGACCGGCACCGCCGGTTGCATCGCAATCCACGCACGTACCCTCATTCCGCCACGGTTCCCCGGTTGAACGCGCCCATGCCAAGGCTGAGATCCGTGCTTCTGGTCTTTCTGGTCGTCTTCATTCTTCCGCTCGCCGCCCATGCCGCATGGTGGTCCTTCCAGGACCGCCCGCGCTCGTGGTCGGCGGCGAACTGGGGCTCGGCCGGGCTGCTGCCCGATCCGGCGGCGAAGCCCGAGGCGATGGTGCACGTCTATGCCGCCCGGGTCGGGCGGTGGCGGGGCATCTTCGCGCATCACACCTGGATCGTGATCAAGGAGAAGGGCGCGACCCGCTACACGCGCTACGACAAGGTGGGGTGGGGGTCGCCGGTTCGCACGAACAACTGGGCGGCGGACGGCCGCTGGTTCGGCCATGTTCCGGACCTCGTCGCCGCCATCGAGGGCGAAGAGGCCGAGACGCTGATCCCGAAGGTGCGCGCGGCGGTGGCGTCCTACCCCTACGCCGCCCCCGGCCAGTATGCGCCATGGCCCGGTCCGAACTCGAACACCTTCGTCGCGCACGTGCTGGCCGCCATCCCGGAGGCCGCCGTGGCGCTGCCGCCGACAGCTCTCGGCAAGGATTTCCGCACCGATGGCAGCGTCGCCGGCCTGACTCCCAGCCGCAGCGGCGTCCAGCTCGGCTTCGCAGGACTCGGCGGGCTGACCGTCGCCTGGATCGAGGGGCTGGAGGTCAACGTGCTGGGCCTCGTCGCCGGGATCGATCTGCGCCGCCCTGCCCTGAAGCTCCCAGGCTTCGGCCGCATCGGGCTTCCACTGTCGCCGCTGGTCGGCACCGCTGACGCGCGAGCAAGCGATCCGGCGCGCTGAACGACGCTGTTCCGGCTCGTCGACAGCCGCTACATCGGCGCGAGGGGC
Source organism: uncultured Alsobacter sp. (assembly GCA_964544365.1). Taxonomy (GTDB): domain Bacteria; phylum Pseudomonadota; class Alphaproteobacteria; order Rhizobiales; family Beijerinckiaceae; genus Alsobacter. Next base: position 2,605 of record CAZJCW010000251.1, read on the forward strand.
TTCGCCTCGACCGGCACCGTGCTCGCCGGCGAGCGCGGCACACGCGTTGCGGCGACGGCCGGATCGACGAAGGACTGCGCCTGCTGCGCCTCGTCCGGTTCGGCGACGCGGGGCGTTTCCGCCATCTGGGCGCCGATCGTGCGCACCACCGTCGGCGCTTCCGCGAAGGTGCCATGGCGGAAGAAGTCGGAGGAGCCCGCGGCACCCTTCAGGTCGTACACGCGCACATTGAGGCCATTCAGCTCGTCCCGATGCTGCTTGTCGTCGAGGTCGAGCGCGCCCAGTCTTGTGCGCGATCCGGCGAGCGTCGAGGAGACCGACAGGGCCCGGTCGTCGGCCTGCGCGAAGACCGAGACGCGCGCATTCGACCCGATGCGGGCCATCTGGGCGCGAAAGACGTCGATATCGATGTCGGGGGCTGCCAGCATCACCTCGCCGAGGCGCCCGTTGAGGTCGGCCCGGCCGGCGATCCCGCTCTGGCGAAGGGCCTCCATGGCCAGCCACGTGCCCATCGAGTGGGCGAGGATGTGAACGCGCCCGACGCCGGGCGTCGCGCCGATGTCCTGCAGCATCTTCTCCAGCGGGTCGCGGGAGGCTGTCGCGCTTTCCTTGTCGCTGCCATAGGCGAGGATCTGGCTGCGCGACGGCCAGGTGAAGAGCACCGGAACGCCCGTGAAGTTTCCATCAGCGACGATCTGCGCGAGGCGGAAACGCGCCTCGTCGTAGCTCACGTTGAAGCCATGAACGAACACCAGGACGTCGCGGCTGGCGCCGACGCGTCCCGAAAGCTGCGCGGCGAGTTCCTGCTGGAATGCGTCGGGTTCGATCTTGCGTTCGCCGAGCGCCACGAAATGGCGATTGCGGCTCTCGGGCGTGATGCTGGGACGTTCGATCACGCCGGCCTTGTGTCCCGGCGGAATGCTCACGCTGGTCAGGGCGAAGCGCGCAGCCTTGGAGGTCTCGCCGGCACCGGCGTCGCGGTTGGACTTGCGGGTCGACGCAACCACCATCTGCACGGTTCTGGCCTGCGCGGCCGGAGACGCCTGGGCGGACGAGAACATTCCGGTCGAGCCCGTGACGGTGTCCATCGTGCCGGAACAGCCGCCAAGGGCGGTCGCCAAGGCGAGGACGGCCCAAAGGGCCAGGGAACGCGGGGCGGGACGATCAGGGAACGCGCCGGTCGGCACGGTGTCACTCCAGGAATTCGGATCCGGGTCGCTCCGGGCGAAGGCTGCGGGAGCTCGGGTTCATGGATCCGCGATGGTGAACGGGCAGTGAATCGACGCGCTGCAGCGTCGTTTCGACGAGCATCCCGGCAGTGACAGCCGATCTTGTCGCAATTGGGACGGCCGCGTCGCGGTCGTCCGTCCTCAATGCTCGTGCGCTTCCTTGAGCGTGGCAGGGATCGGGTCCTTGCCCTCGAGCACCTTGACCGGCGCCGCGACCACGCCAGCGGCGACGCCGCCGACCGTGTGCCCGAGGCTCGAGCCGACGACGACCAGGCTTTCGCCCAGGGACGGTCCACGCGACTTGATGCCACCGTCGGCGGCCAGACGTCCCCCGATCATCTGCACGACGCTAGGCGCGGCGGCGAACTTGCCGTGGCCGAGTCGGTCCGAGCTCTTTACGTCGGACAGGTCGACGACCGTGATGTTCAGCGCCTCGAGCCGCTTCGCCAATTCCGGGTCGGTGACCGTGAACGAACCGGCACGATTGGAACTGCCCCACACGAACCGCGAGAAGCCGAGGGCCTTGTCGTCGGCGGAGACGAACACGGTGATCGGCAGTCGTTGCGGAGTGATCTTCTCGAGCTGGCGGCGGAAGACGTCGATGTCGATGTCGGGAGCGGCGAACATCGCCTGGTCGAGCTTGCCGTTGTAGCGGCCGTTGCCGCGCATCGCCGCGCCGCGCAGCACCTCGGCCGTGAGGAAGCCGCCCATCGAGTGGGCGAGGATGTCGAACTTGCGCGCACCCGACTTGGTCGCGATGGCGGTCAGCAGGTTGTCGAGGTCGTCGCGGGAGTAGACGGCGCTTTCCCGGTCATAGGGGTACGACAGAAGCGAGCCGCGCGACGGCCATGTGAAGAGAACCGGGACGCCCTTGAAGCCGCTGTCGTGCACGATCTGAGCGAAGCGGAACACTGCGTCGTCGAAGCGCGTGTTGTAGCCGTGGATGAAGACCAGGACTTCCCGATCCTTCGGCGGCCTTGAGGCAACGGCCTTGCGGATACGCTCGATGAAGTCCTTGTCGCCGAATACGTCCCGATCCGCGGCGACGAAGTGCTGCTTCGGGTCGCCCGGCGGGCGTCCGGGAAGCTCCAGTTCGCCGGTCTTGTGGCTGGGCGGCACGGCGACGACGATGCGGGCGTGGTTCGGGGTCCGCGCGCGATCGCCGCCGAACATCAGGGCCGCATCCGTCGAGGAGGGCGCGCGCGACGTGGCCACATAGATGGGGACGGTCTCATTGGCTGGCGAGATGTCCGCGACCGGGCCGAGAAGACCGCCGGGCGTTCCGCAGGCGGCAAGGCTGCCTGCCGCGAGAAGGGCGAAAACACGCAACGCCGCCTTCGAAATCATTACGCTACCCCTGCCGCATCTACGACGTCCTTCGGGTAGCGCTCGCCTGCAGGGATTGCAATGCCTGCACCCCAAGTCGCATCGATTTACCGGTCCTGTGACGTCCGCGCCTCAGCGGGCGGCGACGGCGCGGGCTTCCCGCTCGGTTCACGTCAGGGCCGCAAGGGGGGACGCGCCGCCCTTGCGTGCCTGCCCGCACGGCTTAAACTGACACAATGGCCGCACCGCCCACGGGGCGAGACAAAGGCGGCGGGAGGGTTGATCATGAATACATTGCGCGCGGCGCTTGCCGCGGGATTCGTCGTGATTTGCGCTGGGCCCCTGGTCGCGCAGGAACTGCGGGTGGGCGTGGCGTCCGAGGCGACGTCCATCGACCCGCACTTCCACAATGTGGGGCAGAACAACGCGCTGCGCCGCCACATCTTCGAGTCGCTCGTCTTCTCGGATGCTAACGGCAAGCCGATGCCGCACCTCGCGGCGTCCTGGCGCGCTGTCGACGAGTCGACGTGGGAGTTCAAGCTTCGCCCCGGCGTGAAGTTCACCAACGGGGCCGACTTCACCGCGCGGGACGTGATCTACTCCGTCTGCCGCATCCCCACGGTCGAGAACTCGCCTTCGAACTTCACGATCGCGACCAAGGGCATCGAGGCGATGGAATCGCCCGACCCGCTGACGCTCGTGATCAAGACCAAGGGCCCCTACCCGCTCATGCCGCTCGACATGGGATCGGTGGCGATCCTCTCGTCGCAGGTCTTCGGTGCCGGAGCCGACCTGGCCTTCAAGAAGGGCGGCTGCACGGGCCTGGGGACTCCGCCCAAGTCGGCCGACTTCAATGATCCCGCGAAGGCCGTCGGGACCGGCGCCTACAAGCTCGTCGAGTACACCCGCGGCACCCGCATCGTGCTGGAGCGCAACGACGGATACTGGGGCGCCAAGCCGCACTGGAAGACCGTGTCGTTCCGGCCGCTGACCGCCGCCGGCCCCCGCGTCGCGGCTCTGCTGGCCGGCGACGTCGACATGATCGAGAACCCGCCGATCCAGGACTTCGAGCGCATCAAGTCCTCCGGGAACACGGTCGTGCAGGGCCTGTCGAACCGGGTGATCTACATCCACCTCGACCAGTTCGCCGGCCCCGGCTGGACGACGCCGGGCGTGAAGGGCACGGACGGCAAGAACCCCTTCCTCGACAAGCG
>CAZJCW010000252.1:0-6319 GCA_964544365.1 uncultured Alsobacter sp.
GCGGTGGGGATCGAGGAGGCGCTGTACCAGCTCGGCTTCGTCCCGATCCTGGCCAACACCAACGAGGATCTCGAGCGGCAGGGCCACGTGCTGCGCTCCATGCGCGAGCACGGCGTGGCCGGGATCATCATGAGCCCGGCGCGCGGAACGGACGCGTGGACGCTGGCCAACATGCCGTCCCGCAGCATGCCGATGGTGATCACCATGCGGCGCATTCCCGGCAGTCCCCTGCCCTATGTCGGGCCCGACAACCAGGCCGGCGCGCGCCTCGCCGTCGAACACCTGATCCGGCTCGGGCACCGGCGCATCGCCTTCATGGGCGGGTACGCCTCCATGACGACCCAGCAGGAGCGCATCGCCGGCTGGCGCGACGCGCTGCTGGCCGCCGGCCTGCCCTATGACGAGGCGATGATCTTCGAGTCCATGCCGACACGCGACGGCGGCAAGAAGGCCATGGAGGCAGCCCTGGCGGCGGACAGGCCGCCGACGGCGGTGTTCTGCTACAACGACATCGTCGCCATGGGCGCGACGCGCGCGCTTTCGACCCGCGGCATCAGGCCGGGCGTCGACATCGGCGTCGTCGGCTTCGACGATATCGACGAGGCCGAGCACAACGCCCCGCCGCTGACCACCGTCAGCGCCGACACCCGCGCCATGGGCGCCCGCTGCGCCGACAGCCTGCTCGGCCTGATCCGCGGCGGCGATCCGGCGGACATGTCGTTCACGGGCGCGACGCGCCTTGTCGTTCGCGAAAGCTGCGGTGCGCCTTTCGCCGCCCGCAGGAGGGAATACGCATGACCGTCCGCTGGGGGCTGATCGGCGCGAGCACCATCGCGCGGGAGTGGGTGATCGGGGCGATCCGGGCCACCGGCGGCGAGGTCGTGGCCGTCATGAGCAGCGACGAATCCCGCGCGCAGGCCTATGCGGGCGCCAACGGCATCGCGACCGGAACGACCGACCTCGCCGCGCTGCTCGGCAGCGACATCGACGCCGTCTACATCTCGACGACCAACGAGCTGCACCATGCGCAGACGCTCGCCGCCGCGAAGGCGGGCAAGCACGTGCTGTGCGAGAAGCCGCTGGCGCTCGACCTCGCGGCGGCGCGCGAGATGGTGGCCGCATGCGACGCGGCCGGCGTCGTGATGGGCACGAACCACCACCTGCGCAACGCCGGAACCCATCGCGCCATGCGCCAGGCCATTGCCGCCGGTCGGATCGGCAAGCCGCTGTTCGCGCGCGTCTTCCATGCCGTCTACCTGCCGCCGCACCTGCAGGGCTGGCGCATCACGACGCCGGGCGCCGGGGCGGGCGTCGTCATGGACATCACGGTGCATGACGCCGACACGCTGCGCTTCGTGCTGGGCGAGGAGCCCGTCGAAGTCACCGCCTTCACGCAGCAGGGCGGGATGGGCGCCCCGGGCATCGAGGACGGGGCGATGGGGGTGATCCGCTTCCAGTCGGGGCTGCTCGCGCAGTTCCACGACGCCTTCACGACGCGTTTCGCCTCCACCGGTTTCGAGGTGCACGGCACGGAGGGCTCGCTGATCGGCACGAACTGCATGACGCAACGGAGCATCGGCGAGGTGCTGCTGCGCTCGGCCTCCGGCGAGGAGCACCTGCCGGTCGACCGCACGAATCTCTACGAGCGCGCTCTCGCCGCGTTCCATGCCGCCGTCGGCGGCGAGGGCCGTCCGGCCGCGACCGGCGAGGACGGCGTGCGCTCGATGGCCGTCGGTCTCGCTGCCCTGCAATCCGCCGCCGCGCGCCGCCCCGTGGCGGTCGAGCCCGGCCTCTGAGGGAGCGCGCGATGGCCTTTCCCCGCCTGATGACGGCCGACGAAGCCGCCGCCCTCGTTCCGGACGGCGCGGTCGTCACCGTCTCGTCCTCGTCCGGCCTCGGCTGCCCGGACGCCGTGCTTGCCGCGATCGGCCGCCGCTTCGAGGCGTCGGGCCATCCCCGCGACCTGACGACGCTGCACCCCATCGCCGCCGGCGACATGTGGGGAATCAAGGGCATCGACCACATCGCCCGCGAGGGCCTGCTGAAGAAGGTGCTGGCCGGCTCCTACCCCTCCGGCCCCTCATCGGCGACGCCGCCGGCCATCTGGCAGATGGTCAGCGGCAACGCGATCCCGGCCTACAACATCCCGTCCGGGATCCTCTTCGACATGCACCGCGAGGCCGCGGCGCACCGGCCGGGCGTGCTGACCAAGGTCGGCCTGGACACCTTCGTCGACCCCGACCGCGAGGGCTGCGCGATGAACGCGCGCGCCGCCGCCGAGCCGGTCGTCAGCAAGGTGCAGTTCGCCGGCGACACCTGGCTGTTCTTCCCTGCGATCGTTCCGCAGGTCGCGATCATCCGGGCGACGACGGCCGACGAGCGCGGCAACCTGAGCTACGAGCACGAGGGCGGCTATCTCGGCCCGCTGGACCAGGCGCTGTCGGTCCGCAACAACGGCGGCATCGTCATCGCCCAGGTGAAGCGCCTGGCCCAGGCGGGCACGCTGAAGCCGCACGACGTCCTGGTGCCGGGCATCCTGGTCGACGCCATCGTCGTGGCTCCGGACCAGATGCAGACGACGCAGACGGTGTACGAGCCGGCCATTTCGGGCGAGGTGTTCCGGCCGCTGTCCTCGTTCGAGGTCCCGGCCTTCGACGTGTCGAAGGTCATCGCCCGGCGCGTCGCGCGGGAGCTTCGCCGGGGCGACGCGGTCAACATCGGCTTCGGCATCTCGGCCAATGTCCCGCGCATCCTGATCGAGGAAGGCCGACACGGCGACGTGACGTGGGTGATCGAGCAGGGCGCCGTCGGCGGCGTGCCGCTGCTCGACTTCCAGTTCGGCTGCGCCTCGAACGCCGAGTGCATCGTGCCCTCGCCGTACCAGTTCACCTATTTCCAGGGCGGCGGCTTCGACGCCTCGCTGCTCTCCTTCCTGCAGATCGACAGGGACGGCTGCGTCAATGTCTCGAAGCTCGGCGTGCGCCCGCACGTCACCGCCGGGGCCGGCGGCTTCGTCGACATCACGGCCCGGGCGAGGAAGATCGTGTTCTCCGGCTTCTTCTCGGCGGCGGCCGACCTCGCGATCGAGCACGGGGCGCTGGCGATCCGGCGCGAAGGCAAGGTCAGGAAGCTCGTCAACGCCGTGGAGCATGTGTCCTTCTCCGGTCGCCGCGCGGTCGCGCAGGGGCAGGACATCACCTATGTCACCGAGCGGTGCGTGATGGTCCTGACCCGCGACGGCGTGGTCGTCACCGAGATCGCGCCCGGCGTCGACCTGCAGCGCGACGTCCTCGCGCAGTCGGAGTTCCCGCTTCTCGTGCCGACGGCGCCCGTCCAGATGGATCCCGCGCTGTTCCGGCCGGAACCGATCGGGCTGGCCCTGAAGGAGGAAGCGGCATGAGCGACGCGGTCCGCCTCGCCCTCGACGGTGCCGTCGCCGTCATCACGCTCGCACGGCCGGACAAGCTGAACGCGCTCGACGCGGGGATGATCGCGGCCCTTGCCGACGCGGCGGCGCGCGTCGACGCCGACCCGGGCGTTCGCGTCGCCATCCTCACCGGCGAGGGCAAGGGCTTCTGCGCCGGCGGCGACATCGCCGCCTGGGGCGGGCTCGAGCCGCTGGAGATGTGGCGCAGCTGGACCCGGGCCGGTCACCGCGCCTTCGACGCGCTGGCGCGCCTGCGCGTGCCGCTGGTCGCCGCGATCAACGGCCACGCGCTGGGCGGCGGGCTCGAACTGGCCGGAACGGCGGACATCCGGATCGCCGAGACGCAGGCGAAGTTCGGCCTGCCCGAGACCGGCATCGCCATGGTGCCCGGCTGGTCCGGCACGCAGCGCCTCGTGCGCCGCTTCGGCGCCGGCGTCGTGCGGCGCCTCGCGCTGACGGGTGACATCGTGACGGCGGAGCGCGCGCTCGCGCTCGGCCTCGTCGACGAGGTGGTGCCGACGGGCGAGGCGCTGGCCCGGGCCCGGGAGATCGCCGCGCGGATCGCCGCGCGCGGTCCGACCGCGACGGCGGTCGCCAAGCAGCTGATCAACGCCGCCGAGGGCGAAGGCGACGAGGCCGCGACGCTGGAGGGCCTCGCCGGCGCGCTGGCCGCCTTCACCGAGGACGGCCGCGAGGGTGTCGCGAGCTTCCGCGAGAAGCGCCCCGCCGAGTATCGGAACCGGTGAGCGACATGACGACGCCCGCGCCCCTTTCACCCTTTGCCGGACTGGAAACCTCCCCTAACCTTCGGGGAGCGGGACCATTCCAACAACCGCTTTCACTGCCATTCACGGTCCGCCCGGCGTTCGCCGGCACCGGGAAGCCTAGCAGTCGAAAACGCCGCCGGACGAATCCGGCATCGACGACCCTTTGGGAGGATTACCGATGAAGACCGTTGCCAAGACCCTTGCGGGCTCTCTTCTTGCCTCGACCCTGCTGGCCGGGGCCGCGCTTGCGCAGACCAAGGAAGTGCAGATGCTGCACTGGTGGACGTCCGGCGGCGAGGCCGCGGCGCTCAACGTGCTGAAGGGCGACCTCGCCAAGGAAGGCTTTGCCTGGAAGGACGTGCCGGTGGCCGGCGGCGGCGGCGACGCCGCGATGACCGCGCTCAAGGCGATGGTTGCCGCGGGCAACTATCCCACCGCCTCGCAGATGCTGGGCTACACCGTGCTCGACTACGCCCAGGCCGGCGTCATGGGCAACCTCAACGATGTCGCCAAGGCCGAAGGCTGGGACAAGGCCGTTCCCGCGCCGCTGCAGAAGTTCTCCATGTTCAAGGGCAACTGGGTCGCCGCTCCGGTGAACGTCCACTCCGTGAACTGGCTGTGGATCAACAAGGCCGTCATGGACAAGATCGGCGGCACCGAGCCGAAGACCTTCGACGACCTGATCAAGCTGCTCGACAAGGCCAAGGCGGCCGGCGTGATCCCGCTCGCGCTGGGCGGCCAGAGCTGGCAGGAAGCCACCATGTTCGACAGCGTCGTGCTCTCGACCGGCGGCGCCGAGTTCTACAAGAAGGCCTTCAACGACCTCGACGAGGCCTCGCTGAAGTCGCCGACCATGAAGAAGGCGTTCGACAACCTGGCCAAGCTGAAGACCTACGTCGATCCGAACTACTCCGGCCGCGACTGGAACCTCGCAACGGCGATGGTGATCAAGGGCGACGCGCTGGTGCAGGTCATGGGTGACTGGGCGAAGGGCGAGTTCGTGGCCGCCAAGAAGACCCCGGGCACCGACTTCCTCTGCTACCGCTTCCCGGGCACCGACGGCACGGTGATCTACAACTCCGACATGTTCGGCATGTTCAACGTGCCGGCCGATCGCAAGGCGGCCCAGGCCGCTCTGGCCAAGGCCACCATGTCGAAGAGCTTCCAGGTTGCCTTCAACATCGTGAAGGGCTCGGCCCCGGCCCGCGTCGACGTGTCGGACGCCGAGTTCGACGCGTGCGGCAAGAAGGCCATCGGCGACCTGAAGGCGTCCAACGAGAAGGGCACGCTGTTCGGCTCGCTCGCCCAGGGCTACGGCGCTCCTCCGGCCGTCGCGAACGCCTACAAGGACGTCGTGACCAAGTTCGTCCACGACCAGATCAAGACGTCCGACCAGGCCGTCACCGAGCTGGTGAAGGCGATCAACGACGCGAAGTGATCGGCCCCCGCCGGCCGGGCTCGCCCCGGCCGGCAACCCGACGACAAGGCGCCGCGGCGGAAGACGGTCTTCCGCCGTGGTTCCCCCGCAAGTCTCCCGCTGCTCGTGAAGCGGGACCAGGGAGGTTTCCGTGACGATCTCCGCCATGCCCGACCGGGCGGCCGCGCCAGCCACCGCAGGGGGTCGCTCGACAACCCTTCGCGAACGCCTGCAGGACATGCTGCCGAAGCTGGTGCTCGCGCCGAGCTTCGCCGCGGTGATCATCTTCGTCTACGGGTTCATCCTGTGGACGATCTACCTGTCGTTCACGAACTCCCGGACGTTCCCGAACTACACCCTGACCGACGCGCGGGCCTACCAGCGGCTGTGGCGCTGGACCTTCGAGAGCGACCCGCCCTCCAGCTGGTACACCTCGATCACCAATCTCGGCATCTTCGGGGTGCTCTACATCGGCATCTGCCTGGCGCTCGGGCTGCTGCTGGCGATCCTGCTCGACCAGAAGATCCGCGGCGAGGGCCTGCTGCGGCCGATCTATCTCTACCCGATGGCGCTGTCCTTCATCGTCACCGGCGTGGCGTGGAAGTGGTTCCTCGATCCGGGCCTCGGCCTCGAGAAGACGCTGCACGCCTGGGGCTGGACGAGCTTCCACTTCGACTGGATCAAGAACAAGGACCGGGTGATCTACAC
>CAZJCW010000253.1:0-6309 GCA_964544365.1 uncultured Alsobacter sp.
TCGGCGACGGGCGAAGTCGTGGATCCCCGGGCCGGGCCCGGGGATGACGGAGGGGGTGGTCCCTCCCGGCCTTTCCCGGTCCTTTCGTCTCCTCGGTCCTCGCCTTTCCCCGGTCCCTCCACCGTCATGGCCGGGCCTGGCCCGGCCATCCACGGCTTGTCGGCGACGGGCGAAGTCGTGGATCCCCGGGCCGGGCCCGGGGATGACGGAGGGGATGGTGGGCGGGGGTCAGCTGTCGGAGGTCAGCGGTCGGGGATCGAGTAGGTTCCTGTCGCGTGGGCGACGGGGTGGCCCTCGGGGTGCGAGAGGATCGTGACCTCGCCGAAGGCCAGACGCCGGCCGAGCTTGAGGAGCCGGCAGTCGCCCCAGAGGGGGCCGGGGGACGGCTTGCGCAGGAAGTTGATGCCGAGGTTGGTGGTCACCGCGCCGGGGACGCGGCCGATGGCGCCCAGGACCGCCGCATAGAGGGCGAGGTCGGCCAGGGTGAACATGGTGGGCCCGGAGATCGTGCCGCCGGGACGCAGCTGGCTCTCGTGGTAGTCGACGCGCATGAGCGCGGTCCCCGCGCCGAGCTTCTCGACGTGCCAGATCGGGCCGAACGCATAGATCTGCGGAAAGACCTCGTGGAAATAGGCCTCGAGATCCGCCTCGCTCATCGCCCGTTCCGCCATCCGCCGGCTCCTTCCGCACCTGCTTGTCGCCAAGGCCGCATCGCATATCATGACGCCGGCTGCCTGCAACGGTCGCCATCGCGCGGGAGGACATCATGTCGGCTAGGCCAGAGACGGCGCCGGTGGCGGCACCGATCCTGCTGCGCGAGGATCGCGACGCCGTCGCCGTGCTGACGCTCAACCGGCCCGCCGCACGCAACGCCCTGTCGGGCGCGCTGATCGCCGAGATGACGGCCGCATTGGCCGCCATCGCCGAGGACGCCACCGTGCGCGCGGTCATCGTCACGGGATCGGCCGGCCCGGTGTTCTGCGCCGGTCACGACCTTCGGGAGGTCACGGCGCTGCGGGCGGGCCCGGATCGCGGGCGCGCGGCCTTCGAGGATCTGCTCGGTCGCTGCGCCGACCTGATGCAGGCGATCGTGCGCCTGCCGCAGCCCGTGATCGCCGCCGTGGAAGGGCTGGCGACGGCGGCCGGCTGCCAGTTGGTGGCGAGCTGCGATCTCGCCGTCGCGGGCGAAAGCGCGGGATTTTGCACCCCCGGCGTCCATATCGGGCTGTTCTGCTCGACGCCGATGGTGGCGCTGTCGCGCAATGTCGCGCCCAAGCACGCGATGGAGATGCTGCTGACCGGCGAAACGGTGCCGGCGGCGGACGCCCTGCGGATGGGTCTCGTCAACCGGGTCGTCCCGGCCGGACAGGCGCTCGCGCAGGCTCGCGCGCTCGCCGCCATCATCGCCTCGAAGTCGCCGGCCGTCCTGCGCATCGGCAAGCGTGCCTTCTACGAGCAGGCCGAACTGCCGCTGGCCGACGCCTATGCCCATGCCGCCGGGGTCATGGTGGAGAACATGCTCCACCGCGACGCGGTGGAAGGCATCGGCGCCTTCGTCGAGAAGCGCGCGCCGCGCTGGCAGGGCTGATCGCGGGCACTGCCGCGGGAGGCGCGTTCCCCGCCCTTGACCGCCGGCCCTGCGTGCAGCCATAGATGGGTCGCGGTCGCCGGTGGGCACCGCTCAAGTCGCTCCGACGGGAGCTCCCCATCGATCCATCGCCGCCCTCGCCGGCGCGTGTCGCGGAGCATCCGTTGCCGTTCCATCGCCTCACGATCCGTCGTCTTGTCCTGGCCGCGGCACTCCTCCTGGGAGCGTTCCCGCCCGGCGCAGCCATGACGGCGCGTCCCGCCGCCGCGCAGGCGCAACCGGTCACCGTCTACGCCGCCGCCAGCCTGTCGACGGCCCTCGACGCCATCGCCGCCGACTGGCGGGCCAGGACGGGCAAGGCCGTGGTTCTCTCCTACGCGGCAAGCCCTGCCGTCGCGCGCCAGATCGAACAGGGCGCGCCCGCCGACATCGTGGTCACCGCCGACATCGACTGGATGGACTGGCTGGCGCAGCGCAACCTCGTGCGGGCGGACACGCGGACGACGCTGCTGGGCAATCGCCTCGTCCTCGTCGCCCCGGCCGGAGGCGCGAAGGCCATCGCGATCGCGCCGGGCTTTCCGCTCGCGCAGGCGCTCGGCGACGGACGGCTGGCGATGGCGGACGTCACCTCGGTGCCGGCCGGCCGGTACGGACGCGCGGCGCTGGAAAGCCTCGGCGTCTGGCAGAGCGTCGCCAACCGCGTCGCGCAGGCCGAGAACGTGCGCGCGGCGCTGCTGTTCGTCGCGCGAGGCGAAGCGCCGCTCGGCATCGTCTACCAGACCGACGCCGCGCCGGAGCCCCGGGTGACGATCGTCGGGACGTTCCCCCGCGAGAGCCATCCGCCCATCCTTTACCCGATGGCGCTGACGGCCACGTCGCGGAACCCCGACGCGGCCGCCTTCGCCGAGCACCTGCGCGGCGCGTCGGCCCGCGCGGTGTTCGAGGCGCAGGGCTTCACGGTCCTGGCGGCCACGGCGAGCCAGTGACGGCAGGACGGCGACCGGCGTGCAGATCCCCTGGCTTTCCCCGGACGAGACGACCGCGCTCCTGCTCAGCCTGAAGATCGCCTTCTGGGCGACGCTGGCGAGCCTGCCGCCGGGGCTGGCGGTGGCGCTGCTGCTCGCGCGCGGCCGCTTCTGGGGCCATTCGCTGCTCAACGGCATCGTCCACCTGCCCCTCGTCCTGCCGCCCGTCGTCACCGGGTACCTGCTGCTGATCGGCTTCGGCCGGAAGGGACCGATCGGGCAGGCGCTGGAATCGTGCTGCGGGATCGTGCTGTCGTTCCGGTGGACCGGGGCCGCGCTGGCCGCGGCGGTGATGGCGTTCCCGCTGCTCGTGCGGGCGATGCGGCTCTCCATCGAGGCCGTTGACCGGCGGCTCGAACAGGCGGCGTCGACGCTGGGCGCGCCGCCGTGGTGGGTGTTCCTGTCGGTCACGCTGCCGCTCGCCCTGCCGGGAGTGCTGGCCGGGGCCGTGCTGGGCTTCGCCAAGGCGCTCGGCGAGTTCGGCGCGACGATCACCTTCGTGTCCAACATCCCGGGCGAGACGCGGACGGTGGCGGCGGCGATCTACACCTACACGCAGGTGCCCGGCGGCGACGGCCCGGCGATGCGGCTGGTGGTGGTGGCGATCGTGGTCTCCATGGCGGCGCTCGTCGTGTCCGAATGGCTCGCGCGCCGCGTCGAGCGGCGGAAGGACGGCTGACCGTGGAGGGCCTCGCCGTCGACATCGCGCTGCGCCGGGGCGAGTTCTCGCTGGAGGCGCGCTTTGCAACCCACCGCCGGGTGGTGGCCCTGTTCGGTCCCTCCGGCGCGGGAAAATCCACCGTGGTTCATGCGGTGGCGGGGCTCGTGAGGCCGGATTCGGGGTCGATCCGGATCGGCGGCGCCGTGCTGTTCGACAGCGCAACGGGAACGGACGTGCCGCCGCACCGCCGCCGGCTGGGCTACGTGTTCCAGGATGCGCGGCTCTTCCCGCATCTCTCCGTGCGCTCGAACCTGCTCTACGGGCATCGCCTGACGCCGGCGGCCGAGCGGACCGCGGACCCCGACGCGGTGATCGCGATGCTGGGGATCGGCGCCCTGCTCGACCGGCGCCCCGACACGCGGTCGGGCGGCGAGCGCCAGCGCGTCGCCATCGGCCGCGCGCTGCTGGCGAGCCCGCGCATCCTGCTGATGGACGAGCCCCTCGCCTCCCTGGACGCCGCACGAAAGGCCGAGATCCTGCCGTGGCTGGAGCGCCTGCGGGACGAAAGCACGGTCCCGATCCTCTATGTCAGCCACAGCGTCGAGGAGGTGAACCGCCTCGCCGAGGAGGTGGTGACGATGGAGGCCGGCCGCGTGACCGGCGTCGCGCCGACGCCGATTTAGGGTGCAGTCCGGGCAAAGCCCCCGGGATGGAGATTGTCTGGCGGCGGGAGCCGGACGTCGTGGATCCCCGGGCCGAGCCCGGGGATGACGGGGAGAGGCAGGGATCAAGGCTCCGGCTCTTCGTCGATTGCCCGCCGCGTGCCGTTTCTGTAGCGTCCGCGCCATGATGGACACCCCTGCCCCCGCCTTCGATCCCGCCCGCCACGACAGCTATCCGGACGACCTGATCCGGCAGATCCTGCGCGGCACGAAGACCATCGCGCTCGTGGGCGCGTCGGCGAACCCGGCGCGGCCGAGCTGGATCGTCGTGAAGTACCTGTCCGAGCGGGGCTACACGGTCTACCCGGTCAACCCCGGACTCGCCGGGCAGGAGATCCTCGGCCTTCCCGTCCATGCGAGGCTCGCGGACGTGCCGCAGCCGCTGGACATGGTGGAAATCTTCCGCAACTCGGAGGCGGCGGGGCCGATCGTCGACGAGGCGCTGGCGCTCGACCCGCTGCCCCGGGTGATCTGGATGCAGCTCTCGGTGCGCAACGACGCCGCCGCCGCGCGGGCCGAGGCGAAGGGCGTCACCGTCATCATGAACCGCTGCCCGAAGATCGAGTATGGCCGGATTTCCGGCGAGATCGGCTGGCAGGGAATCAACTCGCGCATCCTGTCGTCCAAGAAGCCGCTGATGAGCGAGAAGGGCGTGCAGAAGCGCAGCATCGGCCTCTCGCCGGGCGCGAACCCGTTCGGGGCGAAGCGGGGCTGAGGCCGCCGCGAACGACGCCCCGCGCGGCCCACCGGCCCGCGTGGCGCGGCGGCCCTGGGTCCCCTTCCCGACCGGCCTCGCCGGTCGCCGGGGACGACGGGGCCGGGCGGGCGTGGCGTTGACGGCCGGGCCTCCGTTCGTCTAAAAGAACGAAAATTCCGACCTCAAGAACATGCGAGGATCACGCCCATGACCGCCCCGACCACTCCCGGCTTCTCCACCCTCGCGATCCATGCCGGCGCGCAGCCGGACCCGGCGACGGGCGCGCGGGCGACGCCGATCTACCAGACGACGTCCTTCGTGTTCGACGACGTCGACCACGCCGCCTCACTGTTCGGGCTGCAGGCGTTCGGCAACATCTACACCCGCATCGGCAATCCGACGGTGGCGGTGCTGGAGGAGCGCATCGCGGCTCTCGAGGGCGGCACGGCGGCGCTGGGCGTCGCGTCCGGCCATGCGGCCGAATTCCTGTGCTTCCACACGCTGCTGCAGCCGGGCGACGAATTCATCGCGTCGAAGAAGCTGTATGGCGGTTCGATCAACCAGTTCAACCACAGCTACAAGAACTTCGACTGGCGCGTGAAGTGGGCGGATCCGGACGATCTGTCGACGTTCGAGGCCGCCATCACCGACAAGACCAAGGCGATCTTCATCGAGTCGATCGCCAATCCGGGCGGCGTCGTCACCGACATCCGCGCCATCGCCGACATCGCCCACAAGGCGGGCGTGCCGCTGATCGTCGACAACACGATGGCGACCCCCTACCTGATCCGGCCGTTCGAGCACGGCGCCGACATCGTCGTGCATTCCGCCACCAAGTTCCTCGGCGGGCACGGCAACTCGATCGGCGGGCTGATCGTCGACGGCGGGTCGTTCGACTGGATGAAGTCGGGCCGCTACCCGATGCTGTCCAAGCCGCGCCCGGAATACGGCGGCATGGTGCTGGGCGAGACCTTCGGCAATTTCGGCTTCGCCATCGCCTGCCGCGTGCTCGGGCTGCGCGACCTCGGGCCGGCGCTGTCGCCGTTCAACGCCTTCATGATCCTGACCGGCATCGAGACGCTGCCGCTGCGGATGCAGCGCCACTCGGACAACGCGCTCGTCGTGGCGCGGCACCTCGCCGCCCATCCGGCGGTCACGTGGGTGAGCTATCCGGGACTGGAGGGCGACCGGTACCATGCGCTGGCGAAGCGCTACACGCCCAAGGGTGCGGGCGCGGTGTTCACCTTCGGCCTGAAGGGCGGCTACGAGGCCGGCGTCAAGCTGGTGTCGAACCTCAAGCTGTTCTCGCATCTGGCGAATATCGGCGACACGCGCTCGCTGGTGATCCACCCCGCCTCCACGACGCACCGGCAGCTGACGCCGGAACAGCTCGTGCAGGCCGGCGCCGGGCCGGAGGTCGTGCGCCTGTCGATCGGGCTGGAGGATACGGCGGACCTGATCGCCGACCTCGACGAGGCGCTGGCGGGGTAAGGCCGCCACGCCGAGCGTTTTCTAGGTTCATATTCCTTGACATGCGAATTTTTGCATGTCACGGTCGCGACGTTCCGCATCGGCGGGACGCCGCGCCCATCCTGGCACGAGGGGCAGGCGACCCG
>CAZJCW010000254.1:0-6280 GCA_964544365.1 uncultured Alsobacter sp.
GGCGCGCAGGTGGCGGGCGGGTACCTGACCATCGTCAACGGCGGAACCGCCCCCGACCGGCTCGTTTCGCTGACGTCCGACATCTCGACCCAGCCCGAGTTGCACGAGATGAAGATGGACAAGGGCACGATGGTGATGCGGATGCTGGAAAAGGGCATCGAAGTGCCGCCCGGCGCGAAGGTTGAGCTGAAGCCGGGCGGCCTGCACGTCATGTTCACGTCGCTGAAGCGCCAGCTGAAGGCCGGCGAGACCGTGCGTGCGACGCTCGTCTTCGAGAAGGCCGGCAAGGTCGACGTGGCGTTTCCCGTCGTGCCGATCGGCGGCCAGCCGCCGGCAGCCCACGGCAACCACACGGCCCACTGACGGGGAAGAGGCGGGGGCCGTCGACCGAACGGCCTCAGGCCACGGCGGCCCGTGCCGGCGCCAGCGCTGCGATGGCGGCGTCCAGCGCATCGAAATGGTCGATGACGACGTCGGGACCCAACTCGTGCACCGGGGTGTCGGTGTAGCCGAACGTCACCCCGATCACCGGAAGGCCCGCATTGCGCGCCGTGTCGATGTCGGTGCGGCTGTCTCCGACCATGATGGCGTAGCCCGGGTCTCCGCCCGCCCGCTCGATGGTGCCCGTCAGGTGGCGGGGATCGGGCTTGGCGTGGGGAAAGCTGTCCCGGCCGCAGATGGCTCCGAACAGCGGCGCGACGCCGAGCGCCTCCAGCAACTGGACGGAATGCGCTTCCACCTTGTTGGTGCAGACGGCGAGGCGATAGCCGGCCTGGGAAAGACGCAGCAGCGCACCTTCAGCGCCGGGGAACAATCTCGTGCGAACTGCGAGGTTATCCCCGTAATGCTCTAGGAAATCAGCAAAAAGAGCGCTCAATCGCTCATCGGAGATGGATCGCCCATCGAGCGCCAGCCCGCGCTGGATCATCGCCCTTGCGCCGGCCCCGACGACGTCGCGCGCCCGCTCCACGGCTATGGCCGGGGCGCGTTCGCGCTCGAGGATGACGTTGAGGGTGCCGATGAGATCCGCCGCCGTGTCGGCAAGGGTCCCGTCGAGGTCGAAGACCACCGTCGGCAGGTGATTCGCGATCGCGTGAGCAGCCATGCGCCGTGTGTGAACGAGCGTCCCTGCCGCGTCAACTCACGGCAGATGGAGCGTGCGCGCTTACGGGTCGTTAACCATGGGCGCGTCACAGTCTGGCCACGGTACGCCGGTCGCCCGGCGTCGCATCCCGTCCGTCGCCCGAGTCCACTGGAGTCGTTGCCATGCCGAAGTCAGCTTCGCGCTTTCTCGCCCTCCCGGCGATCCTGATGAGCGTCCTCGCCGGCCCGGCCCTGGCCGGCCAGTTCGACTTCGTGCCGGCCCCGCAGACCGACCTCAACCGCATCTACCGGATCGACCGCGTCACCGGCGAGGTCGGCGCGTGCCAGTATGGCCAGAAGGAGGGCACCTTCGGCGTCACGCTGTGCTTCCCGGCCGGCGACGGCGCGGGCAAGCAGGAACCGTCCGAATACGGCCTCGTCGCGTCCCGCCACGAACGGGAGGGCGGCGTCTTCCGCGTCGACATGCGCACCGGGGCGATGAGCGTGTGCTACGTGTTCGACGAGCGCGTCGTCTGCACGCCGCCGGAGCGCGGTGCCGTCGTGGCCGCCGCACCGGCGGTTCCGGCCGCCCCTGCGGCCGACGTCACCGGAACCATCAAGAAGCCGTCTCCCTGATCCCCTGTCGCCCTCCATCCGGCTTGCCGGCTTCCCGCCGGCGTTCGTTGATGTTAGAGCCTGACGCCCCGGCCGCCCCTGGCGAGCCGGGACTTCGGCGTCGACGAACGCCCGGGGCCCACCGGCTCCGGCCTGGGATAGGACCGATGGTGGAAGACGCCATGAGCAGGCGCCGGGTGGAGGACGCCCGATGAGCCTCGAAGACCTGAAGCGCGAGGCGGCCCGGCAGGCGCTGTCTCTCGTCGAGCCCGGCATGCGCCTCGGCCTCGGCACCGGCTCGACGGCCCGTCATTTCGTCGACCTGCTGGGCGAGAGGGTGCGTGGCGGCCTGATCGTCGTCTGCGTGCCCACCTCGGAGGCGACGCGGGCGCAGGCCGAGTCGCTCGGTATCCCCCTGACCACGCTCGACGAGACGCCCGAACTCGATCTCACCGTCGACGGCGCCGACGAGATCGACGCCTCGCTGCGCCTGATCAAGGGCGGCGGCGGTGCCCATCTTCGCGAGAAGATCGTCGCGAGCGCGTCGGCCAGGATGGTCGTCATCGCCGACGAGACCAAGCTGGTCGACACGCTGGGCCGCTATCCGCTGCCGCTCGAGGTCGTCCGCTTCGGCGCGACGGTGACGAAGCGCAGGATCGAAGCGGCCATCGCCGCCGCCGGTTGCACGGGGGAGGTCTCGGTTCGCATGCGCGACGGCGAGGCGGTTCTGACGGACGGGGGCAACCTCGTCCTCGACGCGCGCCTCGGCGCCATCGCGGACCCCGAAGGTCTGGCCGCACGGCTGGACCGGGTGCCCGGCCTGGTCGAGCATGGACTGTTCCTCGGCATGGCCGAACGCGCCTACATCGCCACGACGACGGGCGTCGTCGTCATCACGAGGCCCGACTGACGGGCCAAGAATTCCACACGGTGTCCGGGGCAGACGTTCCGGAAGCCAAAAAGGGCGCATCCGACCGCGCCCGCCGTCTTTCCAGAAGGAGTTTCCCATGGTCCGCATCATGACCGCCTGCCTCGCCCTCGTCGTCGGCACCGGCGTCGCCTTCGCCCAACAGGCGCCCGCGCCGCGGCCGGCCACGCCGGCTCCCGCGCCAGCCGCCCCCGCGCCCGCCCCGCCCGCGCTGACGCCGGCCCACCTCGCCATCGCCAAGGACGTCGTGCTCCTGTCCGGGCTGAGCCGCTCGTTCGAAGGCGTGATCCCGCAGTTTTCCGAGCAGCTGCGCGTGTCGTTCTCGACGACCCGTCCGGAAATCATGAAGGATCTCGCCCAGACCCTGCAGGACCTGCGGCCGGAGTTCGAAGCGCAGCGCGAAGAGTTGCTGAATGCGGCCGCGCGTGTCTTCGCCACCCGTCTCGGCGAGGCGGACCTCAAGGAAATCGCGGCCTTCTTCAAGACACCCGCTGGCGGACGCTATGTCACGGCCCAGCCGATGGTGATGGACGACCTGTTCGGCGAGATGCAGGCCTGGAGCCGCCGTCTCTCGGAATTCATGATGACCCGCGTGCGCGCCGAGCTGAAGAAGAAGAACATCGACTTCTGAGGGCCCGGCGCCCCTTTCCCAGCCTCAGGAACCCCGCCATGACCCATGACGTCGACCTGTTCGTGATCGGTGCAGGCTCGGGCGGCGTCCGCGCCGGCCGTATCGCGGCCGGCTACGGTGCCAGCGTCATGGTCGCCGAGGAATATCGCGTGGGCGGAACCTGCGTGATCCGCGGCTGCGTTCCGAAGAAGCTCTATGTCTACGCCTCCCGCTTCGCCGACGAGTTCGAGGAGGCCGCGGGCTTCGGCTGGACCGCAGGCGAGCCGCGGTTCGACTTCTCGGCCCTGAAGGCGGCCAAGGACAAGGAGATCGACCGGCTCGAGGGCGCCTATCGCAGCACGCTGCGCAACGCCGGCGTCACCCTCGTCGAGAGCCGTGCGACCGTTGCCGGCCCGCACGCCGTCCGGCTGGCCGACGGTCGCATCGTGTCCGCCGGAAAGATCCTGGTTGCCACCGGGGGCTGGCCCTACCTGCCGCAGGCGACGCCCGGCATCCACCTCGCCGAGACCTCGAACGACATCCTCGAGTGGTCGACGCTGCCGCGCCGCGTCGTGATCGTGGGTGGCGGCTACATCGCGGTGGAGTTCGCCTGCGCGCTGTCGCGGATGGGCTGCGAGGTGACGGTTGTCATCCGGCGGGACAAGGTGCTGCGCGGCTTCGACGAGGATCTGCGCGACGCGCTGATGAAGGAAATGACCCAGTCGGGCATCCGCATCCTGGCCAATACGGACGTGGCGTCGCTGGACGGCAGGCCGGGCAACCTGAACGTGACGTTGTTGAACGGCGAGGGCATCGCCGCGGACCGGGTCGTCTGCGCGACCGGCCGCGTCCCGAACACGAAGGGCCTCGGCCTCGAGGAGGCGGGCGTGCTGCTGGACGCGGAAGGGGCGGTCAGGGTCGACCGTTTCTCGCAGACGTCCGTGCCGAGCATCTATGCCGTCGGCGACGTGACGAACCGGGTGAACCTGACCCCGGTCGCCATCCGCGAGGGCCATGCCTTCGCCGATACGGTGTTCGGTGGCCGGGAGATCGCGGTCGACCATGCCATGATCCCGTCCGCGGTCTTCTCGACCCCGGAGATCGGCACTGTGGGCCTCACCGAGAGCGAGGCGCGGGCCATGGGCAGGGAGGTCGTCATCTTCCGCACATCGTTCCGGCCGATGAAGGCGACGCTTTCGGGCTCGCAGTCGCGCACGCTCATGAAACTCGTGGTCGACAAGGCAACCGACCGCATGCTGGGCGTGCATATCCTCGGCGAGGGCGCCGGCGAGATGATCCAGTGCGTCGGCATCGCGGTCCGCATGGGCGCGACGAAGCGCGACTTCGACATGACGATGGCGGTGCATCCCACCGCGGCCGAGGAACTGGTGACGCTGCGGACACCGGTGGCCGGCTAGTCTCCCCCGCCTATCCCAGCACGGCAGGCGGCCGCTTGTCGGCTTCGTCGGGCGGGGCGACCTGCACCGCTGGGGCGCGCACGACGATCCGCCAGATCACGAACGCGGCCATCAGGGCATGGACGGCTGCGTTGTGGACGAACAGCATCGGGTCGCCCCAGCGCACCATCAGCGACGAGGCGATCATCGGGCCGCTGATGGCGCCGAGGCAGTAGAGGAAGAGCAGGGTGGCCGAGATTGCCACGGCCTTCTCGCTCCCCATCCGGTCGACGGCGTGGGCCGTCAGCAGGGGGTAGAGCACCGGGTTGGTGAGCCCCAGCGCGAAACCGAAGGCATAGAGCATCGCGGCCGTGGGGGCCCCCGTCACGACGAGCGCGGCCTCGATGGCCGCGGCGGCCGCGGCAGTCGCCGCGATCACCACCCGCCGGTCGCCGCGGTCCGACAGGCGTCCGAGCGGATAGGGGCCAGCCGCCGATCCCAGGATCACGGCGGTCATGAAGCTCGCGACCGTCCCGACGCCGAAGTCGAGCCGCTCGACGAAGGCGGGCACGAGCGACCAGAAGGTGCCGTTTGCCCAGCCGACCATCGCGATGCCGACGGCCGCCACCGGCGCCATGCGGATCATCGACGCGATCTCGAGCCGTCCCTTCGGCGGCAACGGGGGCGGCTCCGCGCGGGTCATCGCCATCGGCACGAGCGACAGCATCATGAACATCGCCGAGGCGGAAAAGAGCTGGAAATCCTTCGGATCCGCGAAGCGGAGGGTCTGCTGGCCGGTCGCGGAGCCCGCGAAATGCACGACGTTGTAGAAGGCGAGCATCCGGCCGCGGTTGGACTTGTCGGCCTTCGACGTGATCCAGCTCTCCATGATCGCGAACAGGCCGGCGAAGGCAAAGCCGATGACGGCGCGCATCACCGCCCACAGCCATGGCGACACGACCGTCGCCATCGCCAGGACGGCCACGGCCGCGATGGCCGCATACGCCGCAAAGGCCCGGATGTGCCCGGCCCGGCGCACGATGCCGGGGGCGAGGTAGGTGCCCGCGAGCATGCCCGAGAAAAAGGCCGAGCCGATGAAGCCGATCTGCGTCTGGCTGAACCCTTCGAGGTTCGCGCGCAGCGGCGTGAGGGTGGTGATGATGCCATTCCCGGCGATCAGGATGAACATCGCCACCAGCACGGGCAGCATGGCGGACACGACAGGCGGCACGGCCGTCCTCGCTGGCGAGTTGCAGACACAATGTCGCGGCCGCCCCCGCCCGCGAATCGAACACCTGCCCGTGAATAAGGCGATCCGGCGATCGGCGCCACCGCCGCGACGCATCGCGGAGGCTGCGGCGGCGTGAAACGCTGCTCGCGCTGGCCCTGGCGAGCCTGTTCTGCTATGAGCCGCGGTTCCTGACAGCCGCAAACGCCCGGAGCCGGTGGGACGGCAATGGGCGAGGGGGAAGCGTTATGAGTGAGCGTTGGACACCGTCGACCTGGCGTGACAAGCCGATCCAGCAGGTCCCGAGCTACCCGGATGCCGAGGCTCTCTCGGCCGTCGAGGCGCAGCTCGCCGGGTTTCCGCCGCTCGTTTTTGCGGGCGAGGCGCGCAAGCTCAAGCGGGCGTTGGGCAAGGTCGCG
>CAZJCW010000255.1:0-6267 GCA_964544365.1 uncultured Alsobacter sp.
CGCACGCACTGAGAATCCCGTCAGGATCCGGGGTCCACGGGGACGATCCGCCGTTTGTCTCGTGCTGGTTCCCAGGCGCCCTGCGCTGTCGGACGGCCTCGCCATCTCGACAGCACGGCCCGCGCCCCATAAAAGCCGAGGCAGCCGCCGGCTTGGCGGCGCATCGGCCGACGGTACCCCATGCCTGACCTGCTGCTCGAACTCTTCTGCGAGGAAATCCCGGCGCGCATGCAGCGTCGGGCGGCCGAGGACCTGAAGAAGCTCGTCACCGACGCGCTGGTCGAGCGCGGCTGTCTCTACGAAGGGGCCCAGGCCTTCGCCACGCCGCGCCGGCTGGCGCTGCATGTCGTCGGGCTGCCCGCCTCCCGCCCGGACCAGAAGGAAGAGCGCAAGGGTCCGCGCGTCGGCGCGCCGGACGCGGCGATCCAGGGCTTTCTCAAGAGCGCCGGGCTCGCCGACATCGCCCAGGCGGTCGTGCAGGGCGATGGCAAGAAGGGCGAGTTCTACGTCGCCGTGATCGAAAAGAAGGGTGGGCCGACGCAGGACGTGATCGCCGCGATCATGCCTGCCATCGTCCGGACCTTCCCGTGGCCCAAGTCGATGCGCTGGGGCGCCGCCTCGGCGAAGCCCGGCTCGCTGCGCTGGGTGCGCCCGCTGCAGTCGATCCTGTGCACCTTCGGCCCGGAGACCGAGACGCCCGAGGTTGTCTCCTTCGATATCGATGGCCTGCGCGCGGGCGATGCCACCGCCGGCCACCGCTTCATGGCGCCCGACCCGATCCTCGTGCGCCGCTTCGATGACTATGTCGCCGCCCTGCAGCGTGCCCGCGTGGTGCTCGATGCCGACCGCCGCAAGGAGATGATCCTGGCGGACGCCCGCACCCTTGCCTTCGCCCGCGGGCTCGAACTGGTCGAGGACGAAGGGTTGCTGGAAGAGGTCGCCGGCCTCGTGGAATGGCCGGTCGTGCTGGTCGGGTCCTTCGACGAGCGCTTTCTCGACATCCCGGCGGAAGTCGTGCGCGCCACCATCCGCGCCAACCAGAAATGCTTCGTGCTTCGCGATCCGGCCACGGGCAGCCTCTCGAACCGCTTCATCCTCGTCTCCAACATCGAGGCGAGCGACGGCGGCGCGAAGATCGTCGCCGGCAACGAGCGCGTCGTCCGCGCCCGCCTGTCGGACGCCCGGCACTTCTGGGAAACGGACCGCAAGCCGCTGGCCGACTATGCCGGCCTCGCCGACAAGCCGCTGGACCAGCGCCTCGCCAAGCTCGAGGCTCTGAACATCGTGTTCCACGAGAAGCTCGGCACGCAGGGCGACCGCGTCGAGCGCCTCGTGCTGCTGGCGCGCGAGATCGCGCCGCTCGTCGGCGCCGACCCGGACCTCGCCGGCCGCGCCGCCCGCCTCGCCAAGGCCGACCTCGTCACCGAGATGGTCGGCGAATTCCCCGAGGTCCAGGGCCTGATGGGCCGCCGCTATGCCGAACTCCAGGGCGAGCACCCCAGCGTCGCCGCCGCCATCGAGGAGCACTACAAGCCGCAGGGCCCGACCGACCGCGTCCCGACGGACCCGGTCAGCGTCGCCGTGGGGCTGGCCGACTAGCTCGTCTCCCTTGTCGGCGTCTGGGCAATCGACGAGAAGGCGACCGGCAGCAAGGACCCCTATGCCCTGCGCCGCGCTGCACTGGGGGTTGTCCGACTCGTGCTGGAGAACGACCTGCGGCTTCCGCTTCAGGGCCTGTTCGGCACGGCGCTCTCCGGACACCGCATGATCGAAGCCGGTCTGCCGGGCAGCCAGGACGCACTGCCGGCCGATCTCCTCTCCTTCTTCCACGACCGCCTCAAGGTCTACCTGCGCGACAAGGGCGCCCGGCACGATCTCATCGACGCCGTGCTCGCTCCCTCCTCCGTCGTCCCCGGCGCGCCGCAGGCGCGGGAAGGGGATCCAGGAGCCCGGGCCGCGACGCCCGCCGTCGCCCCCGCCGACGACGACCTCCTGATGGTCGTCCGCCGTGTCGAGGCGCTCGGGCGGTTCCTCGACACCGAGGACGGCGCCAACCTGCTCGCCGGCTATCGCCGCGCCGCGAACATCCTGCGCGCCGAGGAGAAGAAGGACGGGGCAGGGGCCTTCGACGCCGCCCCGGACGCCGCGCTCCTGCATGCGGGCCAGCCCGAGGAGAAGGTACTGGCCGAGGTCATGGCCGTCGCCGAGCGCCACGCCCGCGAGCATGTCGACCGGGAGGACTTCGAGGGCGCCATGCGCGCGCTGGCCCAGCTCCGTCCCGCGGTCGACGCCTTCTTCGAGAAGGTCACGGTCAACGCCGACGACGCGGCCCTGCGCCTCAACCGCCTGCGGCTCCTCTCGCAGCTGCGCCGCTCCACCCGCACGGTGGCGGACTTCTCCCGGATCGGCGGCTAGGGAATGACCACGGCATGCTCCCGTCTCCCGGCATTCCGATCTGGGGAGAAGCCGTCGCACGGACTGCCGCGCCGTCCCGCCGGCCGCTAGAGTGCCGGCCCGGCCTCACGGTGATTCGACGCCCATGGACGCCTATCACGACCTTCTCCGCCGCGTTCTCGCCAAAGGGACCCGCAAGACGGACCGGACCGGCACCGGCACGCTGAGCGTGTTCGGCCACCAGATGCGCTTCGACCTCGCGCAGGGCTTCCCGCTCGTCACCACCAAGAAGCTGCACCTCAAGTCCATCGTGCACGAACTGCTGTGGTTCCTCGCCGGCGACACGAACATCGCCTACCTCAAGGCCCATGGCGTCAGCATCTGGGACGAATGGGCGGACGAGCGGGGCGACCTCGGCCCGGTCTACGGTGCCCAGTGGCGCTCCTGGCCGACGCGCGACGGCGGCACGGTCGACCAGATCGCCTGGGTCGTCGACGAGATCCGCCGCAATCCGGACAGCCGCCGCCTTGTCGTCAGCGCCTGGAACCCGGCCGACCTCGACCGCATGGCGCTCGCACCGTGCCACTGCCTGTTCCAGTTCTACGTCGCCGACGGGCGGCTCTCCTGCCAGCTCTACCAGCGCTCCGCGGACATCTTCCTCGGCGTGCCCTTCAACATCGCCAGCTACGCGCTCCTGACGCACATGGTCGCGCAGGTCACGGGCCTTGCTCCCGGCGATTTCGTCCACTCCTTCGGCGACGCGCATCTCTACCTGAACCATCTGGAGCAGGCCGAACTGCAGCTGTCCCGCGCCCCCCGCGCGCTGCCGCGCCTCGTCCTCAACCCCGAAGTGCAGTCCATCTTCGACTACACGTTCGACGACGTAGCGGTCGAAGGCTACGATCCGCATCCCGCCATCCGGGCCCCGGTGGCGGTGTGAGGAAGGCTTCGCCATGAACCCGCATGTCAGGGCGGCCCGCCCCTCGGACGCCGGCCTCATCTTCGCGCTCGTCCGCGAACTGGCCGAGTATGAGAGGCTGTCCCACGAAGTCGATGCAACCGAGGATTTCCTCGCGGCGGCGCTGTTCGGCGACCGCCCGCGGGTGTTCTGCGACATCGCGGAATGGCACGGCGAGGGCGTGGGCTTCGCGTTGTGGTTCTACAATTTCTCAACCTTCAGGGGGCGCCACGGGATCTATCTCGAGGATCTCTACGTGCGTCCGGCGCAGCGCGGCCACGGACTGGGCAAGCTCTTGCTCGCCAATCTCGCACGCCGCTGCGTGGCGGAAGACCTCGCCCGTCTGGAATGGTCGGTGCTCGACTGGAACCAGCCTTCGATCGACTTCTACAAGGCGCAGGGCGCTCGACTGCTCGACGACTGGACCACCTGCCGCGTCACGGGCGAGGCGCTGTGGCGCCTTGCCGACGGCGCGCGCTGAGGCCCGGGCATGGATCTTCCCGTCGTCATTGTCGTCGCGGTAGCCGAAAACGGCGTCATCGGCCGTGACAACGGCCTGGTCTGGCGTCTGAAGACGGATTTGCGCCGCTTCCGCGCCCTGACCCTCGGCCGACCGCTGGTGATGGGCCGCAAGACCTTCGAATCCATCGGAAAACCGCTGCCGGGGCGGGACACGATCGTGGTCACCCGCAACCCCGATTTCCGCCCGGAGGGGGTCGAGGTCGCCCATTCCCTCGACGAGGCTCTGGCGCTCGGCCAGCGGATCGGCGCGCGAACCGGCGCGGATTCCGTCGTGGTCGGCGGCGGCGCCGACATTTATGCCCAGGCGATGCCGAAAGCCCGGCGAATCCACCTCACCCGGGTTCTGGCGACGCCTCCCGGCGACGCCCTGTTCCCCGTGCCCGATCCCGCAGAATTCAAGGTGATTGGCCGCGAACACCATTCCGTGGGGCCGGACGATGAATTTCCCTTCGAGTTCGTCGATCTGGAGCGTGTTTGACGATCCTTTTCGTTAAATCCGTCAACCAAGAGGTCGTGGCTCCGTTGACTAAACGGCTTTCGCACCCCACTTCCCTGCAGCAAACAAGAGACGCTGCGCCTGATCG
This sequence comes from uncultured Alsobacter sp., assembly GCA_964544365.1. GTDB lineage: Bacteria > Pseudomonadota > Alphaproteobacteria > Rhizobiales > Beijerinckiaceae > Alsobacter. The sequence goes on from CAZJCW010000255.1 coordinate 4,459, forward strand.
GGCGCCACGATCGTAAAAGACACGTGCAGTCGAGAGAGGACGGACCGGATGCCCTGGAGCAATCAGAGCGGCGGCGGCGGAGGACCCTGGGGCCAGAAGCGCCCCGGCGGCGGCGGCGGCCCTTGGGGAGGCGGCCCGCAGGGCGGCGGCGGTGGTCCCGCCGGGCCCGGCGGCTCTCCACCCGATCTGGAAGAACTCCTGCGGCGCAGCCAGGACCGTTTGCGGACCTTCATCCCCGGCGGTTCGTTCGGTGGCGGTAAAGGCATCGCGGCCATCGCCGTCGGAGCGCTGCTGCTTTGGGGCGCCACGGGCTTCTATACCGTTCGGCCCGACGAGGTCGGTCTCAACATGATCTTCGGCCGCTATGTCGGAACGACGCAGCCCGGCCTGAACTATAACTTCCCCTATCCTATCGGCAGCGTCATCAAGCCGCGCGTGACGGTCGTCAACACGACCGAGGTCGGCTACCGCGGCAGCGACGGCGCCCGTCGCGCCGTGACCCGCGACGTGCTGGAAGAAAGCCTGATGCTGACCGGCGACGAGAACATCGTCGACATCGACTTCGCGGTGCAGTGGCAGATCAATCCGGCCCGGGCCGCCGACTTCGTGTTCAACATCCAGGCCCCGGAAGCGTCCGTGAAGGCAGTGGCCGAGGGCGCGATGCGCGAGGTCATCGGCCGGCGCAACATCCAGGCGATCCTGACGACGGACCGCGGCGCGATCGAAGCCGAGGTCCGCCAGCTCATGCAGGATGTCCTCAACACCTATGGCTCGGGTGTCGAGATCCGGCTCGTCCAGTTGCAGAAGGTGGACCCGCCGCAGCAGGTCATCGACGCGTTCCGCGACGTGCAGGCCGCCCGCCAGGACCAGGACCGTGCCCGCAACGAGGCCGAGACCTACGCCAGCAAGGTCGTGCCCGAGGCGCGAGGCGAAGCCGCCCGCATCCAGCAGGAGGCGGAAGCCTACCGCGAGCGCCTGATCGCGGAAGCGGCCGGTCAGGCCAGCCGCTTCAAGCAGGTGTACGAGGAGTACCGCAAGGCTCCCGACATCACCCGCGAACGGCTCTACATCGAGACGATGGAGCGCGTCCTCGGCGCGACGGACAAGATCATCCTCGACCAGAAGACCGAGGGCGGGCAAGGCGTCGTGCCGTTCCTGCCGCTTAGCGAAATGCAGCGCCGTCCGGGGCAGCCGACCGTCCCAGGCCAGGGCCCGGCCCAGGGAGCGATCCGATGAACAGCGCCGTCCGCATGGCCGCCCTGGTCGTGGCCGGTCTCGCCGTGGTGGTGCTGTACAGCTCCGCTTTCGTCGTTCCGCAGACGTCCCAGGCCCTCGTGTTCCGCTTCGGCAAGATCTCCCGGCCGCCGATCACGGAGCCGGGCCTGTACTGGAAGGTGCCCTTCATCGAGACCGTCGCCGAGATCGACAAGCGCATTCTCGATCTCGAGCTGCCTTCGCAGGAAGTCATCGCGTCGGACCAGAAGCGCCTCGTCGTGGATGCCTTCACCCGCTACCGCGTCACCGATCCGCTGCGCTTCTACCAGTCGGTCGGCAATGTCGCCGGCGGCAACATACGCCTGACATCGATCGTGAACTCCACGGTCCGGACCGTTCTGGCCGAGGCGAATTTCTCCGCCGTCGTCCGCACGGACCGCGCCGGACTGATGCACCGCATCCGCGACGACGTGAACCGTCAGGCCGGCGGCCTCGGCATCGAGGTCGTGGACGTGCGGCTGCGGCGCGCGGACCTGCCCGAGCAGAACAGCCAGGCGGTGTTCCAGCGCATGCAGACCGAACGCCAGCGCGAAG
>CAZJCW010000256.1:0-6252 GCA_964544365.1 uncultured Alsobacter sp.
TGGCGGCGAGCTGCTGCAGGTGGCCCGGGCGAAGCAGGTGGTTGATGTCGATGAAGGCCTGCTTCGACAAGGCGCGCAGCGCCTCGGGTTCCACGGTCACCAGCGTCCGGCCGTTGAAGGTGGCGGATCCCACCCCGCCGACATCCAGCTTGCGGTAGGGCGTGGTGTCCTCGGCAAGGGGAAACAGGGCGTTGAGCGCGGCGGCAGCCATCGGGCACCTCGTCACGGTTGAGCTCTTGCGCCCGCTTCTAGGCCGCCCGCCGCCGGTTTCCAAGTCGCCTTACGGCGAAGTCCTCTCCGTCAGAGACCGGCGGCGAGGGATCTCGGTCATCCCGGCGTGTTGACAGGCAAGCGTCGCGTGCGGACATAGAAGCGATCAAGGAGCCCGCCGTTGGCCGCGACACCGCTTCCGCCGCTTCCCCATCCCCTCATCGTCGGCGACATCGGCGGAACGAATGCGCGTTTCGCCTGGGCCGACAGCCCGGGCAGCGAGCCGCGGGTCGTCGCGCGCCTGCGGACGGCCGGCTTCCCGAGCCCGGCCGACGCCATTCGCCACGTCGCCGGCCTCGTCGGCGCCTCGCCCCGGTCCGCCGTCCTGTGCGGCGCCGGGCCGGTGGACGGTGTGCGCTGCCAGCTCACCAACGCCGGCTGGCTGATCGACGGCCATGCCCTCGCCGCGGATCTGGGCCTGTCGGCCGGCTTGCTGCTGAACGATTTCGAGGCGCAGGCCCTGTCGCTCCCGGCCGTCCCGCGCGCCAGCCTGCTCGTCATCGGCCCCGATCACGCCGACGGAGCCGGCCCTCGCGTGGTGCTCGGGCCGGGTACGGGCCTGGGCGTCGGCGCCCTGCTGGCGGTGGACGGACGGTATGTGCCGCTCGCCAGCGAGGGCGGGCATGTCGACCTTGCAGCAGGCAATGCGGAAGAGCAGGCCGTCTTCGCGCAGGTGGAGCGGGTGGGCGGGCGGCTTGCGGGAGAGGTGATCCTCTCGGGTTCCGGCCTCGTGCGGCTGCATCGCGCCCGTTGCCGGGTCGCCGGTCTCGTCGCCACGTGCACGGAGGGTGCGGAAGTCGTGACGGCCGCGCTGGCCGACGCGGCGTCGACGGAGGCCGGAACCGTCCGGATGTTCCTCGACATCCTGGGACGCTTCGCGGGGGACATGGCACTGACCTTCGGCGCCACCGGCGGCGTCTACATCGCCGGCGGCATCGTGCCCCGCCTCATCCCCCTGCTCGACCACGGCCGCTTCCGTGCCTGCTTCGAGGCCAAGGAGCCGGTCCGCTGGCTGCCGGAGTCGATTGCCACGCGCCTGATCGTCTCCGCCGATGCCGTGCTGCACGGGATGGCCGCGATCGCCGCGCGTCCCGACAGCTACGCGCTCGACTTCGAAGGTCGCCGCTGGGCCGTCTGAGTGCCCGCCCCGGTCCCTGTCGACGATGGACGACCGGTCGCGGCGCCGGTCAGGCCGCGTGCGATGTCGTGGGCGCTTCCATCAGCACCGCATAAAGGGCATCGGCATCCTGGGCCGCGCGAAGCTTCTGCGTGACGGAGCCGTCGCGCAGCACCCGTGCCACGCGGGCGAGCGCCTTCAAATGGTCCGCGCCGGCCGATTCGGGAGCGATGAGGACGAACACCAGGTCGACGGGCTCGCCGTCGAGCGCCTCGAAATCCACCGGCTTGTCCAGCTTGGCAAAGACGCCGAACAGCTTCTGCACCTTGGAGAGCTTGCCGTGGGGGATCGCGATGCCGTGGCCGATCCCGGTCGAACCCAGCCGCTCGCGCTGCAGCAGCGTGTCGAAGATCTCGCGCTCCGGCAGCCCGGAAACCGCGGCCGCCCTCTCGGCCAGTTCCTGGAGAGCCTGCTTCTTCGAGTTGACCTTGAGGCCGGCGACGATCGCGTCCTGGGTCAGGAAATCCGAAAGGGGCATGGGCGCGTCACATGTTGGTCGCGGTCGGCTTTGCCGTGCCTCTGGCCGTGCATGAACCGGGCCAAGGGCGTAGCTGCGGCGCGAGGAAATGTCTACTGGGTGTCGCCGGCCAGGGTCGGCGGGTCGATCCAGCCGATGTTGCCGTCGCTGCGGCGGTAAACGATGTTCACGCGACCAGAACCGGCGTGCCGGAACGCCACCAGCGGCGCCCCGGTGAGGTCGAGGTCCTGCACCGCCTCGCTCACCGACTGGGTCTTCATGCTCTTCTTGGTCTCGGCGATGACGATGGGGTGGAACTCGCCTTCGGGCTCCACCTCGTCCTGATCCGGGGCCTGGATGACGTAGGACGGGATGTCCATCGCATCCTGCGCCGCCCCGTTCGCCCCCGCGGCATGATCCTTCAGCCGCCGCTTGTAGCGGCGAAGGCGCTTCTCGATCCGTTCCGCGGCGCGGTCCGAGCTCTGGTAGGCGTCATGCGCCGACGCGTCGGCCTGCAGCGTGACGCCCGACGACAGGTGAAGCGTGCAGTCGGTCCTGAAACCGGTGCCTTCCCGCTCGACGATCACGTGGCCCGTGAAGCCGCCGTCGAAATACTTCTGCACGGCTCCCGAAACCCGCGAGACCACCTGCGCGCGCAGGGCCTCTCCGATGTCGAGGTTCTTTCCCGAGACTCGCAATGGCATGGTCTGCTCCGGACCTGCGGGAGTTCGGTCGCGTCCCCGGCGTTGCGCCGGCGCCCGTCCTTGCCCCCCTTCCAAAAGACCTAAGGAGGCCCCGCTGGTAAGTCAATGAGGGCTCATCCGGGGGTCAGGCGCGAGCCATCACGAGCGCCATCTTCTCGCGCCGCCGTTCAACGGAGGAAGGAATCCTGAGACCTTCCCGATACTTGGCAACGGTGCGCCGGGCGATGTCTATACCCGCCTCGCGCAACTTCTGGACGATGGCATCGTCCGACAGCACGTCCTCGGCCGTCTCGGCGTCGATCATCTGCTTGATGCGGTGGCGCACCGACTCCGCGGAGTGCGCGTCGCCGCCGCGGGTGCCCGCGATGGCCGCGGTGAAGAAGTATTTCATCTCGAAGACGCCGCGCGGCGTCGAGACGTATTTGTTGGAGGTGACCCGCGAGACCGTGGATTCGTGCATGCCGATGGCGTCGGCCACGGTCCGCAGGTTGAGCGGCCGCAGGTGCTCGACGCCTTCCATGAGAAAGCCGTCCTGCTGCCGCACGATCTCGGTGGCGACCTTGAGGATCGTCTTGGCCCGCTGTTCGAGGCTGCGCGTCAGCCAGTTGGCCGTCTGGAGGCAGTCGGTGATGTAGGTCTTCTCGGGCTCCTTGCGCGCGGCCTTGGACACCGTCGCGAGGTAGGTCTGGTTGACGAGCACCCGCGGCAGGACGTCGCTGTTGAGCTCGACGACCCAGCCGCCGTCGGAGCCGGCCCGGACATAGACGTCCGGCACGACGGGCTGGATCGGGCTGCCCCCGAAGCGAAGGCCCGGCTTGGGATCGAGCCGGCGGATCTCGCCGACCATCTCCGCGAGATCCTCGTCGTCGACGCCGCAGATGCGCTTCAGGCCGGCGAAGTCGCGGCGCGCGAGCAGGTCGAGATGGGCCACGAGCTGCGCCATGGCGGGGTCGAACCGGTCCGCCTCGCGCAGCTGGATCGCCAGGCATTCCGCCAGATTGCGCGCGCCGATCCCGCTCGGTTCGAACGTATGGATGAGCGCAAGCACCGCTTCGACCCGCGCCAGCGGGACGCCGAGCCGCTCGGCCACCGGCTCCAGCGGCTCGCTCAGGTAGCCCGCCTCGTCGATCAGGTCGATCAGGGTCTGCCCGATCAGCCGTTCGGCGGGATCCGTCGTGGCGACGCTGAGCTGCTCGCCCAGGAGATCCTGCATCGACAGCTGGGCGGCCACATAGGCTTCGAGGCTGACGTCCTCGTCCCCGTCCCGCGGCGAGCCGCCGACGCCCGACCAGCTGCCCGAGGACAGTCCGAGCCCTTCCTGCGGCGCCTTGGCCTCGCCCGGCGTCGCCGCCCGGTCGTCGGGAAACACATTGCCGAGATCGGTGCCGAGGCCGCCTTCCATCGCGCCGCGGTCCGTCTCCATGTCGCTTTGGAGCCAGTCGCCGCTGCGGACGCCCGCCTCGCCGGGATCCGGCGCGGACGCCTCGAAAGCCGCCTCGCCGCGGTCGCTGTCGATGGAGCCCGTGGGCTCGTCCGCGCGCTCCAGCAGCGGATTGCGCTCCAGCTCGGCCTCGACGTAGTTCATCAGTTCGAGGCTGGAAAACTGAAGCAGCTTGATCGCCTGCAGCAGCTGCGGCGTCATCACCAGGGACTGACCCTGCCTGAGCTCCAGCCTCTGCGAAAATCTCATACGCGCCAACGCCCCTCGACGACCGCCCGGATACGTCGAGCGGCGGCATGAATTTTGCCTTCACTCAAGTCATAGCCCGGACACCGGCGGCGGTCAAAGCGGATTGGCGTGGCTCTTGCTTGGAAGCGGACGGCAACGCCCGATCACGGTTAAGGACCGCGTCGGGCGGCGTCAGAGGCGGAAATCTTCGCCGAGATAGAGCCGCCGGACATCCGGACTGGCGATGATCTCGGCCGGTGAGCCTTCCATCAGCACGCGTCCCGAATGGATGATGTAGGCCCGGTCGATCAGGCCGAGCGTTTCGCGCACATTGTGATCGGTGATCAGCACGCCGATCCCGCGGCTGGTGAGGTGCCGAACCAGCGCCTGGATGTCCCCCACCGCGATCGGGTCGATTCCGGCGAAGGGTTCGTCGAGCAGCATGAAGGACGGCCGGCCCGCCAGCGCCCGCGCGATCTCGCAGCGCCGCCGCTCGCCGCCGGACAGGGCGATCGAGGGCGACTTGCGCAGCCGCTTGATGTCGAACTCCTCGAGCAGCGAATCGAGCTCGGCCTCGCGCCGCGCCTTGTCGGGTTCCACCACCTCGAGCACGGCGCGGATGTTGTCTTCGACGTTCAGGCCGCGGAAGATCGAGGCCTCCTGCGGCAGGTAGCCGATCCCCAGCCTGGCGCGGCGGTACATCGGCAGCGCGGTGATGTCGTTGCCGTCGAGGCGGATGCGCCCGCGGTCCGCCGCGACCAGTCCGGTGATCATGTAGAAGATGGTGGTCTTGCCCGCGCCGTTCGGCCCGAGCAGGCCGACGGCCTCGCCGTTGCGCACCATCAGACCGGCGTCCTGAACGACGGCCCGGCCGCGATAGCTCTTCGCCAGGCTCTCGACGACGAGCGTCCCCGGCCCGTCCCATGCGGGCTCGAGCGGCGCCATGGCGCCGGGCATCTCGCGCTCGAAAGGCTCGTGTCGCACGAATCCGCCGGGAGGTTCGGTGATTGAAGGACGCATCGTCCTAGCGGAGGTTCCGCGTTGCCGCAATGCGGGAGAGCCGCAGGTCGCCCGCGTCCGCGCCGGCGAGTGTCGTCGAAAGCGACCGTGGAGCGGAGTTTCTGGAGCGGTGGAAACGGGACATAAAGAATTCTTTATGTCTTTATTGTCCCCGGCCGCGGCGCCTGCTATAGAGCCGCCGCATCAACAGGACACGAGAGCGCCAGCATGACCCACCACTTCAACGACTACCGCGTCGCCGATATCGGCCTCGCCGACTGGGGCCGGAAGGAAATCGCCATCGCCGAAACGGAGATGCCCGGCCTCATGGCGACGCGCGCGGAGTACGGCGCGGCGCAGCCGCTGAAGGGCGCCCGCGTGGCCGGCTCGCTCCACATGACGATCCAGACCGCCGTGCTCATCGAGACGCTCAAGGCGCTCGGCGCCGACGTTCGCTGGGCGTCTTGCAACATCTATTCGACCCAGGACCATGCCGCCGCGGCCATCGCCGCCGCCGGCACGCCGGTGTTCGCCATCAAGGGCGAGTCGCTGGAGGACTACTGGGACTACACGCACCGCATCTTCGAGTGGGGTGACGGCGGCACGCCGAACATGATCCTCGACGACGGCGGCGACGCCACCCTGCTCATCCACCTCGGCATGCGCGCCGAGAACGGCGACACCGCCTTCCTCGACGGCGCCACCAACGAGGAGGAGGAGATCCTCTTCGCCTCGATCCAGAAGCGGCTGAAGAGCAATCCCGGCTGGTACACGCGCAACGGCCTCGCCATCAAGGGCGTCACCGAGGAGACGACCACGGGCGTGCACCGCCTGTACGTCATGGAAAAGGAGGGCAAGCTCCTGTTCCCGGCGATCAACGTCAACGACAGCGTCACCAAGTCGAAGTTCGACAACCTCTACGGCTGCCGCGAGTCGCTGGTCGACGGCATCCGCCGCGGCACCGACGTCATGATGT
>CAZJCW010000257.1:0-6224 GCA_964544365.1 uncultured Alsobacter sp.
CGAGGTGCTCGGCTACCGGGGCATGAAGGAATACGAACTCGCCTTCGACGGCTTCGAGGTGCCCGCGGCCAACCTTCTCGGCGGGATCGAAGGCCAGGGCTTTAAGCAGCTGATGCAGACCTTCGAATCGGCCCGGATCCAGACGGCCGCCCGCGCCGTCGGCGTGGCCCAGTCCGCCCTCGACCTCGGTCTGCGCTATGCCGAGGAAAGGCTTCAGTTCGGCAAGCCGCTGATTGCCTTCCCGCGCGTCGCCGACAAGCTGGCGATGATGGCCGTCGAGGTGAACATCGCCCGCCAGCTCACCTATTTCGCCGGCCGGGCGAAGGACGAGGGCAAGCGCTGCGATCTCGAGGCCGGCATGGCCAAGCTGCTCGGCGCGCGCGTCGCCTGGGCGGCGGCCGACAACGCCCTGCAGATCCACGGCGGCAACGGTTTCGCACTCGAGTATGAAATCTCCCGCGTGCTGTGCGACGCGCGCATCCTGAACATCTTCGAGGGGGCCGCCGAGATTCAGGCGCAGGTGATCGCCCGCCGCCTGCTCGATGGAGGCAATGCGTGACCTGAACGCGCGTGGGTTGATCTGGATCGAGGAACCCGACCGGCGCGGCGACCATTCTCCGACGAGTGACGAGAGCGGAGGGCCACGCCATGACGGACGTACGGATCACCCACGGAACCTGGATCCTGGTCAGCGATGGACGCAAGGCGCTGTTCATGCGGCAGGACGGCGACCACGACCTGCCGAACTTCAGCATCCAGCACGTCGCGGAGGACAACGAGAACCCCCGCACCTCCGAGCAGGGGACGCAGTCCCCCGGGACAAGCCACTCCTCGGTCGGGCCGGGCCGGTCTTCGGTCCAGCAGACCGACTGGCACGACTTGGCCGAGAAAGCCTTCGCCCGCAGCACGATCGAGACCCTGTCCCGCCTGTCGCGCGACATCGCGGTGGAGAAGCTCCTCGTGGTTGCTCCTCCCCGCACCCTCGCGGAACTGCGCGCCGGCATGACTCCCGCGTTGCAGCGGGCCGTGGTCGGCGAAATCGCGAAGGACTATGTCCGCCATCCGGTCTCGGAGATCGAGCGCCTCCTGACCCGCGCCTGAGCGGGACCGGCCAGGCGCTCAGCCATGGGCTCGCGCCAGCGCCTGCTCGAGATCGACGAACAGGTCCGCGGCATCCTCGATGCCCACCGACAGCCGCAGGAGGTCCGGCGGACACGGGCTGCCCGGCCCCTCGATCGAGGCCCGGTGCTCGATGAGGCTCTCGACGCCGCCCAGCGATGTCGCCCGCTTCCACAGCTCCACGCCTGCCGCCGTCGCGACGGCACTGGCCTCCCCGCCCCGCACGCGGATCGACAGCATGTGCCCGAACCCGCCTGTCATCTGGCGCGCCGCGATGTCGTGGCCGGGATGGGTCGGCAGGCCGGGATAGAGCACGTCCGAGACGTGCCGGTGCCGCGCGAACCGTTGGGCGAGTTCGGCGGCGCTGGCCGAGGCGGTGCGGACCCGAAGATCCAGCGTCCGCATTCCCCGGATGAGAAGAAACGCCTCGAACGGCCCCAGCACCGCGCCGAAGTTCTTCCGGACCGCCGCGATCCGGTCCCAGAACGCGTCGCGCCGCGCGCCGGCCAGGGCGCCGGCGATCACGTCCGAATGCCCGTTCAGGGCCTTCGTCGCCGCGTGCATGACGATGTCGGCGCCCAGGGCGAGGGGCCGGGTGAACACCGGCGTCGCCACGGTCGAATCGACGGCGACCATCGCTCCCGCCTCGTGCGCGATGGCTGAGATCGCCGCGATGTCGCTGATGCTCCACAGCGGGTTCGACGGCGTCTCCAGCCAGACGAGCCTCGTCTTTCCGGGGCGGATGGCCGCCCGCACGGCGTCGATGTCGCTGGTATCCACCAGCTGCACGTCGAGGCCCCAATGCCGCGCCTCGGTCATCAGCCAGTTGCGCAGGGCCCAGTACATGACGGTGGGGGCCAGGACGTGGTCGCCGGGCGCCAGGGCCATGAAGACGGACGTGGCGGCAGCCATGCCCGATCCGAAGAGCATGGCCGCCTCGGCCTCCTCCCACATGGCCACGATGGCCTCGGCCTCGCGGACCGTCTCGTTGTCCGGACGGCCATAGACGAAGCCGGAACTGTACTGGTTGTCGGGATCGCGGATGAAGGTCGTCGACACGTGGATCGGCGGAACGACGGCCCGCGTCGCCTCGTCGATCCGGCCCAGCGCCTGCGCTGCGAGGGTCCGCTTGGTCCAGCGGGGCTTTGGCCTGGAGGCGGGAGTTCTGGGACGATCGATCATGCGGGCAGCTCCGGAATGGCGGCGCGAGTGAAACAGACCCGGCGCGCCGAAGAAAGCCCGCTCTTGCCGCGCGGCTGTCACTGCGCGGCGGTTTGCCGTAGGGATGGCGTCGAAAAGGGGAACCCCGGGTTCATGAGCATCACGAACAGCCCTGAAACGCCGGCCGGGTCGCGGACCCGTTCGATCGTCCACGCCGTCGTGGCCGCGGTCCTGTCCATCGTCGTCAGCAGCGCCGGCAGCATCGTTACGCGACCGCAGGTTCAGGGCTGGTATGCGGGAATCGACAAGCCCTGGTTCAACCCGCCCAACTGGGTGTTCGGGCCGGTCTGGACGATCCTCTTCGCGATGATGGCGCTGGCCTTCTGGCGCGTCCTGCAGACGCCGGCCGGGACACCGGGGCGGACCGCCGCCATCGTCGTCTATCTGGTGCAGCTGGCGCTCAACGCGGCCTGGTCGATCACGTTCTTCGGGCTGAACAGCCCGGGCGGGGGGCTGGTGGTGATCGGGGTCTTTCTCGTCGCCATCGCCGTCACGATCCGCCGGTTCGCGGCGCTGGACCGGCCCGCGGCCTGGTTGCTGGCGCCCTACCTCGCATGGGTCTCGTTCGCCACCTTCCTCAACGCCGCGATCTGGTGGATCAACGCCTGACCGATCAGGCCGGCGGTCCGTCCAGCACCTGGCGCACCGCCGAGCGCAGGTCGGCGAGCGTGAAGGGCTTGGTCAGAACCTCGCGGATCAGTGCATCGAGGTTTCTCGCCCGCTCGCGCTGATCGGCGTAGCCGGTCATCAGCATGATCGGCATGGTGGGTCGGGCCTGCGCGGCGGCCAGCGCCAGCGCGATGCCGTCCATCATCGGCATGCGGATGTCGGTGAGCAGCAGGTCGTAGGACGCGCCGGGCTGGAGCAGCATGTCCAGGGCCTCGGCGCCATCCTCGGCGGCATGCACGGTGTGTCCGTCGAGTTGAAGCCCCCGGGCGACGAAGCCGCGGAGCGGCTCCTCGTCATCTGCAATCAGGATCACGGCCATGGCAGCTCGCAGTTGGTCAGTCTGGCGACGAGGTCGCGTCGCCGTCCTTCTCGACGACGCCGATGAAGGGAAGTTCCCGGAAGGAATGCGCGACATCCATTCCGTAGCCGACGACGAACCGGTCGGGGCAGACGAACCCGACATAGTCCGGCGTGACGCTGACGGCGCGCTTGCCGGGCTTTTCCAGAAGCACGCAGGTCGACACCCGGGCGCCCCGCGCGGCCAGCAGGTCCTTCGCGAAGGCGATGGTGCGACCGGATTCGAGAATGTCGTCGACGAGAAGGACGTCACGGTCGCGCACGTCGCTGTCCACGTCGCGCAGGATCGTGACCTGCCCCGAGGATACCGTCGCGGCGCGATAGCTCGACAGGTGCATGAACTCCACCTGGGGTGCCAGCCCGGAACGGTGCATGGCGCGGATCAGGTCCGCGGCGAACATGAAGCTGCCCTTGAGGATCGCGACGACGAGGAGGTCGGCCGGCTTGCTTGCCGCGATCTCGCGGGCAATCTCGTCATTGCGCTTGGCGATCGTGCCTTCGTCAAAGAGCACCTTCACGCGCCGGTGGTCGATCATCGGTTCTTTCCTGCTGTCCCGGCCTATTGCTTGACGACCCGGGCGTCGCGCTCGAACCGTACCACGACGTCCTGTCCCTCGCTCGGCGGCGCCACGAGGCGCGCGCGGAAGGGTGTGACCTCTCCCTGCTGCAGGGTCGCGCGGGGCGCCTCCGCCGTCCACGCGTAGATTTCATGACCATCGGCCGCGCGCAGGCTCAGCTGCAGGCGCGGCAGCTCCGTGCTGTCCCGGCTGAGTCCGCGGATCTCGCCCTCGACCACCAGGATGCTCTGGTCGCCGTCCTTCACGATCGAGGAGCGGACGTCCCGGAAGTCGAATCCCCGCAGGTTCACCGGGAGACCGACCGACGCGTAGAGCTTCGCCGTCTGGGGCAGCATCCGAACGACGGCCTTGCGCTGCACGATCCCGGCACCGACGAGAAGAACGAGCGCGGCGACCGCCGCGTGGACGGGCGAGATTCGAGGAACCCGCGCGAGGCCCTGGAGGCGGGCCTTGAACGGTATCCGCGGCTTCGAGGACGCCTTGCCGCGCGATCCGCCGACGCTCTGCGGTTCCGCCTCCGCGCCGACGGCGCTGGAGACGTCACTTGGGAATGCCTCGAAGGGATCCTTGTCGAACGCACCGGGCGAGTCCGACGCCGCGGGGCCGTCGACGGCATCGTCCTGCGGGGGCAAGGCATGCCATTCGTGCCGGCAGGCGGCACAGCGCAGCCGCCGGCCGCGCCCCAATTGCTCGGGCGTCAGCGAATAAGAACTTGCGCAGGACGGGCATACAATGAGCATGGCGAATCAGGCGGCGGTTTCCGATCCGGCCTTCCGGTCGCGGCTCCGCATTCGAGGCCGCGGAGAGTTAACAGATGGTGAAGAACTCGCCGGGGCGCGGCCATAAATTAACGGAGTGAGGGTGGTCCGCTTCGAAAATGTCGGTTTGCGCTATGGCATGGGGCCGGAAGTTCTCCGGGACATCACCTTCTCCATCGAGCCGCAGTCTTTCCAGTTCCTGACCGGACCTTCCGGGGCCGGCAAGACGACTCTGCTTCGTCTGATCCTGCTTGCGCTGAAGCCGACCCGGGGCCTCATCAACCTGTTCGGCCATGACGTGGCTGGAATCGACAAGGACACCCTGACTGCGCTGCGGCGTCGCATGGGTGTCGTCTTCCAGGATTTCCGGCTGCTCGAGCACCTCACCACGTACGAGAACGTCGCCTTGCCGCTGCGCGTGCAGGGGCGGGACGAGTCGTCGTACCGGGCGGAGGTCGTCGAACTGCTGCGATGGGTGGGCCTCGGCGAGCGGATGCACGTCATGCCGCCGGTGCTGTCCGGCGGCGAAAAGCAGCGCGCGGCCATCGCGCGCGCCCTGATCGCTCAGCCGCAACTCCTTCTCGCCGACGAGCCTACCGGGAACGTCGATCCGACCCTGGCGCGGCGGCTCCTGCGGCTGTTCGTGGAACTCAACAAGGCCGGGACCGCGATCGTGATCGCGACGCACGACATAGCCCTGATGGACCAGTTCGACGCCGCGCGTCGGCTGGTCCTCGGCGACGGACGGTTGCATGTCTACGATTGACGCCTGGCACAGGGCCCTGCGGGCGCGGTTGGCCGGATGGCCCCGTCCCGGCTCATGGCCGTGGAGGGCCGGGGCGCCGGGCGCGGACCGCTCGGAGGACGATCCGTCCCGCCACGGGCAGCAGCCGCTCGTTCCCGCCGCCTCGATCGCCGGGCGGGCCCTCGTGACCGTGATCGCGATCATGACGTTCCTTGCCGGCCTCACCGCGGGCGCTGCCCAGCTGGTGGCCGAGGCTTCCGCCGGCTGGCGTTCGTCGGTGGCGCGCGAAGTGACCATCCAGGTTCGCCCGAGCGCCACCCGCGACGTGGAGCGCGACGTCGCGAGGGCCGTCGAACTGGCGAGGGCGACGCCCGGCATCGCGGCCGTCCGGGCCTATACACGCGCTGAATCGGAGCGTCTGCTCGAACCCTGGCTCGGCACGGGGCTCAACTTCGACGAGCTGCCGGTGCCGCGAATCATCGTGCTTCAGCTCGATCCCGAGCGTCGTCCCGACTTCGCGGCCCTTCGGCGGAGCCTTGCCGACGCCGTGCGCGGCGCGACGCTGGACGACCACAGGCTCTGGATCGACCGCCTGGGCACCATGGCCAACACGCTGGTCCTCCTCGGCATCGGGATCATGATCCTGGTGCTTGCGGCGACGGGGCTCGCCGTCGTCTTTGCCACCCGGGGCGCCATGGCCGGCAACCGGGAGATCGTCGAGGTCCTGCATTTCGTCGGCGCGAGCGACGACTACATCGCGCGCGAGTTCCAGAAGCA
>CAZJCW010000258.1:0-6200 GCA_964544365.1 uncultured Alsobacter sp.
CGCGCCGGTTTCGCGCAATCATGCTCGAGAGCGATTGCGCGATACCGCGCCCACGATCGCACCGACCAGCCCGGCTTCTTCCCCCGCCCGAGGGCCGCATCCACCCGGCCTGAGCCGGACAGAAGGCACCGCCCGGCATGATCCGGCGGCGACTCAGCCCCAGATGAAGTCGCGCGCGGCGAGTTGGCGCCCGCCCTGACCCTCGAGCACGATCGCGTCGAGCGATCCGGCGATGGCGACCACGAGGTCGGTGCCGACCGTCGACCACGACACCTGCGCGCTGGTAGAGGACCCGCGCAGGTCGAGCCGGTCGAGGCCCCACTCGAAGCCGGAGACCACGTCGCGGCCGAAGCCCGAGAAGTCGAAGGCGTAGATGTCGATGCCCAGGCCGCCGAGGAGTCGGTCGTTGCCCGCGCCACCGACCAGCGTGTCGTTGCCGAGCCCGCCCAGCAGCACGTCCGCTCCCCCGCCGCCCAGCAGGTGGTCGTTGCCGGCACCGCCGTCGATGCAGTTGGCTCCCGCATCGCCGGTGATCCGGTCATGGAACGCTGAGCCCACAACGTTCTCGATGGAGACGAGCACGTCGCCCTGCGCGTCCCCGCCGGTATTGACGTTGGTGGCGAGGTTCACGACGACCGCCGCCGCCGAGTTGGTGTAGCGCGCGGTGTCGGTGCCGAGCCCGCCGTCGATGGTGTCGGCTCCGCCGAGACCCTGAAGGACGTCGTCGCCCCGCATGCCGAGCAGGCGGTTGGCCGCGGCGTTGCCGGTGAGGACGTCGTTGCCGTCGCCGGTGACGACGTTCTCGAAGGTCGACCCGGAGGCGATGGTGAAGAAGCTGCGGCCGCCCACGGTCGTGGCGATTCCGGGGGAGAGGTTGACGTTCACCGCCTCGGTCTGGCTCGCCATGTTGATCCAGTCCGTGCCGCCGTCGAGGTCGCGCAGCGTCCGCCGCGAGGCGTCGAGCGCCGCCATCTTCTCGAACTCGTCGGTGATGTGCATGACGTCGTTCACGCCGGGAGCATCGCCGTAGACGTCGAGCTTCCAGCCGGTGAGCGTGCCCTGCAGGCCGTTGGCGCGGGTGTCTGTGACGTTCAGCGTCCAGGTGCCGGAGGACAGCTCACCCCGCAGCGCCTCGGAGGTGAAGGTCCACTGCCAGCCGGCGACCGACTGCGTGCCCGACATCGGCGTCAGCACGACGGTCCGCGTCCCCTCCGGCGAGACGAGTTCGACGCGCAGGTCGTTGACGTTGCTGTGGCTGAGCGTGAGTGTCAGCGCCACGCTCTCCATCTCGATGGCGCGGCTGACCACGAAGCGCGTCGACGCCGTCGTCAGGTCGCGCAACGCCAGGCTCGTCGCGCCGGAGACGGTGGCGACCTGTTCGTTGGCCGTAGTCTGGGCCGGGCCGAAGTTCTTCCACACCTCCGCGAAGCGCACGGCCTCGAACACGTCGAGGCGTCCGAAGCCGACGTCGTTGGAGTAGTGCTGGCCGCCGCCGTTGACGTTGTCGGCCTTGTTGATCAGCCAGCCGTTCTGCATGTTGCCGGCGAGCGTGCCGTTGAGCGCGGCCGGCGTGGTGTGGTCGGCGGTGATCGCCAGGATGTCCTGGACGTCGCGCCAGCCGAGACCGGCATTGGCCGACAGCATGCGGGCCACCGCGGCCGTGACCATCGGCGCGGCGGCCGAGGTGCCACCGAAGCCGGAGGTGAAGTCGGTCGAGGAGTAGCCGGCGGCGCCCGTCCGGTCGGTGGTCGTGATCCCCTGCCAGCCGCCGTTGGACGAGGCCGACAGCAGCACCGACGAGCCGCGCGTCGAGTAGAAGGACACGTCGCCGTTGTCGGCGATGGCGCCGACGGTGACGGTGTAGCGGCTGGCGTTGAAGGACGACGCGTTGGCGTTGGTGGCCGAGTCGTTGCCGGCCGAGTTCACCTCGATGGTGCCGAGCCCGCCGCGGCCCCAGGTGCCGGCATGGGTCAGCGCCGCATTGAACTGGCCGCCGAAGGACATGGCGTTGGCGGTGGAATCCATGTAACGGCCGACCCAGCCCCACGAGTGGTTGGTCACGTCGTAGGTCGTCTGCAGGCGCATGGCGGTGAGCATGTTGCCGCCGCCGGCATTGCCGAAGATGTTCACCACCGCGAACTGCGCGCCGTAGGCGATGCCCGACACGCCTACGCCGTTGTCAGCGCTGGCGGCGACGATGCCCGAGACCGAGGTGCCGTGGGTGCCGCCCTGCGACGGATCGAGCCGGACGCCGTTGATGGTGAGTTCGAGCGCGGCGTTGTAGTTGCCGCGCAGGTCGACATGCGCCTTGTCGATGCCGTCGTCATAGATGCCAACCTTGACGCCGCGACCGGTGAAGTCGCTGCCGAGACGCAGCACGTCCATGTGCGCCTTGTACCACTGGGCGTTGGCCAGTGGGTCATTGGTGATGCCGACACCGCGTACCGCGATCGCGCTGCTGGCCAGCGCCGGCGGTGCCTCGAACGCAGCCGGGGGCGCGGACGGCACCGGGGCCACCGGGGCGGCGGCCGTGCCCGGTGCATCGAGGCCCTTCAGGACGAGTTCGCGAGGGAGCGCTGCGGACGCGAAGGCCATCTCCGACAGTGTGCCGCTGGCGCCATGAAGCGCGACGGCGGCGGGCTCGACCGGGCCGGCGACCGGCGGGGCCACGGCGGCGGGTGACGGCGGAGCCTCGGCGGCGGCGAGCGTAACCGCCTCGCGCGGGCCCTCGGCGGGGCCAGTCCCGGCGGGCGCGTCCTCGGGCAGGCGCTGCGGCTCGGGATACGGGGCGAAGGCCGAGAAGTCGAGGGCGCCGGCAGCGTCGTGGAGCTCGAAAGGCATGCGAAGCGGGGCGTTCATTGGCAAAGGCTTTCCTGAAGTCTGACCTTGGTCTTGGCTTCAGGATGCCCCGACATCTCTAGCGGCCGCGTTGAACCTTTGATTGCAAATTAAAAGACTCCTCCGAAAAATTGAGGCTAAAGCGTCAATTTTCGCGCATGCCGCGCCGCAACGCATCGCTGAGCGGCTGGGTGAGGTAGTCAAGCACCGTCCTCTCGCCGGTGGTGATGATGACGTCGGCCGGCATGCCGGGCACGAGCCGGGTCCGGGTCGCCTCGGGGAAGGACGCCGCCTTCACCGACACCTGCATGGCGTAATAGGGCTGGCGCGACAGCTCGTCGATCAGGGCGTCTGCGGAGATGGAGCGGACCTCCCCGATCGCCACCGGCGTCGTACGGGACTTGAAGGCCGGAAGCCGCACCTCCGCGGGCAGGCTCGGATGGACGTGGGTGATGTCCATCGGGCTCAGCCGCGCGCTGACGACGAGCACGTCGTCCTCGGGGACGATCTCCATCATCGTCTCGCCGGGCCGGATCACGGCCCCGACGGTATGCACGCGCCGGTTGACCACGCGGCCTGACCGGGGCGCGCGGACCTCGGCGCGGCGCAGCAGGTCCTCGGTCATGCGCAGCCGCTCGCGGGCGTCCGCGAAGTCGCGGCGGACGCCGACGAGGCGGGCGGAGGCCTCCTCGACGAAGCGGCGGTCGACGCTCTCCATCTGCAGGCGGGCCTCGGCGACGACGCGCGCCAGCCGGGCGATCTCGGCCTCGAAGGCGCCGATGCGGCCCTCCATGTCGGTGCGCTGGCGCTCGATGCCCTGGATGCGCGGGCGCTGGATGAGCCCCTGCCTCTCGAGGGGGCGCAGTCGCTCGATCTCCTCGGTGAAGGAGCGCACCTGCAGGCGGGCGCTGGAGAGCTGGGCTGTGAGGCCCTCGACCTGCCGCTCGGCCTGGGCGACCCGCTCGGCCAGCGTGGCGACCTCGTTGGCACGGGCCGCGCGCCGGTCCGCGAAGGCGCGGACCTGGTCGGCGAGGGCGCGGCGGACCTCGGGTTCGGTCTCGCGCCGCGCGAGCGCGGGCGGCGGCACGAAGGCGTTGGCCCTCTCGATCTCGGCGACGAGGCGCGCCTCCTCGGCCTCGGCGGCGGCGGTCTGGTTTCGAGCCATGTCCGCGGTGGCGCGGGCGGATGTGGGGTCGATGCGCACCAGCACCTCGCCCGCCTCGACCCGGCGGTCCTCGGTGACGAGGATCTCGGCGACGATGCCGCCCTCCAGGTGCTGGACGAGTTGCCGGTCGCTCTCCACCGTGATGCGGCCCGGAGCGACGACGGCGGCGTCGAGGCGCGCGACGGCCGACCAGCCGCCGAAGACGCCGAAGGTGACGACGATCACGGCCGCGCCGGCGCGGGTGGGGCCGCGCCAGTCGCCGCGGCGGGACCGCGGGGCGGCGGATGTGGCTTTCCGGAGCATGGCCGTCCCCCTCACGCCGCCTGGGTCTGTTGGGCGCCGCGCATCAGCCCGGCCACGTTCGGTCCGAGGATCAGGGGCAGCATCTCGTCGCGCAGGCCGATCTTGCGGCCCTCGCCGTCGTGCATGACGAGCACCTTGTCGACGATGCCGAGCAGGTTCGGCTTGTGGGTGATGATGACGACGGTCGCGCCGCGCGCCTTGAGCCCGGCCACGGCGGCGACGAGGGCGGCGTCGCCCTCCCCGTCGAGGTTGGAGTTGGGCTCGTCGAGCACGACGAGGCGGGGCGCCCCGTAGAGCGCGCGGGCGAGGGCGAGGCGCTGCTTCTGGCCGCCGGAGAGGCCAACGCCGTCCTCGCCCACCACCGTCTCGTAGCCCCCGGGCAGGCGCTGGATCAGCCCGTGGGCCTGCGCCGCCGTCGCCGCCGCCACCACCGCGGCGTCGTCGCGGGCGCCGAAGCGGGCAATGTTCTCGGCGATGGAACCGGCGAAGAGCTCGATGTCCTGCGGCAGGTAGCCGATGGCGGCGCCGAACTGGTCGGGGTCGTAGTGGGTGACGTCGTTGCCGTCGATGCGCACGCAGCCCGCCGCCGCCGGCCAGGCGTTGACGATGGCGCGGGCGAGCGACGACTTGCCCGATCCCGTGGGTCCGACGATGGCGAGCACGTCGCCCGGCTCCAGCTCGAACCCGACGCGACGGACGACGGGCGTCTGCGTACCCGGCGCCAGCACCGCGAGGTTCTCGACGGCGAGGCGGCCCTGCGGGGCCGGAAGGCGGGTGCGCGCCGGCCGCGGCGGGTGCTCGGCGAAGAGGCGGGCGAGACGCTGGCGCGCGGCGCGGGCGGTCACGAAGGAGCGCCACTGCCCGACGGCCTGTTCGAGCGGCGACAGGGCGCGGCCCATGATCAGCGAGGCGGCGAACATGACCCCCGGGCTGATCTCCTGCCGGATGGCGAGCCAGGCGCCGACGCCGAGGATACCGACCTGCAGGAGGAGGCGCAGGACCTTGGAGGCGGCGAGCAGCAGCCCGCCCGTCTCGCCAGCCGTCACCTGCAGGTCCACGGCATCGCGGTGGTGGCCCTGCCAGCGCGCGCGCACGGCGCCGGCCATGCCGAGCCCGCGGATCGCCTCGGCGTTGCGCAGCGAGGCCGACAGCCGCTCGTGGCTGGCGATCGACATCAGCGACGCCTCGATGAGCGGCTTGCGGGTCAGCGTCTCGTTGAGCAGCGTGATGACGAACAGGCTCCCCGCCCCCACTGCCGCGACGAGGCCGATGAGCGGGTGGAAGAGGAAGCACACGGCGAGGAAGATCGGGACCCAGGGGGCGTCGAGCAGCGTGATGATGCCCGAGCCGCCGACGAAGTCCCGCACCGCGTCGACGTCGCGCAGGGCCTGCGCGTGGTGGCTGCCGCGCTGGCGCAGCGCCGCTTCCAGGGCCGAGCCAAAGGTAGGGCCGCTGAGCGCCTCGTCGAGCCTGAGTCCGGCCTGCACGAGGATGCGCGAGCGCAGGTGCTCCAGCGTCGCGTAGCTGACCAACAGCGCCACGACGATGGCCGAGATCATCAGCAGCGTGGTCTCGTTTCGCGAGGTCATGACGCGATCGTAGACCTGCAGCATGTAGATCGACGGGATGAAGACCAGCAGGTTGATGAAGAGCGAGAAGACGAACACGGCGACGAGTGCCGGGCGCAGCTCGCGCGCGGCTAGCGCCAGCGGGTCCTGAACCGATCGATCCCGCGCGCTCCCTTGGGGTCCCTTGCCGGCCATCCGCAACTCCAATAGGGACGTCACCGCCCGGAGGCGGTTCGTCCCGGACGGGACTCTAGGGGCGCTGGGTTAACGGTGCGAGGCACGCCGGCAGGGCGCGGTCCGACGTGGTTGCCGGGGGATTAAGGGGA
>CAZJCW010000259.1:0-2419 GCA_964544365.1 uncultured Alsobacter sp.
CAGTTCTTCATCTGCTTCGACGACGCCCGCTTCCTCGACCGCCAGTACACGGTCTGGGGCAAGGTCGTGGAAGGCATGGAGAACGTCGACAAGTTCAAACGCGGCGAGCCCGTCAAGAACCCCGACAAGATCGTCAAGGCCTCGCTCGGCGCGGCCAGCTGATCCGCTCCGTTCTACTGAAAGATAAAGGCCGGATCACTCGCGTGATCCGGCCTCTTTTTTTGTTATTCGCCCAGACCCTGAAAATTCATTCTCAAAAACGTGCCGGAGAGCAATCTCCGTCTTCACGAGAGTCCTTATGCCGCAATCTCGTCGCATTGTAACGACCGGCATGAGGTCGCGGTAAACCTCGGCTACCGGAATGTGAAAGCAGGCATTAAGGCGGATTCACCAGAGCGACGTGCCGGCCGGCACTGGAGTACCGGCCGGCTTTGTCGGAGCAATCGATTGAAAATGGCTGTTTGAAATGCTGTATTTGCCCAAACGGCTCGCGCAAAATGAATGCATTCGGGGCCGACTTCAAGTCTGTAAATTTGCAACGCGTCGACTGAATTTAGTGCTTCTAAAGCGAATACAACCTACGATTTATTGACTGCTATCGTTAGACGCATTGGTTCTATTGCTGCGCACGATATGGCTCGCTGGGCCATCCTCCGACGCGACGGTTGCAATCGCCGGTGAGCGACGGCACTGTCCGCCGCCGCGAGGAGGGCCCATGCGCGTCGACAGTTTCGATTTCGACCTGCCGCAGGATCGCATCGCGCTGCGTCCCGTCGAGCCGCGGGATGCGGCGAGACTGCTTGTCGTGCCTCGCGGCGAGACGGCCTTTCTCGAGAGGACGGTTGCCGATCTGCCCGGCCAGCTGCGGCCGGGAGACGTTCTCGTCGTCAACGACACAAGGGTGATACCCGCGCGCCTGTACGGCATGCGGCAGCGTGACGGATCCGCTGTCCGGGTC
Organism: uncultured Alsobacter sp.; assembly: GCA_964544365.1. GTDB lineage: Bacteria > Pseudomonadota > Alphaproteobacteria > Rhizobiales > Beijerinckiaceae > Alsobacter. Next base: position 959 of record CAZJCW010000259.1, read on the forward strand.
GAAGCCCTCCTGCACATGCGGGTCGGTCCGGACCGGTGGAAGGCCTTCGCAAGGCCCGGGAAACGCCTGGCGGTTGGCGACCGCATCCGGTTCGGCGCCGAAACGCCGGGCGCCTGCGGCCTTGCCGAACTCGATGCGACGGTGGACGCCAAGGGGGAGGGCGGCGAGATCGAACTGCGCTTCGACCTCGCCGGCGCCGCGCTGGACGATGCGATCGAGGCCCTCGGACATATCCCGCTTCCACCCTACATCGCGACGAACCGGCCGGACGACGAAAGGGACCGGCGCGATTACCAGACGGTCTTCGCGGACCGCCAGGGATCGGTTGCCGCTCCGACCGCGGGACTGCACTTCACCGCCTCCCTGCTCGAACGCATCGCCTCCGCGGGGATCGGCCTCCAGCGCGTGACCCTTCATGTCGGAGCCGGAACGTTTCTTCCCGTAAAGGTCGACGACACGCGCGACCATCGCATGCATGCGGAATGGGGCGAGGTGCCCGAGCCGGTGGCGGCTGCCTTGAACGCGGCGCGCGCCCGGGGCGGCCGGATCGTCGCCGTCGGCACGACGTCGCTTCGCCTGCTGGAGAGCGCGGTTGCCGAGGACGGTTCGATCCGCCCCTGGCGCGGAACCACATCGATCTTCATCACGCCCGGCTACCGCTTCCGGGCGGTCGACGTGCTGATGACGAACTTTCATTTGCCCAAGTCCACGCTTTTCATGCTGGTCAGCGCCTTTGCCGGGCTCGATCGCATGCGTGCGGCCTATGCCCATGCGATCGCGACGGGCTACAGGTTCTATTCCTATGGGGACGCCTGTCTCCTGTTCAGGAACGACGAAGCCCCGGGAGCGGCCGCATGAGCGCAGGCAAGCCAGAGGAATTCACCTTTGCGGTTTCCGCCACGGACAAGCGGGCGCGCACCGGCGCCGTCCGCATGCCGCGTGGCGTCATCCGCACCCCGGCGTTCATGCCCGTCGGCACGGCGGGGACGGTGAAGGCGATGTATGCCGACCAGGTGAAGGCCCTCGGCGCCGACGTGGTCCTCGGGAACACCTATCACCTGATGCTGCGGCCGGGCGCGGAGCGGGTCGCCCGCCTGGGCGGCCTGCACAGTTTCATGAACTGGCCCTACCCGATCCTCACGGATTCCGGAGGATTTCAGGTCATGTCTCTGGCCCAGCTGCGGAAAATGGACGAAAAGGGCGTCACCTTCCAGTCACATATCGACGGCTCCGCCCACGTCCTGACGCCGGAGCGCTCGGTCGAGATCCAGGGCCTCCTGGGGTCCGACATCCAGATGCAGCTGGACGAGTGCGTGAAGCTGCCGTGCAGCGACGAGGAAGCCGAGCGAGCGATGGAGCTGTCGCTCCGCTGGGCGCAGCGCAGCAAGGACGCCTTCGGCCACCAGCCGGGCCGGGCGCTTTTCGGGATCGTGCAGGGCGGGGCTGTCGAGGCGCTTCGCG
>CAZJCW010000259.1:2519-6147 GCA_964544365.1 uncultured Alsobacter sp.
GTCGGTGAGCCGCAGGATGTCATGCTGGCGATGATCGACGTGGTCGAGCCGCATCTTCCCGTCGGCAAGCCGCGCTACCTGATGGGCGTGGGCACACCGGACGACATCGTCGAGTCGGTGCGGCGCGGCGTCGACATGTTCGACTGCGTCATGCCGACCCGGGCCGGGCGGCATGGCCTTGCCTACAGCCGCTTCGGCAAGATCAATCTGCGCAATGCGCGCCATGCCGACGACCCGCGCCCGCTCGACCCGCAATCGACCTGTCCGGCGGCCCGCGACTACAGCCGTGCCTATCTGCACCATCTCGTGAAGGCGGGCGAGATCCTCGGGATGATGCTGCTGACGTGGGTGAACCTGGCCTATTACCAGGACCTGATGGACGGCCTGCGCCGCGCGATTGCCGAGAAGCGCTTCGACGAGCATGTTGCTTCGGTCAAGGAAGGCTGGGAGAGAGGCGACGGCGTTGCCGCGGCGTAAGCGGGGTCGCCGGGCGGCAGTGCGGAGACGCCCGGGGGATTGGGTCGCTCGGCTCCCGTCGCGCTGACCGGTGTCCCCTCGGCCCGCGACAACCGGTGCGTTGCGCGGGGCGCGACGCAGGTCTACCTGACAGGCTGCCGGGAGGCGGCTATATAGCCGCCGGGGCGGCCTGGACCGCCGGGATGCGTGGAGAACCAGAATGACAGGCTCGCAGCGCAGCAGCGCCGGGCTCGACCCTCGTCGTCGCCGTATCCTGTTTCGCTCATGGCACCGGGGTATCCGCGAGATGGACCTGATCATGGGCCGTTTCGCGGACGCGCACATCGCGGACCTCTCGGAGGAGGAACTCGACGTGTACGAGGCGCTGATCGAGGTGCCGGACCGCGACCTCTTCGCCTGGCTGACCGACGCTGCCGGGACGCCGGAGAACTACGACACGCCCGTCTTCCGGAAGGTGAAGGCGTTTCACACCCACATGGCGCCGATCCACGTCTGAGGGCAGGGGACGCCGCGTCGTCCCCCGCATAGTGACCGACATGGCCAAGATGACTCCCCTGAGCCGGGCGGCCGACCTGATCCGCCGGCGCGAAAGCTTCGTCCTGTCTTCGGTGCCCGACGGCTTCGATGCGATGGCCGTGGCCGACCTCGTGCGCGCGGCCGCGCGTGACGGTGGCGACCGTCCCGCGGCGCTTGTCGTGGTGGCCCGCGACGGCCAGCGGATGGCGATGCTGGAGAATGGCATCGCCTTCGTCGCGCCCGACATCGAGGTGCTGACGCTGCCCAGCTGGGACTGCCAGCCCTTCGACCGGGTGTCGCCCAACGCGGCCATTTCCGCGCGCCGCATGACCGTGCTGGCCCGGCTGGCGCGTTCCCGCTCCGGCGAGGACAAGCCGCGCGTGCTGCTCACCACCGTGAACGCGATGGTGCAGCGCGTGCCGCGCCGCGCCAAGGTGGCGGGCGAGACGTTCTCGGCGGCGCCCGGCAATGTCGTCGACACGCGCGATCTCGCCGCCTGGCTGGAGAACAACGGCTTCCTGCGCACGTCGACGGTCCGGGAAACCGGCGAATACGCCGTGCGCGGCGGCATCATCGACCTGTTCGCGCCCGGAGTCCCGGTGCCCGTGCGGCTGGACTTCTTCGGCGACACGCTGGAGTCGATCCGGTCCTTCGATCCGGAAACCCAGCGCACCGTCGGGCAGATGCGGGCTCTCGACCTCGTTCCGATGAGCGAGGTGCAGCTCACCACCGAAACGATCCGGCGCTTCCGGCAGGCCTATGTGACGTTGTTCGGCGCCGCGACGCGGGACGACACGCTCTACGAGGCGATCAGCGAGGGTCGTCGCCATCCCGGACTGGAGCACTGGCTGCCGCTGTTCCACGACGGCCTCGACACGCTGTTCGACTATTGTGCGGACACCCCGATCGTCCTCGACTCGCTGGCCGACGACGCGGCGGGGGAGCGGCTGTCCCAGGTCGCCGACTACTACGGGTCGCGCAAGGCGGCGCTCGAACGCTCGGGTCCGGAGAAGGCGGCCCAGGGGGGAGGGGCGCCCTACAAGCCGCTTGCTCCCGACCAGCTCTACATGGCGCCCGACGAGTGGGCCCGGCGGATCGCCGAGGCGGCGACCGTGCGCCTCACGCCCTTCGCGCAGCCGGAAGGCGCGGGCGGCCGAACGGTCGTCGACATCGGTGGCAGGCAGGGACGCAACTTCGCCGCAGAGCGGGCGTCGGAAGGCGAATCCGGAGCGGCGAATGTCTTCGACGCCGCCGTCGCCCACATCCGCGCGCTGCAGGGCGACGGCAAGCGGGTGATTGTCGCCGCGTGGTCGGAAGGGTCGCGCGAGCGCCTGTCCCACGTCCTGGGCGATCACGGGCTGAAGGGCACCGTCGCGGTGGCGGCGCTCGCCCACGCGCAGGCCCAGCCGCGCAACGTCGCGACGCTGGCCGTCTGGGGCCTGGAGAGCGGGTTCGAGACCGCCGACTGGGCGGTCGTCAGCGAACAGGACATCCTGGGCGACCGCCTCGTGCGGCGGGCGAAGAAGTCGCGCCGGCCGCAGGACATCATCGGCGAGGTCGGAAGCCTGACCCAGGGCGATCTCGTCGTCCATGTCGACCATGGCATCGGCCGCTTCATCGGCCTGAAGACCATCGATGCCGCCGGCGCGCCGCACGACTGCCTCGAAATCCACTATGCCGGCGGCGACAAGCTCTTCCTGCCGGTGGAGAACATCGAGCTTCTGTCGCGCTACGGCTCCGAGGAGACCGAGGTTGCGCTCGACCGGCTCGGGGGCGGCGCGTGGCAGGCGCGCAAGGCGAAGCTCAAGCAGCGCATCCGCGAGATGGCGCAGGCGCTCATCAAGGTGGCCGCCGCGCGCGCGCTGCGGGAGGCGCCGCGGTTCGTTCCGTCGGACGGCCTGTACGACGAGTTCTGCGCGCGTTTCCCCTACGACGAGACGGACGACCAGCAGACGGCCATCGATTCGGTGCTCGGCGATCTCGGGCAGGGCCGGCCGATGGACCGTCTGATCTGCGGCGACGTCGGCTTCGGCAAGACGGAGGTGGCGCTGCGCGCCGCCTTCGCCGTCGCGCTGTCGGGGCGGCAGGTGGCCGTGGTGGTGCCGACGACCCTGCTCGCACGCCAGCACTTCAAGACCTTCTCCGACCGCTTCCACGGCCTGCCGGTCCGCGTGGCGCAGCTGTCGCGTTTCGTTCCGGCAGCGGAACAGAAGCAGGTGAAGGCGGGGCTCGCCGACGGGACCATCGACATCGTCGTGGGGACGCACGCCTTGCTCGGCAAGGCGATCGCCTTCAAGGACCTCGCGCTGCTGATCGTGGACGAGGAGCAGCATTTCGGCGTGGGGCACAAGGAGCGCCTGAAGGAGCTGAAGGCGGAGGTGCACGTGCTGACGCTGTCGGCGACGCCGATCCCGCGCACGCTGCAACTGGCGCTGACCGGCGTGCGGGAGCTGTCGATCATCGCGACGCCGCCCGTCGACCGGCTGGCGGTGCGCACCTTCGTGACGCCGTTCGACCCGCTGATCATCCGCGAGGCGCTGCTGCGCGAGCGCTATCGCGGCGGCCAGAGCTTCTACGTCGGCCCGCGGATCGAGGACATCGCCGAGGCGAAGGCCTTCCTCGCGGCCGAGGTGCC
>CAZJCW010000260.1:0-6144 GCA_964544365.1 uncultured Alsobacter sp.
CGCGGCCTACCGCCGCATCAGGCAGCCCACTACACCGACCGGATGCGGCAGCCCGGTGCATTGAGTGCCGCACTCAACTGGTACCGCGCGATGCCTCGGGACATGATCCGGCCGTCACTGCCCATGCACCGCATCACGGTCCCCACGTTGTATGTCGGGGGTGAGCGCGACCCCGCGCTCGGTCGCGGCGACCGGCGACAGCCAGTGATCGAGGAAGGCGTCGAGAAACCGGCGCACCGCCGGGTCGTGGAGATACCAGCCCTCCAGGTGCTCGCTGCGCGTGCGGGCGCCGGGCATCGCCATCCGCTCATGCGCGCGCACCGTCCAGCGGCACATCATCGCGTAGGTGACCTCCGGGTGGAACTGCAGCCCGTAGGCTCGCTCACCGAAGCGGAACGCCTGGTTGGGAAACATCTCGCCTTCCGCCAGCGACTCGGCTCCGCGCGGCAGGTCGAAGCCCTCCCGGTGCCACTGGTAGACGGAGCCGGGCCATGCGACGCCGAGGCTGCCCGACAGCCGCTCGCCGTTCGCGGTCGGGCGGATCGGATAGTAGCCGATCTCCGCGTGGCCCTCCCGGTGCGGGGCGACGCGCGCGCCGAGGTGCCGCGCCAGCATCTGCGCGCCGAGGCACAGGCCGAGATAGGGCGTGCCCGCCTTCAGGACGCAGCCGATCCAGTCCGTCTGGCGGCGCAGCCAGTCGTGCTCGTCGTTGGCGCTCATCGGACCGCCGAACACGACCACGCCGGCATAGTGATCGGGCGTCTCCGGCAGGACGCAGCCCAGCGGCGGGCGCTTTACCTCGAGCCGATAGCCCCGCTCGACGAGGAGGCGTCCCACCCGCCCGGGAGTCGAGTGCTCCTGGTGCAGGACGATCAGGACGGGCTTGTCGGTCGCTGCGGTCGCTCTTGCGGACGTCATGGCATGTCTTGGTCGCAAGTCCTGTCCCGACGGATCCTGACTCGAAAGGTCGAGGCTCCGCGAGGCACGAACCGTGCCACAGTCGCGCCGCGCCGTCGAGGGCGTGGCCGGATCGCCCGGAGCGGCGACGCCGTCCGCCCCCGCCGGGACGCGGCCCGGCGATCGTTCAGCGCACGCCCTGCGAGACGCAGGCCCGCCGGCCGGCCTCGAAGCAGTCCTGGATCTTGCTGGCGCGGTGGATCGCCTCGGTAAGGAACAGCCCGGCCCCCAGCAACAGGAGGCACAGGATCATCACGAGCAGGTTCACCGTCATGCGGCGGTCGTGCTCGTCCTCGTCCTCGCCGATCCAGCCGCGCATGGGATGCCCCGTCGTTGCGACGCGTCGGAGGGCAGTCTAGCGCAGCCCGGGCGCTTTGGCACGCCCGGGAGAGACGACGATCAGCGCAGCGACCAGCCGGCCGGATTGCGCGCCCACACCTCGAGCGGCTCGTAAGACTTCGGCAGCGGCGCATAGCCGAGAGCCGGCCCGTTCGTCCTGGCCGCGGCCACCGCGGCAGGCCGGGCCGTCCGCGCCGTGGCCACCGCCGTCGGCTTCGCCGGCCGCGCCGACGCCACGGAGGACGGCTTCGCCGGCCGCGACGCCAGCATCGTGCCGGTCGGCGGATTGCCGTTGATGGCGATGACGGCCCCGTCGGCCTTCACGAGCTCGAACAGCTTGGCGGCATTCGCCTTCGACAGCCGGATGCAGCCATGCGACGCGGGGCGCCCCAGCCGCCCTTCTTCCGTCGTCGCGTGGATCGCGTAGCCGCCGTGGAAGAAGATGGAATGCGGCATCGGCGCGTTGTTGTACTTGCGCGAGCGGTGCATCTTGGCGAGCCGGTAGGGCTCGTAGGTTCCGCGCGGGGTCGAGTAACCCTTGCGGCCGCTCGAGATCGGCCAGATGTGAACGTCGCCCTGGGTGGTTTCCACGCGCATCCTCTGGTGGGCGAGGTCGATCTCGATCGCGACCTTGGCCGAGGCCACGGCGGGCACCAGCGTGAAGGCGGCGAAGGCGAGAGCGGCGGCGGCGAGCAGTCGAGCGAACATGTCCGTTTCCCCAGCGGAGCCTTCTGGCCCGTCGCCGATGACCATGCATCGCGCATGTTTCCGGCCGGTTCACACGGTTGCCTCGTGCCGCCACCGACTTGCGCGGATGGTAAAGGAGTGGTTTTGCGGGCTCAACCGGCCGAACGGGGCGGGTAGGGGTGCGGCACGCCCCGCCAGTCGGACACTTCCGTTCCATCGTGCGCCATGGCGTCGGGCGCGATCGATGCCTTGCCATGGCCGCCGGGAATGTCGAGCACGTAGTGCGGCTGGCACAGTCCCGAGACGCGTCCGCGCAGCGCCGCGACCAGCGCCCGGCCCTCGGCGATGGTGGTTCGCAGGTGCGACGTCCCCGGCGCGAGATCGCCCTGGTGCAGGTAGTACGGCTTCACCCGCGCCTCGACGAAGGCGCGCATCAGCGCGGCCAGGGTCTCCACGTCGTCGTTGACGCCCTTCAGGAGCACGCTCTGGCTGACCAGCGCGATCCCGGCGTCGGCGAGCCGGGCGCAGGCTTCGCGCGCGGCGGGCGTGAACTCCCGCGGGTGGTTGGCGTGAACGGCGACGTAGTTCGCCCCGCGGAAGCGGCGCAGCGTGCGCACGAGGTCGCCCGTCACCCGCTCCGGCGCGACCACCGGCAGCCGCGTGTGCCAGCGCAGCACGCGGACATGCGGGATCGCGGCGATGGCGTCCACCACGTCCGCCAGCCGGCGCGGCGACAGGACGAGCGGGTCGCCGCCGGTGACGATGAGCTCCCACAGTTCGGGGTGCGCGCGCACATAGGCGAGCGCGCCGGCCAGCACCTCCGGGGACAGCATGCCGGAGCCCTGCGGCCCCACCGTTTCCCGCCGGAAGCAGAAGCGGCAATAGACCGCGCAGACATGCACCAGCTTGAGCAGCGCCCGGTCGGGATACCGATGCACGATCCCCTCGACCGGGCTGTGCGCATCGTCGCCGATAGGGTCGGCGCGTTCGTCCGGCCGCGCGTCGCGCTCGCGCACGTCCGGGAGGAACTGCCGCGCGATGGGATCGTCCGGGTCGCCGGCGTCGATCAGCGCGCGCATGGCCGGCGTCACCGCGACCGCGTAGCGCTGCGCCACGGCGTCCAGCCCCGGCGCGGCCGCCGGCGCGACGACGCCCGCGCCGACGAGGTCGGCGACGCTGCGCAGGGTCCTGCCGTCGGGCATGCCTTTGGGATCGGGGGCGGCGCTCATGACCGCTCCATCTCACATTTCGGCGACCGGCGTCCACAGCACCTGCTCGATATGCGTGGCGCCGGTCGCCAGCATCACCAGCCGGTCGAGCCCCAGCGCGATGCCGCTCGCCGCCGGCATGTGGCCGAGGGCGGCGAGGAAATCCTCGTCGAGCGGGTAGCGCTCGCCATAGACGCGCTCCTTCTCGTCCATCTCCAGGCCGAACCGCCGCCGCTGTTCCGCCGGGTCGACCAGCTCGCCGAAGCCGTTGGCGAGCTCGACGCCGCAGGCATACAGCTCGAAACGCTCCGCGACCCGCGGATCGGCCGCGCTGACCCGGGCCAGCGCCGCCTCGCTGACCGGGTAGCCGTGCAGCACGGTCGCCCGGCCGAAGCCGAGGCGGGGCTCGATCCGCTCCACCAGGACGCGGCTGAAGATGTCGGCCCAGGTGTCGTCCGCCGCCACCCGGATCCCCTGCCGCGTCGCCGCCTGCGCGAGCGCCTCGCGATCCGTGCCGGCCGGCGTCGTCGTCGCCAGCAGGTCGATGCCGGCCCACCGCTCGAACGCCTGCGCCACCGAGACGCGCTCGGGCGCGGCGAACGGGTCGCACGTGCCGCCCCGCCAGGCCAGGACGGCCGAGGGCACCGCCCGAGCCGCCGCCGCGAGCAGCGCCGCGCAATCCTCCATCAGCCGCTCGATGTCCTCGCCGGTCCGGTACCATTCGAGCATCGTGAACTCGGGATGGTGCAGCGGACCGCGTTCGCGGTTCCGGAACACCCGCGCCAGCGAGAACAGGCGCTCCTCGCCCGCCGCGAGCAGCTTCTTGCAGGCGAACTCGGGCGAGGTGTGCAGGTAGAGCGTCGCCGCGCGGCCGTCGGTCGTGAGCGCCTGCGTCGCGAAACCGTGCAGATGCGCCTCGTTGCCCGGCGAGGCCTGGAGGATCGCGGTCTCGACCTCGACGAAGTCGCGCTCCCGGAACCAGTGGCGCACGGCGTCGACGATCCGGCCCCGCGCCGTCAGGAACGGCCGGCGGTCGGCATGGACATGCGGCATCCACCAGGGCGAGGAACGCGGCGGGGGGCTGGTCATTTGGTCCGTTCCGTGGTGAAAGGCTGCACCGCTGACGGCAGCCGCGCCGTCCGCTCCGCCTTGACAGCGCCGGCCGCAGACTGCAATCGCCTGCGCGCGCCACCGATCGAGAGAGAGACATCCGTGAAGGTCATCGCCAGCTCGCTCCGCAAGGGCAACATCGTCGAACAGGACGGCAAGCTCTACGTCGTCCTCAGCGCCGAGAACATCCACCCCGGCAAGGGCACGCCCGTCACGCAGCTCGACATGCGGCGGATCTCCGACGGCGTGAAGGTGTCCGAGCGCTACCGGACGACCGAGCAGGTCGAGCGCGCCTTCGTCGAGGACAAGGATTACAACTTCCTCTACCACGACGGCGAAGGCTGGCACTTCATGAATGCCGAGACCTTTGACCAGATCATGGTGCCCGACGACGTCCTCGGCAGCCAGTCGGTGTGGCTGCAGGAAGGCATGAGCTGCGTCGTCAGCATGTACGAGGGCGTCGCGGTGGCCATCGAGCTGCCCGCCCGCGTGACGCTCGAGATCACCGAGACGGAACCCACGGTGAAGGGCCAGACGGCGTCGTCGTCCTACAAGCCCGCCATCCTGTCGAACGGCGCCCGCACCATGGTGCCGCCGCACATCGCCGCCGGGACCCGCGTCATCATCATGACGGAAGACGGCTCCTACGTGGAACGCGCCAAGGACTGATCCCGCGTCCCTGCGGCTCGTCCCCTGCGTCGTGATCCGCCGGCCCGGCCGGCGGAGGAGTCGGGTTTTTCCACAGGTGCGGCAAACTGTCCGCGCCCGGGTCTTGCAACCTTTACAGGGCGCTGTCAGCTTTTCTTGACGTCCGGTTGAGTGTCGTCGACCGGCGAAGCGGGCTGGCATCCATGATCGTGTCCCTCGGCCTCGAGGAACTGGCCATCGTCGTGAGCGAACTCGAGGCGGCACGCCGGGTGCGGCTCGAGCAGGCGGACGCGACCGACGACGAAGGCGTCGCCAGCGACTATCGCATGGCCGCCGAACGCTTCGCCCGCATCGTGGACGAACTCACGGGCGCGGCCTATCGCTGGCACCTGCTCGACACCGCCCAGGGCGAACCGGCACCTTCGCGCCACCTGATCCGCACGGTCTGACGGCCCGCACGGCGCGTCTTTCCCCCTGTCGCCTGCCCCGGCCGGGAGCGGTCACCGTGCTCTGCGCGCGGGATGCCGGAGGTCGACGCGGGGGGTCTTGAACGGCCGCTGAGCGCTTCCTACCTCATCGCCCGGACGGCCGATGCAGGGCTCGCGGAGCCGCATGGGCCGGTCCGTTCACATCATTGTCGATGAACATGGAGGAACTCATGCAGTTTCGGCCACTTCACGATCGTGTCGTCGTCCGGCGCATCGACGCGGACGAGCGCACCGCGGGCGGCATCATCATTCCCGATACGGCCAAGGAGAAGCCCCAGCAGGGCGAGGTCGTCGCCGTCGGGCCCGGAACCCGGGACGAGGCGGGGAAGCTGGTGCCGCTGGACGTCCGGGCCGGCGACCGGGTGCTGTTCGGCAAATGGTCCGGCACCGAGGTCAGGATCGACGGCGAGGACCTGCTGATCATGAAGGAAAGCGACATCCTCGGCGTGCTCGAGGACACGGTCGCCCACCGGAAGGCCGCGTGACGCGCGCCGCCATCACGTCTTCAGGAGTGATGAAACCATGGCTGCAAAGGAAGTGAAGTTTTCCCAGGACGCCCGCGAGAAGATGCTCCGCGGCGTCGACGTGCTCGCCAACGCCGTCAAGGTGACCCTCGGCCCCAAGGGCCGCAACGTCGTCATCGAGAAGTCGTTCGGGGCGCCGCGCATCACCAAGGACGGCGTCACCGTCGCCAAGGAGATCGAGCT
>CAZJCW010000261.1:0-6134 GCA_964544365.1 uncultured Alsobacter sp.
TGCGAGGCACGCCGGCAGGGCGCGGTCCGACGTGGTTGCCGGGGGATTAAGGGGATGGCTGAGAACGCTGTGCGGTGGTGGTGCACCTTCAGGATGCCGATGCTCTGATCTTCATTGAACCGGCTCTCGATCATCGTCCGTCTCCTCTCGACGGATCCTGGCTTCTGAGCGGGGTCATTTCAGGGGGGCAACGTCGCGCGGGACGAGGATGCGTGGTCCCCTAAGCCGGCGGTGCAGTGATCACCTGCGTGTTGGCGACGACGCCATGCGTCGGCTCGGGGGCAGGCGCTGGGATCGGCCCCGGAGCAGAGACATGGATGTAGGTCGGCGTCGCGGCGGCGAAGCGCAGGCCGGCCTTGGGGAGGTCAGTCAGGAGCCTGCGAACCGCCTCGCGCTGAATCTCGCTCGGCCTTGAAGGGATGACCGTCAACTTGAAGCCGATCACGAGGGCGTCGTCGAGAACCTCCGACACACCCTGCATCTTCAGGGGTTCGATGAAGTCAGGCGCATAGTCCGTCTCGTCGATCAGCTGCTGGCCGATCTTCTTGGCGGCCTTTCGCAGAGCTTCGAGGTCGACGTCGCGCGGGAAGCGCAGGTTGATCTTCACGGTCGCCCAGTCGCGGCTGAAGTTGGTCACCTGCCCGAGTTGGCCGAACGGGATCGTATGCAACTGGCCGCTCTGGTGCCGCAGTCGGAGGGAGCGCAGCGCGAAGCCTTCGACCGTCCCCTTCGCCTTGCCGCAGTCGATGTACTCTCCCACCCGGAAGGCGTCCTCCGCGAGGTAGAAGACGCCCGAGACGATGTCCTTCACGAGCGTCTGGCTGCCGAAGGAGATGGCAAGACCGAGGATCGAGGCGCCCGCGACAAGCGGCGTGATGTTGACGCCGAGGATGGACAGTACGGCCAGTCCGAAGAGCGTCACGGTCACGGTCAGCAGCGCAGCCCGCAGGAGCGGCGCGAGCGTCCTTGCGCGGGAGCCTGCGCCGGTTGCAGCCGAATCCTGCGAGGCAGGTGCAAGGTAGGCCTGCGAGACGAAGTTGATGACCTCCCAGGCGAGGAAGCCGGCGAAGGCGGTGAAGCCGGCGAACCACCAGTGACGGCTCGCACCGGGCCAGGCGTCGGCACTGACGAGCGAAAGCGAGTCGACGACCCAGACCCTCGCCAGAAAGCCCGCCGCGCCAAGAAGCATGAGGACGCGGGCGAGCCGCGCGCCGGACCTCAGGAGCCGCGCCTCGACGTCGCTGCGTCCGGTGGCGGCCTCGGGATGACCCTGCACCCAGCGCACCAGCGTCTCGCCGAAGAGCAGGAGGATGAGGACGGTGACCGTGGCCATCGTGCCGAACGGAACGGCCGGCCGGTCGGCGAGGGCCGCATAGAGGCGCAGCAGGAGGACCAGCGCGACGACCAGTCCCATGACGACGAGCCACCCGTGCGTGCCGCGGGCTACGGCGGCCGGCGATCCGCTGCCGAAGATCCGCCCGAGCCATGTCCCGAAGACGTCCCGCTTGCTCCATACGATCCAGCCATAGGCGATGGGGATCACGGCGGCGGTGACCAGCAGTTGCGCGGGCAGATGATCGCTGCCCGCGAGGAGGGCGCCCCAGACCTGGCCAATCCGGGCCAGCACGGCGACCGCCGTCAGGCCCCGCTTGAGCCGTGACGCCTGTCCATCCTCCACCGGCACGACCCGCGCGGCACGCCAGGTCGGCCGGAGGAGGACCTCCAGGAGGGAGCGGATCGCGACGACCCCGACGACGGCGTCGAGGGCCGCTGCAGCCACGAGGGTCTGCGAGCCTGCGCTGCCGAAGGCGATACCAAGGCCGATCCGGCTGACGACCAGCACGGACGCCGGTCGCAGGAACTCAAGAAGGGCGGCCAGAACCGTCGCGCGCAGACCCGCCGGCTCGGGCCCCTTTGCGATCAGGCGTTGGCACGGTCCCTTCACGGCAAGGCCGATCACGAGGTCGAGGGCGACGAGACCGATCAGCCAGCCCGCCAGAACCCGCAGGAACGAAGCCGCGCTGCGGCCTCCCTCATCACTGCGGTCGAGCGCGGTCAATGCAGCGGACGTGGCGGCGGGCAGCCCGGAAACGGCCCGTAATACGCCGGGGGCGCGACCGGCCAGCTCCTCCACCATGTCGGCGAACTGGTCGAGGTCATCCGGCTGCTTCTGCGCTCCCGGCGAGCCGGCAGGCGTTGCACCGGATGCGGTCGACGTCGTCGCAGCCATGCCCAGGGTGACGACGACGGCGCCAAACGACATCGACGCCAGAATGCTCATCAGAAGGCCGAAGGCGAGGCCAATCCGTGTCAGTCGAAAGCCATTCGTATGCGACATGCGCCACCCTGGATGCGCCGAACCACGTGCCGACCCGTCAACTCGCCCTCTCGCTTCCACGGTCCGGGACGACGGGGTTGCCTCCCGAACGTGCAAGATTCCGGAACCGGGACGCCGTCAGTAGCAGGGCGGATACGGGTAGTAGCCGCAGATGGGCCTGGGCGCGGCCGCGGCCGCCGCCGCGCCGACCATCGCCCCTGCCGCGACGCCGACCCCGACCCCGTAGGCCGGATGCGCGTACCAGGCGCCATGGTACTCGGGTCCATGCCAGTACGCCGCGCCCCCACGGTAATCGCCGGGGCCGCGGGCGACAGTGGTGCCGCCGACGCCGCCCCAATGGGCGACGCCACCCCCGTAGGCCCCTCGCGCCGCGAAGGCGTCGATGAAAAGCGCCGCCGGGCCGCTTGCGCCCGCGAGGCTGCCCTCGAGCACAGTCACGTCGAAGGTCAGCGTGGTGCCGTCGAGCTTCGGCGCCTTCAGCGTCACGACGGCGTCGGCAACCTCGCCGGGCTTTGCCCCGAGCGTCGAGACCGTGGCGTTGGGTGGATCCTTGGCAAAGCTGTCCTTGCCCTCGTCCCACTGCATGATGAACTGCTTTGTCGTTTCATGGCCGGCGGCCCTGTAGGGCCGGTCGGAGAAGACGATCGTCGTGGGCACGACGCCCGTGAGGACGAGCTTCCCGCCGTCGAGCTTCGCGCCAGCGGCGTTGATCACGGCGAGCGAGGGGATCGGGCGACCCGCACTGGACGGCGTCCCGATGGTCTTCGCGCCGGGGACATGAGGAGTCGCGCTGGCGTTCTGCGCGTTGCCGGGTGTCGCGGCAATGGAGAGCAGCGCCGCGGCAGCGGCCAGAAGGCTGAAATGGGTCGTCCGGATCATGTGCTACGCGCCTCCCTTTTCCTTGAATGGGAGGCCCCAGCGGCACCCCCGTCGTGAACTGGCGACAGATGTCGTCGTGCGATTGTCAATTGGCGAGCGTCATTTGGCGAGTGTCACGGCCGTAGCTTGGCCGTCGACGGCCGCGGCCAGCGCACCGTCGCCGAGTAGGGTCGGTATCTACAGGGACGTTGCCCTTCCGGTGGTCACGGTTGCCACCGCTCACGACACGCGCTTGATGCCCGGCGGCTGCCAGGTGCCCTCGCCCGCCGGGAGGATCGACGGCGGCGTCTCCTTCGGCCAGTAGAGGCGCATGACGATGTAGATCGGGCCATCCGGGGCCGGTAGCCAATTGCTCTCCTTGTCCGGTCCCGGGGACTTGTTCTGGATGTAAAGCGTCAGCGAGCCGTCGGCATTGCGCTTCATGCCTGGCAGCATCGGCGAGTTGATGAGGTAGCGGTCGATCGGGTTCTTGATCAGCAACTGCGTCTTGCCGTCGTACATGGTCACCGACCAGAAGGCGTTGACCGGCGGCAGGCCGTTGGCCGGGAAGGTGAGGGTGTAGTTGTTCTTCGAACCGTCGAGCGGCTGGCCGTCCGAGTCGAGCTTGGCGAACGGGTACATGGCCTCGACGGCATCATTGCCGTAGATCCCCGCCTGTGCGGCGACGGCCCTCAGCATCCAGTCGCCGTGATAGAAGGAGGGGTCGCCCTGTGCCGAGCCCACGCGCCAGCCGTTCACGTTCTTGCCGAAGGCGGCCACGGCCTCGTCGACCTTGCGCTTGCCCTCCGTCATGCCGAGCAGGATCTCGGCCTTGTCCTCCAGCGAAAGGGCCTTGAAGTCGAAGGCCTTGCCCGTGCCGACACCGATCCTCGCGAGCTGCTCGCGGATCCACATCTCTTCCGGAAGCGGAGGGGCGAACTGGAGGGAGAAGTCGAGGAACTCGAAGAACTCGGTCCGTACCAGGTCTTTCTCGAACTTCGGGAAGGCGGGGAGCGGCGGGGACGGAGGAGCCGCCTGGCCGAGGAAGGCCGAGAGCGGGCGAACCTTGTAGCCCGCCTGGATCTTCTTGACGTTATCGATGTCGGACGAGTCGAAGAGCTGGGTGCGGAAGATCGTCAGCCCAAACTGCGTCGTCGACCGGAACACCTTCTTGATGCCAGGGGGCCTGGAT
The DNA here is from genome assembly GCA_964544365.1 of uncultured Alsobacter sp. Taxonomy (GTDB): domain Bacteria; phylum Pseudomonadota; class Alphaproteobacteria; order Rhizobiales; family Beijerinckiaceae; genus Alsobacter. The sequence continues at coordinate 4,389 of CAZJCW010000261.1, forward strand.
CCGGTCCAGTGCGGGCCCACGACCAGGTAATCCCCGGCGTCGCTGCCGGTGGCCCGGCTGCCGATGTAGCCGTAGTTGAACGTATTGTTGTCGGCGAGCATCACCGAGTAGTAGCGCTTGGGATCGACTGCAGGCACCGATATCACCACCGGCTCTGCCCTCAGGTCGAGCCAGCACATGGAGTAGGGCGTGTCGCTGTTGGGCGTCGGCACGGCCGTGTCCCGCCAGGTAAAGACCTGTGCGTCGTTGTACATTCCGTTGAACGGCGCCTTGTACTGCCCTGAATTCTTGTCGATGACGAACTCATACATGATGCCGTAGGCCATCACGATCGGCAGGCCGTAGATGAAGCCGGCCTCGGCGATGTCCTTGGCCTTGAAGAAGCCTGGGCGGCTCGACTGGGCTCGGAGGGCATCGAGCGGCCATGCGGCGGCGGCCGTCGTGAGGGCGGCCGAGCGGAGAAGGTCGCGCTTCGTGAGCATCGGAAGATCCGTTTCGAGGGAGGCGAGGGCTCCGCCCCAAGCGACCGGCTTCTCAAAGTGCAGATTGCTTTTTGTCACGGTCATTCGTTAAGCCGGATGTAAGAATGTTAACCGACTTCGGGGTCCCGGGTTTTCGAATGTCGGACAGTCACCCCCGCGAACCGAACCTTGATGACGCCCTGCAGCGGATGTCCCCGCTGGTCGGCGCCCCTCGGTTGCTGGCGGAGTTCGGCGTCGAGACAGCTGCGGTGCTGGAGGGGCTTCCTCTCACCGCCGAGGTCTTCGCGGACCCGGAGACGAGAATTCCCTACCGCCACGTATGCCAACTGCTGCAGAACTGTGTCGACCGCACCGGATGCCCTCATTTCGGCTTGCTGCTCGGCTCGCGGGCGGACACGACCGTACTGGGCTTCGCCGGCCAGTGGATGCGCAACGCGCCGACCCTCGGGGCAGCGCTGACCGGGTTCGTGGCCATGCAGCCTTCGGCGTCGCGCGGCGGCGTCGTCTACGTCTTTCCGAGCGATGACGCCGTGTACTTGGGGTACGGAATCTACATGCAGCGCCCGACTGGCTGGCAGCACGCGTATCCCGTCGTCCTTGGCATGGCCAGCAATTTGGTCCGCATCCTCACCGAGGGGCGGCTGAAGCCGGTCGAGGTTCTGCTGTCATTGCGCGAACCGGCGGACAGAAAGCCGTGGCTCGACGTTTTCGGGGCTCCTGTTCGCTTCAATCAACCGCTCTCCGCGCTGGTGCTGCCCCGCAATGGCATGGATATTCCCATCGTCGGGGCCAGCCCTGTCGACTTCTCCACGCTGGAACGGAAGGCGGCGGCCCTGATGCCGCCCGTGGATCACGTCTGGACCGATCGCGTCCGGCGCAACCTCAGATCCACGATCCTCGAAGGCGACCCCCTCGTCTCGGTCGTCGCCGACCGTCTGGGTGTGCATGCTCGTACGCTTCGACGCCATCTCGCCCGGGAAGGAACACACTTCCAGTCCGTCCTCGACGACGTCCGCTATGCGAACGCCCGCGAACTCCTGGAGTTGACCGATCTGAGCATCGGCGACATCGCCCTGGCGCTGGCCTACTCGACCCACGCCGCTTTCGACGCGGCCTTCCGTCGCTGGAGTGGCACGAGCCCGCAGAAATGGCGCAGGCAGAAGTCGTCACGGTGCTGAGCAAGTCAGCCGGACAGGTCGCCATAGCCCCCCGGGAAGACGTCCCGACCGGCCAGGGTCGGCGGCGCGACAAAACACCGCGCTTG
>CAZJCW010000262.1:0-6045 GCA_964544365.1 uncultured Alsobacter sp.
AGTCCTTGACGCCGCGGTCGCGCTTGATGCCGGACATCACCAGCCCGCCGAGGAACCCCATCACGCAGATTGCGAAGGCCAGAAGCCCGGCCTGCCAGGGCGCGAACGGCGTGATCCACCACAGCGCCGTTCCGAGCGCCGTGGCCGAAGCGACGCCCCCGATCAGGCCCTCCCACGTCTTCGACGGAGAGAGGAGTGGGGCCACCTTGTGCCGGCCGAAGAGCTTGCCGAACACGTATTGCAGCACGTCCGAACCCTGGACCACGATGATCAGGAAGGCCACCAGCAGCACCTGCTTGCCCTCGTAGCCGGGAATGTCCAGCGTCAGAAGGGCGGGCACGTGGCTGGCGCAGTAGACGCAGATCATCAGCGCCCATTGCTGCGCGGCGACGCGCGTCAGGAAATGGTCCGTGTCCTGTCGCAGCGCGGCGATGGCCGGCATCAGCAGGAAGCCGTACACCGGAATGAAGATCGAGAAGAGCCCGTACCACTCGATCCAGACCAGATAGTACTGGATGGGCAGTGCCACGAAGAACGCAGTCAGCAGCGCCCAGTGGTCGCCCTTGCGCGTGTCGGTCAGCGTGATGAACTCGCGCAGGGCGAAGAACGAAGCCGCCGCATAGAGGATCACCACCGCGGCCTTGCCCACGGCGATGGCGACGCCGAGCAGCGCCACCATCACCCACCAGGCCTTCACGCGGGCGTTGAGATTGTCGATCGTCGCCGACTCGCCGCCACCGGGGCGCGCCTTCAGCCATGCACCGATCACGCTCGCGAGGCACAGGACGGCGATGACACCGCCGAACAGGATGACAGTCTCACGCGGCATGGGCGGCCTCCGCTGCTGGCTTCCCCGCGTCCGGCCTAGCCGACAGCGCGAGGAGCGACGTCCGGGCGCGATCGAGGAACGCCTTGCGCTCTTCCCCCTCTTCCAGCCGTATCGGAGCTCCGAAGGTGACGCTGCACAGGATGGGAAGGGGCAGGAATTCGCCCTTGGGCAGGACGCGGGAGAGATTGTCGATCCATGTCGGCACGAGGTCCACGCCGGGTCGCATCCGCGCCAGGTTGTAGAGGCCCGACTTGAAGGGCAGCAGCGGTGCATCCGTCATGTTCCGCGTTCCCTCCGGAAACACGATCAGCGAGTCCCCCTCGTCGAGCACCCGCGCCATCGTCTCGATCGGATCCTCCGTCCGGGTTTCCGGCAGGCGGTCGATGAGCACGGCGCGGAACACGTTCACGCCGACGAAGCGCCTGATGCGGCCCTGCCGCCAGTAGTCGGCACCGGCGACGGGTCGTGTCCGGTCGCGGATCTCCTTCGGCAGGACCGACCAGATCAGCACGAAGTCGCCATGGCTCGCGTGGTTGGCGAAATAGATCCTCTGCCGCCGGTCGGGCAGCGCCCCCCGCCAGTCGGGCCTCACGCCGGTGATCAGCCGCGCAAAGGCCGTCACGGCGTTCGACGTCATTGCTTCGAGCAGGGACATGGCCACTCTCGCCGGATCAGGAGTCTGGAGGCGAGACTGCATCGTGGACGACGTGGCCCCGGTGCGCAAAGACACATCGCGAAGTGTCCGGGCCTCCTTCCGGAGACCCGCGACGCTTGCTTCGCATGCTCCTTTCGGGAGACAGTCGCGCCCTTGCCGCGCGAGATCGACAATGCTGGTGGACACGGCGGGTCAGCTTTTCCGGATGATGCCTCGCTTCAGGGGGAAGGCGCGTCTGGCAAGGCTCGTGCTGGCCGTTCTCGGCGCCGACCGGGTCGCGGTGATACCGGATCGCCTGGGAAACCGGATCAAGGTCCCGAACCTGATCGAGCCCATCGCCTTCGAGCTTTGGCTGGACGGCGTCTACGAGCCGGCCGTGCAGGACGTGATCCTGGCGGCGAGCGGCTCCGGCGGCACCATCCTCGACGTCGGCGCGAACATCGGTGTCCTCTCCCTCCAGATCGCACGTCGGCTCGCGCGCGGGACCGACATCCTCGCGGTCGAAGCGTCACCGCGGGTCGGCGCGCTGCTGCAGGAGAACATCGCGTCGAATGAGACAGGCAAGGTCGCAATGATCGCGTGCGCGGCCGTCGGCACGGACGGGGTGCGGATTCCGTTCTTCGATGCTCCACCGCACAAGTTCGGAATGGGGTCGCGGACGGCATTCTTCGCGGACGGCGCGACAGAGGTCGCCGGCCGTACACTCGACTCGATCGTCGCCGAAAGGGGCATCTCACGCGTCCCTGTGATCAAGATAGACGTGGAGGGCCACGAGATCGACGTGCTGGCGGGCGCGAGCCGCATCATCGCGAGCGACCGCCCGCTGGTCGTCTTCGAATTCAATGACTGGGCCGAGGATCAGGCCCCTGGGCACCGCGCGGGCGATGCCCAGGCCTGGCTGATCCACCATGGCTACCGCGTCTGGCGGCTCGACGATTTCGTCGCCGGTCGCCCACCGCTCGACGCTCCGATGACAAAGGGCTCGGACATGCTGGTCGCTGCGTTCGCGAACGCTGGTACGGCGCTGGCCGACCAACACTGACGCGACATGCGTCCGCCGTGGCCGCATGGTGGCCACATGGCCTATCCGACACCGATGCGGAAGACGGGACGCAAACTTTCCCCAGTGATTTGAAGGCTTTGATGGTGGGCGCTGTAGGGCTCGAACCTACGACCCGCTGATTAAGAGTCAGCTGCTCTACCAACTGAGCTAAGCGCCCATCAAAGCATTCGCGGGGCGCTCGGCCCCGCGACGTGGGGGTGATTAGCAAAGGCCCGGCGGGATGTCCAGCGGGTCTTTGCAGGACGGGTCGGTCATGCGCGCCGGGCGTCTTGCCCGCACGCGCTCACTCGCCCGCCCGGTCAGCTCGCCATGGCTTCCGGACGGCCCTTCTGGCGCTTCACCATCAGCTTGTTGAGCGCGCCGACATAGGCCCGGGCCGAGGCCACGAGCGTGTCAGGGTCGGCGGAGCGGGCGGTCACCGACTTACCCTCCTCGCTCAGGCGCACCGAAACCTCTGCCTGCGCGTCCGTCCCCTCGGTGACGGCGTGCACCTGGTAGAGTTCCAGCTGCGCCTCGTTGGGCACGATCGCCTTGATGGCGTTGAAGGTGGCATCCACCGGGCCGTTGCCCGTCGCCTGCACCGTCTGGTGCTGCCCGTTGACGTCCAGCGTCAGCGTGGCCAGCTGCGGCCCCTGCGTGCCGGCGATCACCGTCAGCGCGACGACCTTGATGCGATCGTTGGCATTCAGGATCTCGTCGTCGACGAGCGCCTCGATGTCCTCCTCGTAGACGTGCTTCTTGCGGTCCGCGAGATCCTTCAGGCGCTTGAAGGCATCCTCGAACGCGTTCTCGCCCAGTTCGTAGCCCAGCTCCTTCAGCTTCTCGCGGAAGGCGTGGCGGCCGGAATGCTTGCCCATCACGAGCGATGTCTTGGACACGCCCACCGACTCCGGCGTCATGATCTCGTAGGTCTGCGCGTTCTTGAGCATGCCGTCCTGGTGGATGCCGCTCTCGTGGGCGAAGGCGTTCCGCCCGACGATGGCCTTGTTGTACTGCACCGGGAACGACGTGACCGCCGCCACCAGCTTCGACACCCGCGTCAGCATCGTCGCCTCGACGTTGCAGTGATAGGGCAGCACGTCGCCGCGCGTCTTGATCGCCATCACGATCTCCTCGAGCGCGGCGTTGCCGGCGCGCTCGCCGATGCCGTTGATCGTGCACTCGATCTGCCGGGCGCCGCCGGCCAGGCCTGCCAGCGAATTGGCCACCGCCATGCCGAGGTCGTTGTGGCAGTGCACCGAGAAGATCGCCTTGTCGGAGTTCGGTACCCGCTCGCGCACGGTGCGGAACAGCGCGGCGTACTCCTCCGGCACCGTGTAGCCGACGGTGTCGGGGATGTTGATCGTCGTGGCACCCGCCTTGATCGCCGCCTCGACGCAGCGGCACAGGAAGTCCATCTCCGTGCGCGTGCCGTCCTCGGCCGACCACTCCACGTCGGCGACCCAGTTCCGGGCGCGGGTGACGGAGGATGTCACCAGGTCGAGGACCTTCTCCGGGTCCATCTGCAGCTTGTGCTTCATGTGCACGGGCGAGGTGGAGATGAAGGTGTGGATGCGCGGGTTGACGGCGTGCTTCACCGCCTCGCCGGCGCGGTCGATGTCCTTCTGCCCGGCGCGGGCGAGGCCGGCGACGGTGGCGCGCTTGACCCGGCGCGCGATCTCCGAGACGGCCTCGAAGTCGCCCTCCGAGGCAATGGGGAACCCGGCCTCGATCACGTCGACGCCCATCTCGTCGAGGACATGGGCGACCTGCAGCTTCTCCTCGAAGGTCATCGAGGCGCCCGGCGACTGCTCGCCGTCACGCAGGGTGGTGTCGAAGATGATGACGCGGTCGGTGGCGGAGGAATGCGCGCTCATGTGTCGTCTCTTTCGCTTGGTCGCCGCTGCTCCGGGGCGCTCTGGCTCGCCGGGCCTGCGGGCTGTTGTCTCTCGGTCGCTCCGGCCTCATGTCCCCTGCGGGCCCAGGCGCCTGCGCCCGGCCGGCCCTCAGGGGCGGCTAAGGAGAAGAAGAAGCCCGGACAGCGGCAGAACGCGCTTCGCCGCCGGAGCGACCCGCTGGGTCTCCGTCCGTCCGGCGAAAGGAGTGGCGATGATGGCCACGGCGTTCCTCGGGTCCCGCGCACCGATGCGCATCCGATCCTGACATGGATCGGTTGATGCGTTGTAACCGCAACGGCCGGTCGAGGGCAAGCGGGCCGGCGTCCGGACGCGTCAGCCTTTTCGCGGTGCCGGTCGCGTCGTTGCCCCGGATCGTGTCGCCTCGCGCGCGCCACCTCCCCTCCCCGCCGCGGCGCCGCATGCGCTAGTCTCTCCGGCGATTCTCGCGCAGGAGCACCGCATGCAAAGCCTCTTCGCTCGTCTGTTCGTCCTGTCGGCCCTGCCGATCTCGCTGGCCGCCTGCAATACGCCGGCGTCCGCCCCGCAGGGTTCGTCCCCGCCGCCGGCTGCCTACTCCAACCTGCCGGCCGGCGTGTCGCCGCCGGGCTTCAAGCTGCCGGAAGGCGCCGGCTGCACCGGTTCGATCGCACGCTGGAAGGCGATCCAGGACAACGACCTCGCCACCGGCCATGTCGGCCAGTCGGTCTATGCACGGATCCAGAAGGACATCGAGCAGGCCTCGGCCGCCTGCCAGGCGGGCCGGGACGGCGAAGCCCAGGCCATGGTCCGGGCGTCCCGTGTCCGCAACGGCTATCCGGAAGGCTGAGATGGCGCGATGAGCCGTCTCGACGATCTCGAGCGGGTAGACATCGACAGCCTTCCGCAGTGGCGCGATTGGCTGAGCCGGCGGCACGGCCAGTCGGACAGCGTATGGGTCGTGACGTGGAAGAAGCGTTCGGGCGGTCCCCACGTCCCCTACTCGGACGTGGTCGACGAGGCGCTCTGTTTCGGGTGGATCGACTCGCTGCCGCGCAAGCTGGACGAAAATCGCAGCATGCTCCTGCTGTCGCCGCGCCGTGACGGCAGCAACTGGTCCGCGGTCAATCGCCGGAAGGTGGAACGCCTGACGGCCGAGGGGCGCATGGCCCCGCCGGGCCTCGCGAAGGTCGCGAAGGCGAAGATCGACGGAACCTGGTCGATCCTGGACGCCGTCGAGGCAACCGAGGTTCCGGCCGACCTTGCGGCAGCGCTCGACGCCGAGCCGGAGGCGGCGCGAAGCTTCGCCGGCTTCGCGCGATCCGCCCGGCGCGGCATCCTGGAATGGCTGGCAACCGCCCGCACGCCGGGGACGCGCACGAAGCGGATCGCCGAGATCGTCGCCTATGCGGCGGTCGGCCTGAGAGCGAATTTCCCTGTCGACAAGGCCCGGTTTTCCGGCCGCGCAGGGCCGGGCAAGGACGCCGGGCCCGGACGTTGAGGCGCGGCCTTCTGCGCCGTCCACCGCCCCGTCACCCTTTGCCCCTTCCGTCGCCCGGTCGGCCGCACTATATTCCGGATGCCGTCGCGAGACGGCTATGGCGATAAACGGACATCGAAATAAGCCTTTCGGACCCGGGGGCGG
>CAZJCW010000263.1:0-6029 GCA_964544365.1 uncultured Alsobacter sp.
TTGTTCTCGACCATGCGGTCGATCACGTAGTTGCGACGGGAGATCGCTGCCTCGCGGAAGCGGAACGGGTGGTAGTTGTTGGGGGCCTTCGGGAGGGCTGCCAGATAGGCGGCTTCGGCGAGTGTCAGTTCGTGCACCGACTTGCCGTAATAGTTCAGCGACGCGGCCGCGATGCCGTAGTTGCCGAGCCCGAGGTAGATCTCGTTCAGGTACAGCTCGAGGATCTTGTCCTTGGTGTAGGTCGACTCGATCCGCAGCGCGACCAGCATTTCCTTGATCTTGCGATCGAAGGTCTGCTCGTTCGACAGCAGGAAGTTCTTCGCGACCTGCTGGGTGATCGTCGATGCGCCCTGCGGACGCGTTCCCGAATCGCGGCGGAAGTAGAACACCGCGGCGCGCGCGATGCCTTCCGGGTCAACGCCGGCGTGCCGGTAGAAATTCTTGTCTTCCGCAGACAGGAACGCGGCGACGATCATCTTCGGCACGGCCTGGATCGGGATGAACAGCCGGCGTTCGCGCGAGTACTCGGCGAGCAGGCTGCCGTCTCCGGCATGCATGCGGGTCATGACGGCCGGTTCGTGGGTCGCCAGCTGCGAGTAGTCGGGAAGGTCCTGGGAATAGCGCCAGAACATGTAGGCGGCGCCTGCGGCGCCGACCACGAACAGGATGGCGCCGGCGGTGAACATGAAGCCGATCAGTCGCAGGACGTAGCGCATTTCAGTCGTGTCGCCATCTCGTCGGTCGGCGCCTGGCGCGCGAACCCTGGATCAAGGTCTCGGTAACGAACCTTTGGGGTGGCGCCCCATTGTGGTCAAAACACGACCGCAGCCGCCACGCTCTTCGGTCCGTGAACGTATATGCCCCTTTCGGGTTGCAATGTCACGGTGCAGCGACGCCTTGCTGCGCCAGTCGTTGCGCAAAAAACCGCGAGACGGACTCCGAAATCGCGTCCGTGGCCTTGTCCCGCCAGTCCGCCGTTGTGAGAAGCGCGACGTCGGTCTTGGAGGACAGATAGCCCAGTTCAACCAGTACGGACGGGACATCGGGAGCACGAAGGACCCGAAATCCTGCCGATCGGTGCGGATTCTTGTTGAGTTTCGACGCCGCCGTGATCTGGCCGACCAGGGTGCGGGCGAAGAGGTTGGAGTACACCTTCGTCTCGCGCACCGTCAGTTCGCCCAGGATGCCGGCGATCTCTTCCGGATCCTCGTTCGGATCGAGCCCGGCAACGGCGTCGGCCATGTTCTCCTTCTCGGCGAGTCGCGCCGACTCGGCGTCCGAGGCGCGGTCGCTGATCGTGTAGACCGTCAAGCCGCGCACTTCGGCGTTCGCGCTGCCGACCAGGGTGTCGGCGTGGATGGACACGAACAGGCTCGCGCCATGGGCCTGCGCGAGCTTCACCCGATCGGACAGCGAGACGAAGGTGTCCTGCTCCCGGGTCATGACCACGCGATAATGTCCTGATTTCTCAAGCTTTGCCTTCAGTTCGCGCGCGAAAAGGAAAACGAGGTCCTTCTCCACGACCTGTCCGATTCCAATGGCACCGGTATCGATGCCGCCATGTCCCGGGTCGAGCACGATCACCGGCCTCCGGTCGCCCTGCGGCGGGCGGGGCGGGGCGGGCGGGGCCGGGAGAGCCTCCAGCTCGGCGACGGCGGCCTTTGCGAAGGCGTCCCGCTCCGCCCGTTTCAACTCGATGACCAATGCGGTGGCGGCGCCACTCCGCGACGGTTCCGAGGCGACCCTGACGGGCAGCGCCGGTCCGGTGAGATCGATCACGATCCGAGAACGGCCGGGACCGACGATCCCGGACCGAAAAGACTTCACCAGACCACGGCCCTTCCTGCCAGTCTGGGCCGGCAGTTGGAAGTTCACCTCCGGCAGGTCGACCACGATGCGGTCGGGCCGTTCCAGGATGCGCACCTGGGGCTGCAGGGCCTCCGACACGACGAAGGTCAGCCGCGTGACCGCCCCGTCGACGGCCAGATCGGCGTCGATCGCGACGGGGGCCTGGAAACTCGGCGCCTGGAAAGGCTGCATGACCACCGGTGCCGCCGGGCGATGGGGCTCGGCATCCCTCGCCATGGCCGGCCCGTGCGACAGCGCGGCCAGGGCCACCATCCACAGCCTGCGCGCGGCTGCCCGGATCGTCGGGCAGCCCGAACGCTTGCATGGTGGCATTGGGCTCATCGAGGCTCCGTCGGCCGTGTCGGTCGTACCCTTTCTAAATCCTTACCATGCGGACGGTTAACCGAAGCCTACCCGCGGGCGCGTGTTGCGGGAAGGCCGTGTCCTGGCAGCAACACCTAGCTCGCGCTTGCCAAATCGTCCCTGCGGTCGTTATGAGGGAAAGGTCAAGTGTCCGATGACGGTTCCACCGTGTGGGGAGCCGGCATTGCCAGACACTCCGCGTCGAGCCGAAGCGATGTCCGGACCGAAGGGTTCGGCGGAGTCGGCGCCGCGGGGCGGCCACGAGACCAACCCGTGTGCGGCGCCGCCCGGTGCCGTGCGGGATCCGGCTGAGACCCTGAATCCTCCGGGGCAGGGGCGTCAGCCGCAAGTGTCGAGGTTGAGGGCGCGAGCATGCTGCTCCGGACCCGTGAAATGCCAGAACAGTCGGCCGTCGCAAGGCGGCTTTTGGCGTTTTCGCCGTGCGGAACTGACTTCGAGAGCGTGCGCAGCAGCCCAACGTCCCGTTCCATGCAGTGCGTACCAACCCCCCGCCGGCTCCCGGCGGCAACCGTGCGCCGTTTCCGTTCCGTCCGTTTTCTTGTCGACTCTTTCCTGTCGCCTCCAGGGGCTCCGTTGCCCGGGAGACTTCGCGGCACGTCATGCAAGGACAAGACTGGCCGACCAACGGGGACTGCGCCTTTGAGAGTCTCTCATGGCCAACAAGATGCTGATCGATGCCTCGCACCCGGAAGAAACCCGGGTCGTGGTGGTGCGTGGTAACCGGGTCGAGGAATTCGATTTCGAGTCAGCCAACAAGAAACAACTCCGCGGCAACATCTACCTTGCGAAGGTCATTCGTGTAGAGCCGTCCCTGCAGGCCGCCTTCGTCGACTATGGCGGAAATCGCCACGGCTTCCTGGCGTTCAGCGAAATTCACCCCGACTACTACCAGATCCCGGTCGCTGACCGGCAGGCCCTGCTGGCCGAAGAAGCGCGGCAGGAGCGTGACGCGGAGGCCGACGAAGAGCGCGCCGCCCGGCGCGGGGGAGGCCGCCGCCGCCGCCCCGAGCGAAAGGCCGCCGCTGCGCGAAACGGCGAATCCGTTTCCGAGACCGCCGAGGCCGAGGAAGGGGCTCCCTCCGAGGCGGAGGGCGACGATCGGCTGGTCGCATCCGCCGAGCCGGGCGCGGCGGAAGCCGAGGACGATCATGGCGAGGCGAACGGCGAGGACGAAGCTGACGTCATCGAGAGCGTCGGCTCCGAGGACGCGATGGAAGAGGTGCCCGAGCGCCCTCGCCAGTCTCGCCGGCAGTACAAGATCCAGGAAGTGATCAAGCGCCGTCAGGTGCTCCTGGTGCAGGTCGTCAAGGAGGAGCGCGGCAACAAGGGCGCAGCGCTGACCACCTACCTCTCGCTCGCCGGCCGCTATTCGGTGCTGATGCCGAACACGGGACGGGGCGGCGGCATTTCCCGCAAGATCACCAGCGCAGCCGACCGCAAGCGCCTCAAGACCGTCGCCCAGGAACTGGAGGTTCCGGACGGCATGGGGGTGATCCTGCGCACGGCGGGCGCATCGCGCACGAAGGCCGAGATCAAGCGCGACTTCGAGTACCTCATGCGCCTGTGGGAATCGGTCCGCGAACTCACGCTGCAGTCGTCGGCGCCGGCCCTGACCTACGAAGAGGGTTCGCTGGTCAAGCGTGCCATTCGCGACCTCTACAACAAGGACATCGACGAGGTGCTCGTCGCGGGCGACGGCGCGTACAAGGATGCCAAGGACTTCATGCGCATGCTCATGCCGAGCCATGCGAAGAACGTGAAGCCCTACCGCGAGGTGCAGCCGATCTTCGCGAAGTTCGGGGTCGAGGCGCAGCTCGATGCGATGTTCTCGAACCAGGTCACGCTGAAGTCGGGCGGGTACATCGTCATCAACCAGACCGAGGCTCTGGTCGCCATCGACGTGAACTCCGGGCGGGCGACGCGGGAGCACAACATCGAGGATACGGCGCACAAGACCAACTGCGAGGCGGCCGACGAGGTGGCCCGGCAGCTCCGGTTGCGCGATCTCGCGGGCCTGATCGTCATCGATTTCATCGACATGGAGGAGAAGCGCAACAACAGGACGGTCGAGCGCCGCCTGAAGGAAGCGCTGAAGAACGACCGGGCGCGGATCCAGGTCGGCCGCATCTCCGCCTTCGGCCTGATGGAGATGTCGCGCCAGCGTATTCGCACGGGCGTTCTCGAAGGTTCGACCGTTCCTTGCCCGCACTGCGCGGGCGCCGGCATCGTCAGGGCGGTTCCGTCCGTAGCACTGCATGTGTTGAGGGCCGTCGAGGAGATGCTCATCAAGAGCAACTCGCATCACCTCATCGTTCGCACGCGGACCGAAGTCGCGCTCTATATCCTGAACCAGAAGCGGAGCCACCTGCGGAGTCTCGAGGACCGCTTCGGCGTCGACATCACGATCCTGGCCGATGACAGCCACACCGGCAGCCACGCTTTCGCGATCGAGCGGGGCGAGGCGATCGCCAATCCGCGGCCGATTCCCACGACCGTGCAGGTCGACAGCGTGCTGATGCCCGAGGAGGACGAGGCCGACGACGTCGAAGACGAGGCCGACGTCGAGGACGAAGCCGAAGACGAGGGCGAAGCCCAGGAAGACGCGCAGCCGGACAAGCGGGCGCGCCCGCCGCGTGGCGAAGGTCGCCGCGAGGGCGGCCAGCGCGAGGCCGGACCCCGCCAGGAGGGTGCGGACCGCAACGGCGAACGGGGCGACGGCGAGGGTGGCCGGCGTCGCCGGCGGCGCCGCAGGCGGCGCGGCGGTCGCGGCGAGGGGCGGCCCGAGAACGGCTTCGCTCCGGCGCAGGCCGGGGATCCGATGCCGCTGGACGCACCCCAGCCGATCGTCACGGGCGCGCCCTTCGCGGGGACGCACACCTTCGAGCCGCAGGACGCGGTGAGCGATGCCGACGTGGCCGGACTGGCGCTGAACGAGGCGGAAGGCGGCACGCCATCGCCCGTCGCCGATGCCGCTGCGGCCGAGCGCGACGGTCGTCGTCGCCGTGGTCGGCGCGGCGGTCGCCGGACCCGCGAGGGCGGCGAGGCGGCCGAGGCCGAGGTCGAGGCGCAGGTCGCCACGGCCGACGTCCCGGCTCCCGCCGTCGAGACGCCCGAGGCGGTGGCCCCGGTCGCCGTGGCGCCGGCCGAAGCGACCGAAGCGGTCACCGAGGAGGTCGTCGCAGCAAAGCCCGCGCGCAAGCCGCGGGCGCCGCGCAAGCCGAAGGTGGCTCCCGCCGAGGTCGCGTCCGCGGAGGCGCCCGCCGAGCCGGTGGCTGCAGCCGCACCCGTCGCGGCAAAGGCTCCCCCTGTGGTGGAACCCGCGCCTGCCCCGGTCGTCGCGCCGGAGCCGGAGCCCGCTCCCGAACCCCTGACCACCGAGCCGGTCGTGATCGGCGCCGAGCCGGCCGCCCCGCGCAAGGCCGGCTGGTGGGCCAAGGCGAAGTCTGCCCTGGGCGGCAGCTGATCCACTACCGGACGTGCAGGACACCCATCCCCCGGCCTCGCGCCGGGGGATTTTTTTTGCCCCGTTCGATCATGGCCCGAACCTCAACGGGGCGGCTTCGGGCCCGGTGCGGTGGCCCCTGGGTCCCCTTCCCGGCGCTTCGCGCCGCCGGGGACGACGGGGGGAGGCTGGGGGCAGGGCTCTTCGGGCGCGGAGCCGACGGGCGGGAGGTCTTGTCAGGCAGGAGCGGGTTGGCTTGGGCGATCAGGCGGGGCCGTGATTGCCATGCCTTGCGACGTGGCGTGCGGTGGCCCCTGGGTCCCCTTCCCGGCGCTGCGCGCCGCCGGGGACGACG
>CAZJCW010000264.1:0-6023 GCA_964544365.1 uncultured Alsobacter sp.
CACAGCGGGGCGCGCGCCATCAGGACGCGGCCGTTCTCGCTGCCAGCGACCTCGACGCCGTGTCGACGGTAGAACCTGATGGCGGCATCGTTCGCGGGATCGACCTTGAGGGTGCAGCGGCCATAACCCGTTTTCCGGGCATGGGCGAGGGCACGGTCCAGCAACTGCGCACCGAGGCCCTTGCCGCGGTCGGCCGCGCGCACCATCAGGTGGTTCAGATGGCACGCCCCGGGCGCGCGCTCGGACAGGATGGCGTAGCCGGCCACGGTCTCTTCTGCGAGGGCCAGCCACGACAGGAGCCATTTCGCCGGCCTGTCGGCCCTGAAATGCTCGGCGCTCCAGTACTCGCCGGGCACGTCGACGGCCACGCCCACGATGTCGTCGATGCGCTGCTCGAGCACGCGCCTGTCGAGGATGCGAAACTCGGTCAGCCTGCACTCCCGGCCCGGTGATCCCGCCAGACCTCGTTGTTGGCCGCGAGTTCGTCGTCGAGCCTCGATCGGGCGGCGTCGAGGACGTCGGCCAGTCGCTCGACGCGGGTCCTCCCGGCGGGTCCGATCCACCAGACGGCATGGGTGAGCAGCTGGAGCGCCGTGCCCGATGCCACGGCAGGATGGTCGAAGGGGTGCCCGTGCCGCCATGCGCCGCGGCTGTCGGAGCAGTAACCGGTCTCCTTCGTGAACCGGTCGCCGTAGGTGTGCGGACGGCCCGCCACGACGCCCGCCCCGCCGAGCAGCGCTGCCGCCGGACGGTGGAAGGAAACGATCCGAACCGGTGCGCCGGCGATGTCTTCAAGCGCCCGGCACTCGCCCGCAGCGCCCGCTTCCAGGCTCGCGGCATCGCCATAGAGGGAGGCGTCGAGGTGCAGGCCGACCTCGTGGCCGGCCGCGACCATGGCCCTGATATCCTGCGTCGCCGCCCGCGAGAACGGATTGTACATCTCGGTCCGCAGCAGGACGAACCATGTGGAGGACCAGCCTTCCCCGGCCTCGATGTCGGCCATGCGCCGGGCGGCCGGGATCGACTGGTCGATGTCGTGCCGCAGGACAAGGTGCTGCCGGGTGGGATCAAGTTCGTGGAACGACCGCAACCCGTAGCCCCGCGACAGCAGGCCCTGGATCGTCGCCCGGTACCCGGCCTCCGTGAACGGCGGCGTCATCGTCCCGAGGCCTGATGCAAGGACCCGGCGTCGACGCCGTGGCGGGCCAGCCACTGCTCGGCGAGCCAGGCCACGGCATGGCGCGCGCCGCGCCCGTCGCGCGCGGCGGTCAGATAGGGGACCGCCGTCGAGATGCGCAGCGGATCCATCCACCAGCCGAAATAGCGTCGCTCGGCCTTGTGCCATGCGTCTCGTCCGGCAGGGGCGAAGGCTGCCTTGGCCGCGAGGCGCAACGGCACGATCCAGCGCGGCGTGATCGTCTTGGCGTTGACGGGCACCGACCGGAAGACGCCGCCCCAGTCGTCGCGTTCCAGCACCCGCCGGTAGAGCGACTGGCGGCGCTTGAGATCGCCCGGCGCGCGCCGCCAGAAGGCGATCAGCTCGTCGTCCCAGAGCGGAAGCCGCCATGCGAGACCCTGCGCCTCGTAGCAGCGCTGGCCGGCCACGACGTATTTCGCCTGCCGGTCCTGGTACTCGAGCATCTCGAAGATGCCGTGCAGCGCTTCGTCCGGGCCGAAGGTGGCGCCGGCCTCCCGCGCTTCCTCCCCGAGAAGGCCGGCGACGACCGCGTCGTTGGCGGGGGAGGCGAGACTGTCCCACAGCCGGAAATGCTTGCCGACGATGGCCCGCAGCACCATGTCGCGCCGTTCGTCCGCCGCGCCGCCGCCCGGCGCGTCGAGCAGGCTCGCCGGCGCATGGTTGCCCGTGATGAAGTCGCCCGACTGACCATTCACGACGAGGGCGTCGGGCGGAAGGGTGCCGTCGGCGCGCAGCCGCGCGATGGCATCCCAGTCCTGCTCGAACGGCACGCCGGAGAGGGCGTCGCCGAGGGTCCACAGGCCCTCCCGGTGCGCGGGATCGGCGAACATCGCACGCTGGCTCGCGGTCGTGAACGGAACGAAGGTCCACGGGTAGCCCAGCCTCTCGGCGATGGCCTTCGCGGTGAGCGCCTCGTGGTTGCCCGGGCGTCCGTAGGAGAAGAGCCGGACGTCGCGATACCCGACGGCCTTGAGGCCAGCCGCCAGGAACCGGCTGTCGAGCCCCGCCGACAGCGGCACCGCGATGACGCGTCCGTCGGCCGAGCGGGCGAGCCGCTCGATGAGGAACCGGTGCAGCTCCGAAAGCCGGGCCTCGGCGTCGGCCATCGGTTCGGTGCGCCACGCGTCGTAGACGAACCAGCGCAGCGTGCGCGCGCCGCCGCCCTCGACGATGAGCGCCTCGCCGGCCCGCAACTGGCGAATGCCGCGATAGAGCGTGGCGCCGCCCACGGTATAGCCGGACATCGCCGCCGCCAGCACCTGGCCGGCATCCAGATCGCCCGGACCCATCCCGAGGGTGTCGCGCAGGCGCAGGCCCCGGTCATCGACGTGGACCGTGCCGTCGCGGGTGGCGAAGAGGAGGGGGATGGAGCGGATGCGGTCGACGCTGGCGACGATCCGCGCGGGCGTCTGCAGGACGAAGGCGAAGTGGCCGGCAAGCGACGACAGGGCGAGCCGCAATGCGTCATCGCCGATTGCGTGCTGAAGGCACGCCGCGAGATGCCGGGCCGCGCCTTCGCCCGTCAGCGTCGCGCCGCCGTCGAAGACGTAGCCCTTCAAGGACAGCGAACCTTCGGCCACGGCATGGCGGCTCCAGCCGTGGTCGGGGCCGAGCCGGATGCCGGCCGCAACCGGAGGGCTGTTCTCCAGGGGCGAGGCGACGTGCGCCATCAGTCGCAGTCGATGTCGCGCAGGACGTGGAACGCCTCGGCGGCGGCGAGGCCGCACTCCGAGCCGCGGAGCCGCGCGAGATGGGTCACGGCCTCGGGCGACCGCGGGTGAGGAAAGGGCCGCAGCTCGTGCGCGTAGCACTGCAGCGCCGAAAGCTTCGCGTCGAGGTGCGCCGAGATGTCGACGAAGGATGTCGGCGTGAAACGCTCGGCCGGGAATCCCCACTCGGTCGACGAGATGGTCTCGCCGGCGAGGACACGACGCACGCCCGGGCGCCCCGCGGGGCGCGTTGCCGTGAGTGCGGCCCGCGCGACGACGCCGTGGTCGATGTTGATGTCGCCGGGATGGTGGGTGAAGACGGTATGGGGCCGCACCCGGGCCAGGAACGCCTCGACCTCCTGCACGACGTCGAGCAGCGCGACGCTGTCCATGCGGTTGTCCGGGAAATCGGCGAACGTCACGACCGGCGCCCCCAGCGCGCGCCCTGCGGCGCGGGCCGCATCCCGATGGTGGTCGAGCTCTTCCAGGGTCATCGATCCCCGGGCCGCGAGGCCCGTGGCGAGGATCAGGATCTCGACCCGCCAGCCCTGCGAGGCGAGGCGGGCGAGCGTTCCCCCGCAGCACAGGACCTCGTCGTCGGGATGCGCGACGATGGCAGCGACGGTCTTCGTCATCGGTTCACGGGTCCCTGGCCGGCGCGACGGCCGGATGCACGAGTTCGATCAGTTCCGCGTCGCGGCGCTCCTCGACGAAGCCGAGGGCGGCGAACAGCCTCAGCGACGCGGCGTTCGTGGCCTTCACGACGGCCCGCGGCCGCGTCGCGCCGAAGGTGTCCGCCCAGGAGGCGAGGGCGGTGCGCAACGCCACCGACGCGGCGCCGCGGCCGCGGAAGGCCGGGGCGACATAGATGTCGACCTCCGGCGCCGCCGGATCGCCCCAGAGCCGCACCTGGCCCGCCTCGGCCCCGTCGACGAGGACGATCCGGATCATGCAGTGCGGATCGGCCAGCCGCTGCGCGTACCACGCGAGGTGGCCGTCCCACGGCACCGGGCCGGAGGTGCGCGCCTTCCAGCGCAGGCTGTCGTCGGCGTTGACCCAGGCGTGCAGAAGGGCCGCATCGCCGGGGCTGGCGGGGCGCAGCGTCACGCCGGCGGTCATCGGACCGAGAAGACGAGCCGTATGGGCTCGCCCCGCAGGGCGCTTGCCGGATCCGGCCTGTCGAGGGCGTCCCGGATGGCGGCGAAGGCCTTGTCCAGGCTGTTCGCGGTCTCCTGCTCGATGGCCGGGTCGTCATGGGCCAGGCAGAGGTTCAGGCCGGCCGCCAGCAGCAGTCCCTGCGCCACGAACTCCTGTCGCAGGAGGCTCGTCATCAGGACCGGCTCGACCGGCGGCCGCGTGACGGCGATGCGGGGCCACCATCCGTCGCCCTGCATCGACAGGATGTCCGACAGTCCGTGCCGGGCGGCGGCCGAGGCGAAGGAGGCCTTGATGCGGTCACCGAGGCGCCAGAGCCTCGTCGGGACATCGTCGCGCACGATCTTGTCGATGGTCGCGATGGACGCGGCAAGCGACAGGGCCTCGCCGCCGAACGTGCCGGAGATGAAAACGTCGTCCATCACGTTCATGATGTCGGCGCGCCCCGCGATGGCGCTGATGGGCATGCCGTTCCCCATCGCCTTGCCGAAACAGGCCAGGTCGGGCGTCACGCCGTAATGCGCCTGCGCGCCGCCGGGCGCGATCCGGAAGCCCGTGATGATCTCGTCGAACACCAGCACGGTGCCGTGCCGGTCGGCGAGTTCCCGCACGCGCTCGAGGAAGCCGGGCGCCGGCGGCACCGTGCCGGCCGCCTCCAGGACGATGGCCGCGTAGGCGTCCGGAGCCGCGTCGAGAAGGGCGGCGAGGCTGTCGGCGTCGTTGTAGCGGAACGTCGACGACAGGGCCTTGACCGCCGCGGGCACGCCGAGATCCCGGGTGGTGGTGCCGATGTACCAGTCGTGCCAGCCATGGTAGCCCGCCACCGCGACGCGGTCGCGGCCGGTGAACGCGCGGGCGAGGCGGACGGCCGCCGTCGTCGCGTCCGAGCCGTTCTTGCCGAACCGCACCTTTTCCGCGCAGGGGACGTGCCGCACGACCCGCTCGGCGAGTTCGCATTCGAGCAGGGTCGGCAGGGAGAACGTCACGCCCTTCGCCAGTTGGGCCGTGACGGCGGCGTCCACGTCCGGGTCGCAGTGCCCCAGGACGATCGGCAGCAGGCCCAGCAGGTAGTCGATGAACTCGTTCCCATCGACGTCCCACGTCCGGCCGCCCAGCGACCGGTCGAGGAACAGCGGCGCCGCGCCGCGGGGCCATTGGTAGTGCGACTTGGAGAAGGTCTGGCTGGCGAGCGGCACCGTTTCCAGCGCGCGCGCGACGGCCTGGTTCGAGCGCGCATAGCTGCGCGGGGCGCCCGAAAGCCTCGCCTGATCGCGCGCCGCGCCGGCATTGGTGGGGATATGGCCGTTGATCGCCAGCAGATGCGGCTTGCGGGTCAACAGCGCGATGAGGTCGTGCCAGCCGAAGGCGTTGCCCAGTTCCTCGACGACGGCGCGGGCAAACCGGAGGTCGGCAGGCTCGTCGATGGTCCAGCGCAGGTGGCCGTAGTCCGCCTCGGGCTCGATCTCGACGACGCGGAAGTCGCCACACGGGTACTGGCCGCGCCGGCGGCCGTGGATGTAGGGCGTGACGTGCATCCGCAGGAAGGGGTCGCGCGCCTCGCGGTCCGCTTCTTCCAGGGCCGCCCGCGAGAACACCTCCACGTCCAGCCCGTCCGGATACTTGCGGCCGAGGGTGTTGCAGGCGTAGTCCGCGTCGCCGGCCTGGAACCGACGGACGACCGCGTCGACCAGGGTGGGTTCGAGGAACGGACAGTCTGCGGTGATGCGGACGAGCGTCGTTGCGGCTGTGGGCGCAACCGCCAGGGCGAAGCGGGTCAGGACGTCGTCCTCCGGCCCGCGGGCGACGCGAACGCCCAGGCCGGCCAGGTGGTCCGCCAGCACGTCGTCGGCGGGACTTGTGCTGATCGCGACAACCACGTCGTCGACGAGGCGGGCGCCGCGCGTGCGCTCGACCACGTGGTCGATCACCGGCCGCCCGCCCAGATCCGCCATTACCTTGCC
>CAZJCW010000265.1:0-5987 GCA_964544365.1 uncultured Alsobacter sp.
GGAGCGGCCGGCGGCGGCTACGCCCAGGTCGTGCCGATGGAGCAGATCAACCTGCACTTCACCGGCGACTTCCACGCCATGACGTCGGCGAACAACCTGCTGGCTGCGATGCTGGACAACCACGTCTACTGGGGCAACGGTCTCGGCATCGACCCGCGCCGGGTGTCGTGGCGCCGCGTCCTCGACATGAACGACCGCGCCCTGCGCTCCATCGTCGGCTCGCTGGGAGGCGTGTCCAACGGCTTTCCGCGCGAGGACGGCTTCGACATCACGGTCGCTTCCGAAGTCATGGCCGTCTTCTGCCTCGCCCGCGACCTGAAGGATCTCGAGGAGCGACTGGGCCGCATGGTCGTCGCGCAGACGCGCGACAAGGCCCCCGTCACCGCCCGCGATCTCAAGGCCGAGGGCGCGATGACGGTGCTGTTGAAGGACGCGTTGCAGCCCAACCTCGTGCAGACCCTGGAAGGGAACCCCGCCTTCGTCCACGGCGGCCCCTTCGCCAACATCGCCCATGGCTGCAACTCGGTCGTCGCGACCCGCACCGCGCTGAAGCTCGCCGACTACGTCGTCACGGAGGCGGGCTTCGGGGCGGACCTGGGTGCCGAGAAGTTCTTCGACATCAAGTGCCGCAAGGCGGGCCTGACGCCGGCGGCGGCGGTCGTCGTCGCCACGGTCCGCGCGCTGAAGATGCACGGCGGCGTGCCCCGCGACCAGCTGGGCACGGAGAATGTCGAGGCGCTGCGCCGCGGCATGGCCAATCTCGGCCGCCATGTCGGCAATGTCCGCAAGTTCGGCGTGCCGGTGGTGGTCGGCATCAACCGCTTCGGGACGGACACCGAGGCTGAACTGGAGACGATCCGCACCGTCTGCCGCGACCAGTTCGGCGTCACCGCAGTGGTCTGCACGCATTGGGCGGAGGGCTCGCGCGGCATCGAGTCCCTCGCCCACGAGGTCGTCGCTCTCGCCGAGCGCAGCAGGCCGCTGGAGGGCGAGGGTTTCAGGCCGCTTTACTCGGACGAGCTGCCCCTGTGGGACAAGGTCCGCCTCATCGCCACCGAGATCTACGGCGCCGCCGATATCGTCGCGGATGCCTCCGTGCGCAACCAGTTCCGCGACCTGCAGTCCGGGGGATGGGGCCACCTGCCGATCTGCGTGGCGAAGACGCAGTACTCCTTCTCCACCGATCCCACGCTGCGCGGGGCCCCGTCCGGCCATGTCGTGCCGATCCGCGAGGTGAGGCTCTCGGCCGGGGCGGGCTTCCTCGTGGTGATCTGCGGGGAAATCATGACCATGCCCGGTCTGCCGCGCGTTCCGGCGGCCGAGCAGATCCGGCTCGACGCCGCGGGACGGATCGAGGGGCTCTCGTGAGCAGGGCGACGCGTCCGGAACCCGCACGGGAGCGGTCGCGCCTGTGTGATGCCTGACACCTACGACTACATCATCGTCGGCGCCGGCTCCGCCGGCTGCGTCATGGCGAACCGGCTGTCGGAGGACGGTACGGCGTCGGTCCTCGTGCTCGAGGCCGGCGGCAGCGACGCGTCGCCTGTCGTCCAGATGCCGAGCGCCCTGAGCATCCCGATGAACTCGCCGCGCTACGACTGGTGCTACGAGACGGAGCCGGAGCCCCACCTCGACGGGCGAAGGCTGCACGTGCCGCGCGGGAAGGTGATCGGCGGCTCGTCCTCGATCAACGGCATGGTCTACATCCGCGGCAACGCCCTCGACTTCGACGGGTGGGAGGAACAGGGGGCGACCGGCTGGGGCTGGCGGCATGTCTTGCCCTATTTTCGGCGGGCGGAGACGCGGGAAGAGGGCGGCGACGCATGGCGCGGCGATTCCGGCCCGCTGCACACCAGCTATGGAACCATGCGGAACCCCTTGTACCGCGCGTTCATCGAGGCGGCCGCGCAGGCGGGATATGCCGAGACGCCGGACGTGAACGGATTTCGGCAGGAAGGCTTCGGCCGGATGGACCGCACCATCCGGGGCGGGCGACGCTGGAGCGCCGCGAATGCCTATCTCAGGCCAGCACTGCGCCGCCCCAACGTGGTCCTGCGCAGCCGGACGACGACGACGCGCATCGTCTTCGAGGGGCGACGGGCCGTCGGCGTCGCCTGCAGGCCGGCGGCCGGTGGCCGGGAAACGATCCTGCATGCGCGGCGCGAGGTTGTTCTGGCGGCCGGATCCATCAACTCACCGGTGCTGCTGATGCACTCCGGCGTCGGTCCCGGTGCGGACCTCGCCCGCCTCGGCATTCCGGTCGTCGCTGACCGGCCGGGAGTCGGGCAGAACCTGCAGGACCACCTCGAGTTCTATTTCCAGGTGGAATGTCGCGAGCCGATCACGCTCTATTCGGCGATGAGCCCCTGGGCCAAGGCGTTGATCGGCCTGCGCTGGCTGCTGCGGAAGGATGGACTCGGCGCGACCAACCATTTCGAAAGCTGCGGCTTCATCCGCAGCCGGGCCGGGGTGAAGTGGCCCGACATCCAGTATCACTTCCTGCCTGCGGCGATCGCCTATGACGGCCGCGAACTCGTCACCGCCCATGGCTTCCAGGCGCATGTGGGATCGATGCGCTCGAAGAGCCGGGGCCGCGTGGCCCTGCGCAGCGCCGATCCCCTCGCGCCGCCATCCATCCTGTTCAACTACATGGGCCATCCGGACGATTGGGACGAGATGCGAGCCTGCGTCCGGCTGACGCGCGAGATCTTCGCGCAGCCCGCCTTCGACCGCTGGCGCGGCCGCGAGATTTCGCCCGGCGCGGACGTCCGCACCGACGAGGACATCGACGCCTTCATCCGCCGTCGCGTGGAGAGCGCGTACCATCCCTGCGGCACCTGCCGCATGGGGGCGGCCGACGATGCAGCGGCCGTGGTGGATCCCCGTCTCAGCGTGATCGGCGTCGAGGGGCTGCGCGTCGCCGACACGTCGATCATTCCCACGATCACGACCGGGAACCTCAACGCCCCTGCGATCATGATCGGCGAAAAGGCATCCGACCTCATCCTCGGCCGCGACCCTCCACCCGCATCGAACGTGCCCGTCTACGTGGCGTCCGACTGGCAAACCAGCCAGCGTTGATGACGCTGCCGTCTCAAGGCCCGCTATTCCGCCCGGCAAACCTTCTGCTGTCGGGCAAGACGGCAGATCACGCCCAGTGCGACCGGAAGATGGGAGTGGGCGCCGCAGTCCCGCGACGCCCGTCCAGGCTCAGGCCTTGCCGGCAGGCTCCCCCACCGCGGTAAGGCGCGGCCGGCGTCGGTCGGGTCGGGCGGGGGGAGGCTCGGAACCAGGCGCAGCCGTGAGCCGCAGGATTTCCGCGGCGAGACGTTCCATCTCGTCGCGCAGGGAATCGTTCTCGAGGCGTTGCGCAGCGAGGCCGACGTCCGCGGTCTGGCGCAGCAGGTCTCGCTCGGCCTTCATGGCCTTCCGTGATGCCCGCGCGTCCTTGAGCGCCTTCTCGGCGGCCTCCTTGTCGGCTCGCAGTTCCTCGATGCGCCGCGCCAGTTCGGACAACTCGCTTTCGGCGGTCTCGATGCGTCGGGTCTCCGCCTGCAGGAGCCTCTGGCGCTCGCCGCTTTCCGCGACCGCCGACGCGGCGCGAGCCGTAGCCTCGGCGCGCTCGGAGCGCAGGCGTTCGACCAGCCTGGCCTGCTCGTCCCGTTCCTGCTGCAGTCCGTGCAGCCGGTTCTCGGCAAGCGCACGGTCTGTCTCCAGGCCTGCAATCCGCCCGTCCCGTTCCTCGATTGCCTCGCGGGCTTCCGCGATGTCCCGCGACAGGTCGGCAAGCTGGAGGTCGAGCGCCTCGATGCGAGTCTCGAGTGTCGCGATCACCACGCGCCGCTCGTCGGCGACGCCCTGCAGCGTGGCATGCTCGCCGCGCAGCGTTGCGAGGTCGGCCTGCCGCGCGGCGAGATCGGCGGCGAGACGCTCGCCCTCCGTCCGGCTTGTTGCGAGGTGGGCGGAGGTTTCCGCGAGATCGCGACTGAGCGTCGCGACGGTATCGTCCAACCGGGCGATGGCGGCAGTCTTCTCGGTCACGACTTTCTGCAGATCCGCGATCGCAACGGCCCGCTTGCCGAGTTCGACCATGTCGTCGGCCTTCGACTTCTGGATCGCCTCCATGCGCAGTTCGACACGGCGAGCCTCAACCGCGAGCTCCGCGCGCAGGTGATCCCGCTCGGCAGCAACCTCGGCCAGGGAAAGCGGAAGCCGCGCCTCGATCCGCCGCCGCGCCAGCCTCTCGGCCCGACGCGAGAGTGCAGGCAGCACCAGCAGGGCAACCAGCGCCGCCGTCAGCACGCCCATGGCGAACACCATGACCAAGTCGATCACGGGCAGCGAACCTCATCGTTCATGCGGCCGGAACTCTCGTGAAGCGGACCGGCCCGGAGGGGACCGGCCTTCGACCTGGTACCAAGCGGCCGCCCGAGACGGACGGAAGTCCCGCAATGCTGTAAGCGCAAGTGTTACACGCCGCCTCCGACCCCGCCAAGCGGCTGGCCTGTCAGAACGGGTTCCAGGTCGCGTCCGGAGTAAACTTCAGGTAGCCGACATTGACACCGAGCCGGGCGCCGACGCCGGACGAGATCGGCACCAGGACGATGTTGTTCGCGGTCAGCCCGGTCATGCGGAAACCGCCGACGAGGTAGGCCGATCCGTCGATGCCGCCGAACCGCTGGTAGATCGCGTCCGTCGACGGCAAATTGTAGACCAGCATCATGGTGCGCGACCCGTCGCCGCCGAAGTCGAAGCCCAGCGAAGGTCCCTGCCAGAAGACACGCCGGTCCCCGGCGTTGCGGGTATAGAGCGTGCCCTCGCCGTAGCGCAGCCCTCCGACGAAGGCGCCGGCAGCCTCCTGGCCCAGAATGTAGCCGTTGGGCTGACCCCAGCGGCGGCCAGCCTCTTCGATGGTCATCGCGATGCCTCGCGAGACGCTGCCGAAGAACTTGTGGCCGTTGCCGACCAGTTCCTCGGTGCTGAACGTGTCGGCCCGGCTCTGGGACTGCGGCTTGGGCTTGCCGGACTGCTGGGCGTCCGCCATGCCGGGCGAAAGCAGGAGCCCGGCCGCGAAGAGGGCCAGCATCGCGAGCACCTGCAGCCTGCCACCACGCCTCATCCGCATCGTCCCTGCTCCTTCCGCCCGACCGTGCCCGCGCGGCGCGCGTAACGGAACGTCAAGCACACGTCCTGCTCATTGGCCCACCAAGGTCATCGGCGATCCAAGACGGCCCGCGAATCACCCGAGCGATCAACGGCAGAGGATCTGGACGAAACATGTCGCTTGCAAGGCGCAACTTCCTCTTCGGGGCATCCGTCGCGATCGCCCTGACAGCGCGATCGCTCGACGCTCGGGCTGGCATGACGGAGCGGGTCTTCGTCGATCCCGTGTCGGGACTTGCCATCAACGGTTTCGATCCCGTGGCCTACTTCATCCACGGCAGGGCCGTGGCGGGGCGGGCGGGACACGAGGTGGAGTGGGAGAACGCCACGTGGCGGTTTGCGTCCTCCGGCAATGCAGCCGCTTTCCGCAAGGATCCGGACGTCTACATGCCCGCCTTCGGGGGCTACGATGGGGAGTCGATGTTGCGAGGCGCACCGGTGGCACCCGATCCCAACCTGTTCTCTATCGTCTTGAACCGACTGGTGTTTTTTCGCTCCCCCGAGGGGCGTGACGCATTTCTCGCAGGCGGCGCGGGTTCGCTCGAGGCCGCCGAGGCGAAGTGGCTCGCCCTCAAGCCGCAACTGGCGCCGTGACTGTGCGGCGACTCTTGTGCAACGGGCGTCAGGCTGCGGCTTTCCCGCCGCACGGCGGCAGTGTATCCGCTTGATGTGTACACCTAGAGCGATTCGTCCGCGCCGCGGCGGCAGCGGGCCCTCCAGGGAGGCTTCATGACCGTCCTCACCCTCGACGCGCTGGATCTCGCAGCCCTGCTGTGCAGTCGCGTCTGCCACGACGTGATCAGTCCCGTCGGCGCCATCGTCAA
>CAZJCW010000266.1:0-5978 GCA_964544365.1 uncultured Alsobacter sp.
TCCACCTGCACTCCGTGTTCCTGTGGCCAACGGCGGTCGCCGCCCGCCTCGCCCGCCGGGAGGGCGTACCCTATGTCGTGTCGCCAAGAGGCATGCTGGTGCGCGATCTCATCGACCGGAAAAGCCGGTGGGCCAAGCGCGCTTGGATCCGTCTCTTCGAGAGCCGCAACCTCGCGCGCGCTGCATCCGTGCACGTCACGTCTGAGATCGAAGCGCGGGACATCGCGACGCTGGGACTGCAGGTCGCGCGATTCGACGTCATCCCGAACGGTATCGACCCGCCTCCGGGCGCGACGGTCAGCAGGACACCGGGCCCGCCGGTGATCCTGTCGCTCGGCCGGGTGAGCTGGAAGAAGGGCCTTGATCGCCTGATCCGGGCTGTCGCGACTCTCCCTGAAGCGCATCTGGTGATCGCCGGAAACGACGAGGAGTCCTTGAGCACCACGCTTGAACGGCTCGCTCATGACCTTGGCCTGGGATCGCGAGTCCAGTTCATCGGTGCGGTTCAGGGCGATGCGAAGTGGGATTGCTTTCGGAAGGCGGACATATTCGCGCTGGCATCGCACTCCGAGAATTTCGGAATCGCGGTGCTAGAGGCGATGGCATGCGGGCTTCCGGTGGTGGTTACGCCGGAGGTCGGCCTCGCGCCCGCGGTCGGCGACGCTGGCGCCGGGATCGTCTCGCCGGGGGACCCGGACCGTTTCGCTGAAGCGCTGCGGCGTCTCATCGACGAGCCCGGCCTTCGTGCTCGCATGGGGGCAGCCGGACGCACACTCGCGGAACGTCGTTTTTCTTGGGAGGCAATCGCGCAAAGCACCGAAAAGCTCTATCAGGAGCTCGCGGGAATGAAGGCACAGGCATGATCGGGCCCGAGACGCGATGGACATGACACGGCAGGAGCGGGCGGTCGCTCGGGGCCTCCTCGGCAGCACCACGGTGCTCATTCTCACCTACAACGAGAAAGCCAACATACGGCGAACCCTTTCGGCGCTTACGGCGTTCGCGGAAGTGGTGGTACTCGACAGCGGCAGCACGGACGGGACAACTGACATCGCTCGCGATTTCGCCAATGTCCGGGTCGAGACGCGCGCTTTCGACGCCCACGCCGACCAGTGGAACCACGGTCTCGACCAGTGCGGCATCGCGACCCCTTGGGTGCTGTGCCTCGACGCCGACTATGTCTTGCCTGAAGCGCTCGTCGCCGAGATCGCCGGCCTCGCGCCGGCCCCGGAAACGATGGGCTATCGGGCGCGATTTCGCTACCTGATCGGCGGAAAGCCACTGTCAGCGTCGCTCTATCCTCCTGCAATCGTTCTGTTTCGGCACCGCCGCGGCCGCTATGTCCAGCAGGGCCATACGCAGCGGCTCGTGATCGAGGGCCAGATCGGCGAGCTGCAGGCCAAGATCGACCACGACGACCGCAAGCCGCTGGGTCGCTGGGTGACGTCACAGCAGCATTATGCCGCGCTCGAAGCAGACTTCCTCCTGTCGGCCGATCCGAAGACGCTCCGACGCAGCGACAGGCTGCGCCGCATGGCATGGCCGGCGCCGGCGCTCGTTTTCTTCTACACGCTGATCGCGAAGCGCTGCGCCTTCGATGGCTGGCACGGCTGGATGTATGTCATCCAGCGTACCGTGGCAGAGATGCTGATCATGCTGGCGATCCTGGACACCAGGCTCGGATCGGGGACGCGGGGCGACGGTGACCGTCGCGTCGATTGACATGAGACGCCAGTGAACATCATCGGACTGAATGCCTATCACGGTGACGCCTCGGCCTGCCTGGTGCGCAACGGCGTGCTGCTGGCCGCTGCGGAGGAGGAGCGCTTCCGCCGGATCAAGCACTGGGCTGGCTTCCCATCGGAAGCTCTGGCCTATTGCCTCGCAGAGGGTGGCATCACCCTGTCGGATGTCGACCACGTGGCCGTCAACTCCGATCCGAAGGCCCATCTCCTCAAGAAGATCGGCTACGCGATCGCACGGCGGCCCGATCCGCGGCTGATCCTCGACCGCGTCCGCAACCAGAGCAAGCGCCAGTCGGTGGAGCAGGAACTGGCACGGGCGTTTCCGCAGGCCCCCTTCCGCGGCCGCGTGCACCGGATCGAACACCACCTGGCGCATCTGGGATCCTGCTTCCTGGTATCGCCCTTCCAGGAAGCCTCGGTGGTTTCCATCGACGGCTTCGGCGATTTCTCCAGCGCGGCGTGGGGCACGGGACGAGGCGACCGGATCGAAATCGAAGGCCGGGTCCTGTTTCCCCACTCCCTCGGTGTCTTCTACCAGGCGCTTACCCAATACCTGGGATTTCCCCACTACGGGGACGAGTACAAGGTGATGGGACTGGCTCCGTACGGTCATCCCACCGAGCTTGCCCGCCTTCGCCAGGTCGTCAGGCTGCGGGACGACGGCGGCTTCGAACTCGACACCCGTTACTTCCGCCACCATCGTGAAAGCATCGCCTATGAGTGGGAAGGCCGAAGTCCGCATGTCGGGATGCTCTACTCGCCGGCTCTGGAGGAACTCCTTGGACCGGCCCGCGGCAAGGACGACCCGCTCGAACAGCGCCACAAGGACCTCGCCCGGTCGGTGCAGGCCATGTACGAGGAGGCGTTCTTCCACCTGCTCGGGCGTCTGCATGAACGGCACGGCCTGGACAGCCTGACCCTGGCAGGCGGCTGCGCGATGAATTCCGTGGCCAACGGCAAGGTCGTCCGGCAGTCACCCTTCAAGCGTGTCTATGTCCAGTCGGCGGCCGGCGATGCAGGTGGTGCAATCGGTGCTGCGATGGTGGTCTGGCAGCGCGAGGCCGCCGGAGCGAAGCCGGACAGACCCTTCCCGCGCGTCCTTGCGGGTGACGCAGTCGAAGGGCGTGCGGTGATGGAGCATGCCTATCTCGGTCCGCACTTCGAGGACCCGGTTGTCTCTGCCCTGCTGTCGGACCGGGCCCACGATCTGGCAAAGGATGGTTGTACTGTCGAGACGATCGGCGGCGACGAGGACTTGTGCCGTCGTACGGCGCAGGCTGTTGCGCGCGGCGAGGTCGTTGGCTGGTTCCAGGGTCGCATGGAATGGGGGCCGCGCGCTCTAGGCAACCGGTCCATCATCGGCGATCCGCGCCGCGCCGACATGAAAGACATCCTGAACCTCAAGATCAAGCGGCGGGAAAGCTTCCGTCCCTTTGCCCCTTCCATCCTCAAGGACCACGTCGCCGCGTGGTTCGAGGAAGACGGCGACGTGCCGTTCATGATGCAGGTGTTCCAGATCCGTCCCGAGATGCGCGCCCGCATCCCGGCGGTGACGCATGTCGATGGCTCGGGGCGCCTCCAGACGGTCTACAAGGAGACGAACCCGCGCTACTGGATGCTGATCGAGGCCTTCCGCGTCGAAACCGGCGTGCCGATGGTGCTCAACACGTCTTTCAACGAGAACGAGCCGGTTGTGTGCACGCCGGCTGAGGCGCTGGATTGCTTCCTGAGGACACGGATGGACGTACTGGTGCTAGGCAACACGGTCATTTCTCGCGTTGCCGCATAGGGCTCACCGCGTCGAGGCGATCCGCGAGAGTTGCGTTTCACTCTCAGGACAACCGGGGGAGTGGTGGCAGACCGGGGCGACGACCTGATGGGTGCGACGTGATTGTCATCCGTTGCTCTCGAAGCCGTTGAGCTGTTGCGTTGCGCTCGCTCAAGGGCTGACGCAGCCGACACGCTCTGTCCGATTGGCTCGCCCGATCGTCACCTCTCGTATGCTGCGACCGGAAGAACCGAGGACAATGGTGCACGGAATTGAACTATTCCTGTGCCGTCGGACAGCAAGAGATGCCCAAGGTCATATTCGTCAACCGATTTTTCCATCCCGACCACAGCGCGACTAGCCAGATCCTCTCGGACTTGGCGTTCCATCTCGCGGGACAGGGGATCGACGTGGGCATCGTGACGAGCCAGCTTCGCTACGATTCCTCCGAAGCCATGCTCCCGGCGTTCGAGCGAATTCGCGGTGTCGACATTCACCGCGTGCGTACGACCGCCTTCGGCCGTCGCCGGATGGCAGGACGGCTCGTTGACTATGCTTCGTTCTATATGGCGGCCGCGCGCAAACTGTCGGAAATCGTTCGGGCCGGCGATATCGTGGTCGCGAAGACAGACCCGCCGCTGGTCTCCCTTGTCGCCCATCGCGTCGCCCGTCGAAAGTCAGCGCGCTTCGTCAACTGGGTGCAGGATCTCTATCCGGAGACGGCGCAGCAACTCGGAGTTCGCCTGCTCCGCGGACCGGCGGGGCAGATCCTGTCGGGCCTGCGGGACAACTCCTTGCGCAGCGCAGACGCCAATGTCGCAATTGGCGAGATCATGGCCGAACGCCTCGCGCGTTCAGGTGCGGCGCGGGAGCGGATCAACGTGATCCCCAACTGGGTCGATGAGACAGCCATAAGGCCAGTGGCTCCAGCTGCGAACACGCTTCGCAGGGAGTGGGGGCTCAGCGACCGCTTCGTCGTCGCGTATTCGGGCAATCTCGGAAGGGCGCACGAGTACGAAACATTGCTCGCGGCAGCAGAGCTCTTGAGGGACGAAGCGAGGCTGGCCTTCTTGTTCATCGGCGGCGGGCACCATGCCGATCAGCTGGCGGCGGAGGTGGACCGCCGGGGTCTCGGGCACCTGTTCGTGATGCAGCCTTACCAGCCCTATGAAAACCTGTCGGAATCCCTGTCGGTCGGCGACGCGCACTGGATCTCGCTGCGCCCGGAACTGGAGGGCCTGATCGTGCCGAGCAAGATCTACGGGATCGCCGCAGCCGGCCGCCCGGTGATCGCGGTTTGCGATCCCCAGGGCGAGATCGGCAGCCTCGTCGCAAGGTACGACTGCGGCATCGCGGTTCAACCCGGCGATGGGGCACGGCTCGCGGCCGTCATCCGTTATTGGATGGGCGCACCGGAGGTCTGTGGGCGACTGGGGGCGAACGCTCGCAGCGTTTCCGACGGAGGCGCATCCCGCGACCTCGCGTTGCAGCTCTGGACAAGCCTGATCCGGACCCTGTCGGGAAGGCTTGAACCGTGAACGGGTCGTCCATCGAGCCGACATCGTCGCCGGACTGCGCTACCCGTCCTGCGCGCTTGAGTTATGTGGTGCCTGTCTACAACGGCGAATCTGTGATCGAGGCCTGCCTCGACTCGCTCCTGTCCCAGGCCGGTGACTCACCGGAAATCATCGTCGTGAACGACGGCTCGACCGACGATACCCAGGCGATTCTGAACCGTTACTCCGGGCGCATCAGGATCCTGCTTCAGAAGAACGCTGGCCCCAGTGCAGCACGCAACAACGGGCTAGGTCACGTGACGAACGCCATCGTCTGCTTTGTCGACCACGATGACCACATCTTCGGACCGCACAGGCTGGGCGTGGAAAGGGCTTGGCGCGACGACATCGACGTCCTGATCGGCCTGGCAGCGGAAAGGCGCGAAAATGGGTACTGGCTCCAGTACCCCAACCGATATGCATCCGACAGCGATGCGCAGACGATGTTGAGCCACTTCATCCGCGACCACTGTGTCCAGACCTCGACGCTATGCTGGTCCGTTGCATTTCTCCGGCGGATCGGTGGCTGGGATCCGGCCATCTGGGGCGTGGACGACATCGAACTGGCGATGCGCGCCTTCCTGTGCGGCGCCAAGGTGAAGATCTCGAACGAGCAGGTCTGGGTGCCATGGCGGCGCCATGCTGGCAGCCTGTCCACCGACAGGAACAGGCGATCGTTCACAAGTCTCGTGACCATGCACCGCAAGCTGCTGGCGATGTCTGAGTGGGCCAATGTGGAACGGGATCTCCGGCAGGCCTTCCTCAGCCGGTGCTTCCGGGTTGCACGCTGGCTTTATCTCTCCGGCCAGCACGATCTCGCCGACCAACTGCTTGAGGCTGTCCGCGAGAACGGCTTAGCTGGGCACGAGGGTCCTGCCCTGGAAAGGGCCTTGGCGGCGGTGGTGGGCT
>CAZJCW010000267.1:0-5420 GCA_964544365.1 uncultured Alsobacter sp.
GCTCTGAAGGGACGGATCGATGCCCAAGAAGGTGCTCATCGTCGAGGACAATGAGCTCAACATGAAGCTCTTCAACGACCTCCTCGAAGCCCATGGCTACGCGACCCTCAAGACGGCCAGCGGTGTCGAGGCGATCGAGTTGGCGCGTCTGCACACGCCCGACCTGATCCTCATGGACATCCAGCTGCCCGAGGTGTCCGGCGAGGACGTGACGGAGTGGCTGAAGAGCGACGACGACCTCAAGGGGATCCCGATCATCGCCATCACGGCCTTCGCCATGAAGGGCGACGAGGAACGCATTCGCCGCAAGGGGTGCGAGGCCTACCTTTCGAAGCCGATCTCGGTCGCGAAGTTCCTGGAGACGGTCCGCAACTACGTCGGCGACGCCTGATAGGCCCTCCTGCAATGACCGCCCGCATTCTCGTCGTCGACGACATCCTGCCCAACCTGAAGCTGCTCGAAGCGCGGCTGACCGCGGAGTATTTCGACGTCGTGACGGCGATGAGCGGGACCGAGGCGATCCCGATCTGCCAGCAGGGCCTCTGCGACATCGTCCTCACGGACGTGATGATGCCGGGCATGGACGGGTTCGAGCTCTGCCGCCGCCTGAAGGACGATCCGACGACCGCGCACATTCCCGTCGTCATCGTCACCGCACTCGACCAGCCGAGCGATCGCCTCAAGGGTCTCGATGCCGGCGCGGACGACTTCCTCACCAAGCCGGTCAACGAAATCGCGCTGGTTGCCCGGGTGCGCAGCCTCGTGCGCCTCAAGGCCGTGACGGACGAACTGCGGACCCGCGCCCTGACGTCGCGCGACCTCGGCTTTGCCGACCCTCTCATCCAGGCCGCGGCCGACAGCGGGCTCGACGGCAAGGTGCTCGTGGTCGACGACCGCGCGAGCTCGGCGGAGCGGATCGTCGCGACGCTCTCGCCCCACCACCGGGTGACGCTGGAGCCGGATCCGCAGCACGCGCTGTTCGTGTCCGCCGACGAGGCGCCCGATCTCGTGATCGTGAGCATGGACCTGGCCGGCTTCGACGGATTGCGCGTGTGCAGCCAGCTGCGATCGCTCGACCGCACGCGCAACATTTCGATCCTGGTGCTGGCCGAGCAGGACGATTCCACGCGCGTGCTGCGAGCGCTCGACCTGGGCGTGAACGACTACCTGGTTCGCCCGGTGGACCGCAACGAACTGCTGGCACGGGTGCGCACGCAGGTGCGCCGCAAGCGCTACGCGGACCGGCTGCGCGAGACCGTGCACGCGTCCATCGAGCTGGCGATCGTCGACCCGCTGACGGGCCTGCACAACCGGCGCTATCTCGACAGCCATTTCACGACGCTCGTCGACGAGGCGCTGAACCGCGGTCGGCCGATGTCGGCGATGGTTCTCGACGTCGACAAGTTCAAGGCGATCAACGACACCTATGGCCACGACGCCGGCGACGATGTCCTGCGCGAGTTCGCGCAGCGCGTGCGACGCAGCGTGCGGGGCGTCGACCTCGTCGCGCGCTTCGGCGGCGAGGAGATCGTCGTTCTCATGCCGGACACCCCGCTCGAGACGGCGCGGCTGGCTGCGGAGCGCATCCGCGAGCGCGTGCAGGCCGAACCGTTCCGCATCCACAAGGGGCGCAACAGCGTCGCCGTCACGGTCTCCATCGGCGTCTCCAGCGTCGACGGACTGGGCGAGACGCCGCAGACGCTGCTCAAGCGGGCCGATCTCGCGCTCTACGCAGCGAAGAGCGGCGGCCGGAACCGCGTCATCGTCCAGGCGCAGGCGGCGTAAACCTTATTTCGGCGTAATTTTACCTTAATGAGCGGTAAAGTCCGCTCGCTCGCCCGAGTCGATGGACTCAGCGGCAGGGTTTGCTAAGTTGTCTTCACGTGAAGGGCAGGGCTTGTTCCGGCGAAAACATCGGGACAGATCAAGACCTTCACCCCAATACCCTACGGATGCTCAGGTCCGCCGCATCTCCTGGGTCCCGTGGGGTTCGGCCGGCTCGGAAGCGGCCGGAGTGGCCTCCTCGCAGGTCGCTTCCGGCCGGCCACCTCACCCACGACACGAGGTTGTCGCTTAATGGAATGACTTAAATTTAAGTCGTTCCGGTTTAGGGCTCGCGGCGGCGAGCGCCTCCGCCCGGCCTTGGCGGGACGGGACTCATCATCCCCTCTCGAGCCGGGACAGCAACAATTCGTGCCGCGCGCGAACCACGCTCCATTGGCGATAGAACGCGATCAGTTCGTTCCACGGCTTTGCGATGCGGGCGAGACCGCCGATCGCGGCGACCACGGTGCCGACGTCGGTGCGGCCGTGCAGGGCGAGCCATCCCCCGAGAGCCAGGATGGCGACGAGCCCCAGCGTGCTGAGGGCATTGAGCGCGAATTTCGAGATCTGCTTGAGGCGGTTGATGCGGCGCTGGATGTCGTAGACCTCTTCGAAGTCGCGACGCGGGCCCGCATAATCCCCGTCGGCATTCACCAGGGCGTCCGAGGCGTGCTGGATCAGGCGGACACGGTCGCGCACCAGCATGGTCACGCGGCGCTGCACTCCCAGGACGATCAAGGCCTGCGGGGCGACCACCGCGAATGCCAGGAGGCCCAGCATCGGTTGGCTGGCCGCGATGAACACGAGCACGGACAACAGCGTGCCGACCTGCACGACGGGCAGGGCGAACGCCGATCCCGCAAAGCCGCCGATCGTCTCGGCCTCCCCGGTGAGCATCGTCACCAGTGTCCCGGACGGGACCGACGAGCCGGCCGCCTCGCGGTCGAGCAGGCGGCGGCGGATATGCCGTGCAGCGAAATCGCCCGTCCGCGCGACGCCGTATCCGAGCCCCAGCTTCAGCGCCGCGACCAGCAGGACGACGCCGGCGTAGAGCGCGGACAGCCTCAGCAGGTCGTCGACGGTCATCGACTGGGCGAGGCCGTTGATGATGGTCTTCTGCAGTTCGAGAGGGGCGGCGGCCAGTGCCGCGATGGCGAGTGCGACCGCGACGAGCCCGGCCTGTCGGGCGCCGGTTTCCGCCAGGATGCTTCGATAGAGGCCTGGCCTCGCCGCGATCATGGGCCGGGCCGCCTCGCACGGTCCGGCGCCGCCCGCGGCTGGTGGCGCATCGGCTCGGGTGGGTTCACGGTACCGGCCCGGATCGCATCGTGCCGTGGCGGAAGCGGCGTCATGGCGGTTGCCTGACGATGAGCGCCCACGCAACCGTCCGACAGCAGGCAAAAAAAACCGCCCGGGCGGGCGGTTTCATCGTCGTCTCGTGGTCCCGGTTCACCAGATCACTTGATCTTGGCTTCCTTGAACTCGACGTGCTTCTTCGCGACGGGGTCGTACTTCTTCTTCGACAGCTTGTCCGTCATCGTGCGGGAGTTCTTCTTCGTCACGTAGAAGTACCCGGTGTCGGCCGACGACACGAGCTTGATCTTGATGGTGGTCGCCTTCGCCATGGCGGTGTTCCTTCGTGGGCCAGCCGCCAATGCGCGGCGACCGCAGGTTCGTGATTCCAAAGCAAGAGGGCCGGTCCGGGGACCGGCCTCGCGTGCGGCGCAAACTACGCATCGGCGGGGGAAAGTCAAGGAAGGCCGTGCGCCACGCGCGGTGTCGCCCCGGGCCTGCCTCCGCCCAGCGCGGGGAGCTCAGCCGCGCCGCAGGGCGCGCGCGGCGGCAAAGCCGATGGCGGCCCAGAGCACGCCCGCGACCACCCGGAAGAACGCATGGGCGCCGCCGAACGCGTAGCCGCCTTCGAACCAGCTCAGGCCCGCGAACCGGGCGAGGGCCGCGAGCGCCACGCCGGCCAGTCCCGCGGCGAGGCCGGCGAGGACGATCTTCGCCGCCTGGTCGGCGCGCCATCCCATCCACAGGCCGATGGCCACCACGACGGGGTCGAGGAAGGCCAGCAGGATGACGAATCGGAACGGCGCGAGGTCAGCGAAGAAATGCGGCGGCACGGGTGGCTCCGGTTTCGACGGTGTCCGGACCGGGGCCTCGGACGACGGTTCAACTGCTGCAGGCCGGCAAGCTGGCAAGTCCTGCCGGGCAAGTCCCGCCCGCAAGTCCCGCCGGCAAGTCCCGCCGCCCCGGTTCGCCCCGGACGGGGCAGGGCCCGGTCGTGCGGCGGATGCGGACGCGTCAGCCGGGCGTGGAGGCGACCCTGCGCGCGACGCGTCCGGCCAGCCAGCCGGCGACGCCGAGGGCGAGGGTCATCGCGCCGTTGCGCGGCAGGCTCGCGCCCTCGTCGCCGCGGGCGAACTGGACGATGGTCAGCACCAGCATCAGCGCGGCGGTCAGCAGCAGCAGCGCCCGCACGGCGGCGAGGCCGCCGACGAGGACCGCGCGCGTGACGGGGCCCATGGCCCCGACCCCGCCGTCAGGTCCACCACGCCTCGGGAAGCGCGATGCGGCCGGCGGCGCGCTCGATCACCTCGGCGAGGGAGAACAGCGTCTCCTCGTCGAAGGGGCGGCCGATCAGCTGCAGGCCCAGCGGCAGCCCTTCCGACGACATTCCGGCCGGAACCGCGATGCCGGGCAGGCCCGCCATGTTCACCGTCACCGTGAACACGTCGTTGAGATACATCTCGACCGGGTCCGCGCCGCCCTTCTCGCCGATGCCGAAGGCGGCCGACGGGGTGGCGGGGGTGAGGATGGCGTCGACGCCGGCGGCGTAGACATCCTCGAAGTCCTTCTTGATCAGCGTGCGGATCTTCTGCGCGCGGACGTAATAGGCGTCGTAGTAGCCGGCCGAGAGCACGTAGGTGCCGATCATGATGCGCCGGCGCACCTCCTTGCCGAAGCCCGCGGCGCGGGTCTTCTCGTAGAGGTCGACGATGTCCTTGCCCGGCACGCGCAGGCCGTAGCGCACGCCGTCGTAGCGCGCGAGGTTGGACGACGCCTCGGCCGGCGCCACGATGTAGTAGGCGGGCAGGGCGTACTTGGTGTGCGGCAGCGACACCTCGACGATCTCGGCCCCGGCGTCGCGCAGCCACTGCACGCCCTTTTCCCAGAGCGCCTCGATCTCGGCCGGCATGCCGTCGACGCGGTATTCCTTCGGGATGCCGATCTTCATGCCCTTGACCGAGCGGCCCACCGCCGCCTCGTAGTCGGGGACGGCCAGGTCGACGCTGGTCGTGTCCTTCGGGTCGTGGCCGGCCATGGAGCGCAGCAGGATGGCGTTGTCGCGCACCGTGCGGGCGATGGGCCCGGCCTGGTCGAGCGACGAGGCGAACGCCACGATGCCCCAGCGCGAGCAGCGGCCATACGTCGGCTTGATGCCCACGGTGCCCGTGAGCGCCGCCGGCTGCCGGATCGAACCGCCGGTATCGGTAGCGGTGGCGCCGGCGCACAGGTGCGCGGCCACCGCCGCGGCGGAACCGCCGGATGAGCCGCCCGGTACGTAATCATGATTCCATGGATTTTTAACA
>CAZJCW010000267.1:5430-5970 GCA_964544365.1 uncultured Alsobacter sp.
GCCGGCTGGCGGATCGAGCCGCCCGTGTCGGTCGCCGTCGCGCCCAGGCACAGCCGCGCGGCGACGGCCGCCGCCGAGCCGCCCGACGAGCCGCCGGGCACCAGCGGCGTGTTCGATCCCTCGCGCCGCCACGGCGACGTCACCGTGCCGAAGGCCGACGTCTCGTTCGACGAGCCCATGGCGAACTCGTCGTTGTTGAGCTTGCCCAGCATCACCGCCCCGTCGCGCCACAGCTGCGACGTCACGGTCGATTCGTAGGCCGGCACGAAATTGCCGAGGATGTTCGAGCCGGCGGTCGTGCGCACGCCCTTGGTGGCGTAGAGGTCCTTGATGCCGAGCGCGAGGCCTTCCAGCGGGCGGGCCTCGCCGCGGGCGAGCCGGGCGTCGGATTCGGCGGCCATGGCGAGCGCCTGGTCCGGCGTCTCCAGCACATAGGCGTTGAGGCCGCGGGCCTTCTCCATCGCGCCGAGGAAGGCGCGTGTCAGCTCGGTGGCGGACAGGCTCTTCGCCTTCAGCGCGTCGCGGGCCTCGGCGAGGGTC
>CAZJCW010000268.1:0-3551 GCA_964544365.1 uncultured Alsobacter sp.
ACACCGAGGATCGGAAAGTTCGCAATGCAGGTGCTCGTCCGCGACAACAATGTCGACCAGGCTCTCCGCGTGCTGAAGAAGAAGATGCAGCGCGAGGGCATCCTGCGGGAGATGAAGCAGCGCAAGGCCTACGAGAAGCCCTCCGAGAAGAAGGCTCGCGAGAAGGCCGAAGCGGTGCGTCGCGCCCGCAAGGCGGCCCGCAAGCAGATGCAGCGTGAAGGCCTGCTTCCGGCCCCCAAGAAGGTCGTGAAGCCGACGCGCGCGCCGCGTCCCGCGGCGTAAGCCGCCGTCTCCCCTCCACGGGGGAGAAGGACACGGATCCAAAACCGTCTAAGGTGGGAACGGTCGTCGCTTCGCGGCGGCCGTTTCTGTCGTTTCCGGAGCCCCTGCCGTGACCGTTGCGCCCCTCGACCTCGACCGCGTCCGTTCAAGCTTTCCCGCGCTCGACGGCGAATGGGCCTATTTCGACAATGCGGGCGGTTCGCAGGTGCTGCGCACGGTCGCCGAACGCATTTCCGACTATCTCCTCACCACGAGCGTCCAGCTCGGCGCCAGCTACGCCGTCTCGCAGGCGGCCTCGGCCCGATACGCCCAGGCCCGGGCCACCGCGGCCAGGCTCCTGAATGCCCGCCGGCCGGAGGAGATCGTGTTCGGTCCCTCCACGACCCAGCTGATGCGCAACCTCGCCGCCGCCATGGCGTCGCAACTGCAGCCCGGCGACGAGATCGTGCTCACGGACTTCGACCACGAATCGAACATTGGTCCCTGGCTCGGCCTTGCCGACCGCGGCATCGTGTTCCGCACATGGCACGCCGATCCCGCAACGGGCGAGATCGACCTCGCCGACCTCGAACGCCTGATGACGCCGCGCACCCGGCTCGTCTGCGTGACGCATGCCTCCAACATCCTGGGAACGATCAACCCGGTCGCCGACATCGCGGCGCTGGTGCACGCGCATGGCGCGCGCCTGTGCGTCGATGCCGTCGCGTATGCCCCGCACCGGGCGGTCGACGTGCAGGCCTGCGGCGCCGACTACTACGTGTTCTCGTTCTACAAGGTCTACGGCCCGCATTTCGCGGTGATGTGGGGCCGGCACGAGCATCTTTTGGAACTCGACGGCCTCTATCACTGGTTCTACGGCAAGGACAAAGTTCCCGGGAAGCTCGAGCCCGGCAACGCCAACTACGAGCTCGCCTGGGGCTGCACCGGCATCGTCGACTACCTGGACGCCCTGGGTGGCGGGACCGGCGACCGCCATGCCATCGAGCGCGCCTTTTCCGCGATCGCCGTGCACGAGGAAGCGCTGGCCGAGCGGCTCCTGTCCTGGCTGCGCGAGCGCAACGACGTGCGGATCGTCGGGCGTCGCGAGGCCGATGCCGCGCTTCGGGTGCCGACCATCGCGTTCAAGGCGGATGGCCGGGATTCGCAGGAGATCGTCCGGCGCGTCGACGAGGACCGTATCGGCATCCGCCACGGCGACTTCCACTCCCGCCGGCTCGTCGAGCGTCTCGGGCTGATGGATGCCGGCGGCGTCGTGCGGGTTTCCATGGTCCATTACAACACGCTGGACGAGGTCGACCGGCTGGTCGCCAGCCTCGACCGTGCGATGGCGTGACGACGGCCGCCGCCACGGTCACATGTTGCGCAGCAGCTTCATCTTGGAGCTGAACTCCTCGGCGACGTGCCAGTTGAGCGACGCGATCAGCGTGCCCTGCCGCGAGGTGTAGCGGCGCATCACGCACAGGGCGACCGTCCCGGCCTCCCGGCCCAACTGGGCGGCGACCTCCTCGTCCATGGCCTCGCCGCGGATCTCCTGGTCGGCCTCGACGATTTCCTCGCCCGAGCGCTCGGCGAGGTGGGCATAGAACGGCCCGACGCAGCCCGGCAGCTCGCGGATCAACTTCTTCAGCCGGTCCGGAACGTAGGAATGCGTGTAGCAGACCACCGAACCGCCCGGCGCGGTGCGGCGGATGCCCTTGATCAGGGACCAGCGCGACCCCGGCTCGCCCCCCACCGCGGCGGCGAGCGTGGCGTCCAGCTTCACCGACGATGTGGAGAGCACCTCGTAGTGGGTGTCGAGCGCGAACTGGAACAGATCCGCCAGCGACGACAGGGAGTGGACGTAGCGCGCCTGCGGCTTTGCCGCGACGACGACGCTGCCGGCACCCTGCCGGCGGCTGACCATGCCCTGTTCGACCAGCCGGCGCAGCGCCTCACGGATCGTGTAGCGACTGGCTCCGAACTCCTCGCAAAGCTCGCTCTCGGTCGGCAGGCTGCGGTCCAGCGCATAGGTGCCGTCCTCGACGCGGCGGCGCAGTTCGTCGAGGATCTGCATGTAGCGCGGAGGCTCGGCACCCATGCCCCGCCGCCCCTCTCAGCGTCCGGACCGTCGACGCGCCGGCCGTTCACTCGGTTTCGGCATAGCGCTTCTCGAAATCCCAGACATCCTTGAAGCCGATCAGCTCGTTGAAGGCGGCGAAAGAAAACATCGGGACACCAGCAGACGTGGTCCCGGTCTGCTGCAGATCCTCGTAAGCCGTCGTCAGTGCCTGCGCGGTGGCGAGGAAACCGACCGCCGGCCAGATGGCGGCGGCGAAGCCGAGTTCCTGCAGCCGCGCGGCCGGGAGCATGGGTGTGCGCCCGCCATTGACCATATTGGCGATCACCGGCTTGTCGATGCGGCGGGCCACTTCGGCCAACTCGGCCTCGCTTTCGGGCGACTCGATGAAGACGATGTCGGCTCCTGCCTCGCCATAGGCCACGCCGCGGCGGATCGCCTCGTCGAGCCCGAGCGACGTCCGCGCATCCGTGCGCGCGATGATCAGGAAATCGGCGCTCTCGCGCGCGTCGGACGCCACCCTGATCTTGCGCACCATGTCCGCCATGGGCACGACGCGGCGGTTGGGCGTGTGGCCGCATTTCTTCGGGAATTCCTGATCCTCGATCTGGATTCCGGTAACGCCGGCCTTCTCGTAGCCGCGCACGGTGTGGCGAACGTTGAGCAGGCCGCCATATCCCGTGTCGGCGTCGGCGATGACCGGGGTCTTCGTCATTTCGGCGATGCGACCGATGCGGTCGATCATCTGGCTGTACGTGGCCAGACCGGCGTCGGGCAGGCCGAGCGCCGAAGCCACGGTTCCGTAGCCGGTGACATAGAGCGCGCGAAAGCCCATGCGGTCGGCGATCAACGCCGAGATGAGATCGTAGACGCCGGGAGCGGCAATGAAGCGCTTGGCCTCGAGATGCTGGCGCAGTGCGGGATCGGCCATGGTGCTCCTGCCGGACGCGGTTCTTGGACGGTTGTCCGGACATATTCGGCGAGGGCCGGGCGCCATGCAAGCGCCGATAAGACACGGTGCGGCAAACCGCGATGCCGTGGGCGACCGGCGGCGGCCTCGTTTCGAGGCCGGCCCTGTACCCCGGCAGTGCTGCGGTTCAGTGGCTTCGGCTTGATCGACGGCCGTGGTCCCCGACTCCCTCGCCTCCGTGCGTTTCCGCCGCTCCGGCTGCGGACGAAGGCGAGAGTGCGATCCCGCGGCGGCATTCCGGCC
>CAZJCW010000268.1:3651-5884 GCA_964544365.1 uncultured Alsobacter sp.
GCCCCGACGGCATGAGACCGGTGCGAGGCCTCCCGGCCCGCTCGTCCATGGATCGGGCGAAGCAACTTCATGTTGAAGTGCTGTGGAAACGGCCGCCTTGCTCAACATTTGGTCAAGCCATGTCTTTTGCGGCGTTTTCGGCATCAGTTCTTTTTAACGCTTCGCAGGTACAACCACCGAGTGTTTTTGTAGGGGTCACGAATGCCCTCGATTGTCTCTCGACTCAACGTTAACAATTTTGGAATTGGCGCCAAGATCGGCGTCATCATGGCATTGATGACGTTGCCGCTCGGCCTGATGGTCTGGCTCTTCATCGCCCAGGCGCAGAAGGAGATTGCCTTCTCGTCCCAGGAGGTCTCGGGCCTCACGGCCGCGCAGCCCATCTGGAAGGCGCACTGGACCGTTTCGGGGCCCGGGGTCGCGATGACAGCCTTCCCGGGGCCAGCGCGCGAACTGGCGGCGGCGGCGGACGGGCATGACGAACTCTTCAAGGCGGGAGCCTCGTCGAAGGCCTTCGCGCAGGCCCTGGCCGCGCCGAAGGAGGACGTCGATCGCCTCAGCCTCGGCAAGACGGCCATCCAGCGGGTCGCCGACGGTTCGAACCTCACCCTCGATCCGGACGTCGACAGCTACTACCTGATGGACGTCGTGATGTTCCGGCTGCCCGAGCTCGCGGCGGCTTCGGCCGAACTGCGGAATGCGGCGGCGGTGTATTTCGACCCGGCGGTGAAGCCGACGTCGCGCGAGTTCGTCACCTTCATCCGCGCCGTGGGCCGGCTGGAGGCCGCGGCCGACCCGGTGCACGGATCGCTGAAGTCCTCCATGGACGGCAATGCGGACGGATCGGTGACGAAGGCTCTCGGGCCGAAGGCGGCCCGCGCGTCGGAAGCGACGGCGGCGATGCTCAAGGCCGCGCTCGACGTCTCCGAACTCATCCAGAAGAACGCGTCGCCGATGCCGCTCAAGGCGGCCTTCGACAAGGCCGACACGGAGCTGCATGCCCTGGTCGGTTCGCTGTGGTCCGCCACGAGCGACGAACTCATGCGCCTGCTGGAAACCCGGATCGGCGGGCTCCAGGGGAACGCGGTCCGGCAGCTGACGCTTGCCGGCGGCATCCTCCTCGTGATTGCGGTCCTCGGCTTCTTCATGGCGCGGCGGGTCCGCAGCGACATCGGCGACCTCGTCGTGGCGCTTCAGCGCTTCCGCAAGGGTGACTATCGCTTCGAGGTGGCGCACACGAACCAGCTCAACGAGACGGGCGAGATCGCCCGGGCGCTGCGCCGGTTCCAGGACCTCGGCTCGCAACAGGCGCTGACGATGGCGGCGCTCGACGGGTCGTCGACGATGCTGATGATCACCGATCCCGACGAAAAGGTGGTGTTCATGA
Source organism: uncultured Alsobacter sp. (assembly GCA_964544365.1). Classification (GTDB taxonomy): domain Bacteria; phylum Pseudomonadota; class Alphaproteobacteria; order Rhizobiales; family Beijerinckiaceae; genus Alsobacter. The sequence continues at coordinate 5,039 of CAZJCW010000268.1, forward strand.
GCGGGTCGCTGCTGAACCTCTTCATGCAGCTGGAACCGACCTTCCGCTCCGCCCGCCACGACTTCTCGGTGGAGAAGATGTTCGGCGAGCACATCGACTACTACAACCAGAACGCCAACCTGAAGCGCGAGCTGATCCTCGACGACGGCAAGGTCCGCAAGGTCCGCCTGATGGTCGATGACAAGACCATCCTCGTCGACATGAGCTACATCTACGCCCCCGACGGGGCGCGCCTCGGGCACACGCTGCTGTGGCACGACATGACGGCGGAGCTGGCGGCACAGGCGGAGATCGCCGAGGTCGTGGCAGCGGCCGGAGAGGGCGACTTCTCCAAGCGCCTGGACACGACGGGAACGTCCGGGTTCGTGCGCGAGATCGCCGAGGGCATGAACAAGGTGTCCGGCACCGTGCAGACGGCGGTCGAGGACTTCGCGTCGGTGATGTCGGCGGTTGCCGCCGGCGACCTGACGAGGCGGGTCTCCAACAGCTACCGTGGGGTGCTCGGCGAACTGCAGTCGAGCATCGACGACACGATCCTTCGCCTGTCCGAGACGGTCACGACCATCCAGACGACGGCCGTCGATGTCGGCACCGCCGCCACGGAAATCTCCAGCGGCGCGGACGACCTCGCCCGCCGCACCGAGGAACAGGCGTCCTCGCTCGTCGAGACGGCGTCGACGGCGGAACTCCTGGCGACCTCGGTCAAGGCGTCCGCGCAGGCGTCCCGCGACGCGGTCGGCCTCGCCGACGGCGCGACGCGCGTCGCCGAGACCGGCGGCTCGATCGTCACGCAGGCCGTCGAGGCGATGACCCGCATCGAGCAGGCCAGCCAGAAGATCACCGACA
>CAZJCW010000269.1:0-5847 GCA_964544365.1 uncultured Alsobacter sp.
GTGATACTCTGGTAGATCGGGCCGAGCTGGTTGACGTCGGTGATCGTCTCCGAGGGCGACGGGCACTGGCAGGAATATGCCGGTGGCTACAGCGACATGGTCGTCCAGCGCGGGCAGGGCGTGACGGCGAAGGCCGCGGCCGCGCCGGTACCGACCGCCCCGCGCGACCGGCCGGCATCGCCGCCGGCCCCGCAGGGAGCCGGAAAGCGCAAGCTCTCCTTCAAGGAGAAGCACGCACTCGACACGTTGCCGAAGACGATGGATGCGCTGCACGCCGAGATCGCCCGCATCGACGCGGGCCTGGCCGACCCTGCCCTCTACGGCAGGGATCCCGCCCGCTTCGCCGCCCTCACGGCCGCCGCGGCGAAGGCCCAGGCGGATCTCGCCGCGGCGGAGGAGGAATGGCTGCGGCTGGAGATGCTGCGCGAGGAGCTGGAGGGCTGACGCGAGAAGGCCGGCTCCGGCCGGAGGGAATGCTCGCCCCGGCCCCGACGAGGGCTCAGCGCCCGCCGGTGACCTTGTACACCGCGCCCGACACGTAGCTGGCGGCGTCCGACATCAGGAAGAGGATGATCTCCGCGACCTCGTCGGCCGTTCCGCCGCGCTGGACCGGAATCATCGGCGCGAGCCGTCCGATCCGTCCGCCCAGGCCGGCCGTTTCGTGGATATCCGTCTCGATCAGCCCCGGCGCGACCGCGTTGACCCGGATTCCTTCCGGCCCCAGTTCCTTGGACAGGCCGATGGTCAGGCTGTCGATCGCACCCTTCGACGCGGCGTACCAGACGAAATCGCCCGGGGCGCCGAGCCAGACGGCCGCGGACGACAGGTTGACGATGCTGCCGCCGCGCCCGCCATGCTTCGTCGAGATCCGCCGGATGGCCTCCCGCGCGGCGAGGATCGCGCCGGTGACGTTCAGGTCGATCGTCCTGCGGATCTCCTCCGTCGGCGCCTCGTCCAGTCGACTGGCCTTTCCGGTGATGCCGGCGTTGTTGACCAGATGGTCGATGCGTCCCAGCCGGGCATCGACCTCGGCGAACACCCGGACGACGTCCGCCTCGACCGCCATGTCGCCCTGGAACGCCTCCGCTCGGGCCCCCGCGGAGCGGCAGCGCGCCACGACCTCGGTCGCGGCGTCGCGTTCGCCGCGATAGTTCACCGCGACGTCGTAGCCGCGGCGGGCGGCCATGACGGCCGTCGCCGCGCCGATGCCCCGGCTTCCGCCGGTGACGAGGACGAGCGGGCGCGAGGTCGCCATCGGTTCAGCTCTTGACCGCGCCGGCCGTGAGGCCGGACACCATGTAGCGCCGGAAGACGTAGTAGATGGCCGCCGGCGGCAGGGCGTAGATCAGCCCGGTCGTCATGAGCAGCTCCCACGGGGAATCGTCGGCCGCCATGAAGTTGCCGAGCGCCACGGGCAGCGTCAGCGACGTGTCGCGGGACAGCAGAAGAAACGCATAGAGGTACTCGTTCCAGGCAAGAAGAATCGAGTAGATGCCCACCGCCACCAGCGAGGGCCCCATCAGCGGCAGGTAGACCAGCCGGAACAGCTGCGGCGCGCTGGCGCCGTCCATGATGGCGGCCTCGTCGAGTTCCAGCGGCAGCTTGTCGGAGGCCTGCTTGAGCACCCAGATGGCGTAGGGCGCGGCGATGGCGACCATGGCGAGGATCAGCGCCCACTGGCTGCCGAGCAGCCCGTAGAGGCCCATCGTCCGGAACATCGGCACGGCCAGGAACGCCGCGGGAATGAAGTAGGTGAACAGCGCCATGTTCAGCACGGTTCGGCCGCCGCGCACCTTCAGCCGGCTGATCGCGAAGGCGGCGAACGTCGCGATGAACAGCGTCAGGATGCCGGTCATGCCCGCGATGAAGACGGAGTTCCAGAGCTGCCGCCAGAAATGCGTCAGGAAGTAGTGCTTCTGCCCGAACACGATCTCGAAGTTGCGCAGCGTCGGGTTCGTCGGCCAGAGGTTGCCCGAGAACGCCGACTGCTTGTCCGAGAAGGCGAACAGGCAGAGATGGTAGATCGGCAGGAGCGTCCAGATCAGCAGCGGAATCCCGACGAGCAGAAGCTTCGCCTCGCCCGATACGTTGCGCCAGTTGAGCCCGCTCTTCGTCCCGGCCATGCTCATTTCGAGAGCCTCTTCATCATGAAGTAGACCAGCGGCAGGATCAGCGGCAGGGCCGACACGATCGTCGCCATGGACATGTCGACCTCGCCCAGCCGCAGGTAGCGGATGCCCAGCGTCGCCAGCACGTGGGTCAGGTCGGCGGGGCCTCCTCCCGTCAGCAGGTAGACGCTGTTGAAGTCGCCGAGCGACCAGATCGTCGAGAGGATGGCGCAGGTGAGGTAGAGTTGCTTCACGGACGGCCACGTGACGAAGCGGAACTTCTGCCAGTTCGACGCGCCGTCCACGGCCGCTGCCTCGTAGAGGTCGGCGGAGATCGCCATCCTGCCCGACAGTAGGATCAGCGTCCAGAAGGGCAGCGACTTCCAGATATGGACGAGGATCGCGAAGAACAGCCCCAGCGAGGGGTCGTTGAGCCAGTTCGGCCCGTCTTCGAACGTCAGCCGGAAGATCGTCTGGTTGATGACGCCCCATTCGGGGTTGAGCATGAACCGGACCGACAGGATGGTCGGGATCGACGGCACCGCCCAGGGCAGGATGAACAGCACCGTCAGGACCTTGATCCACCAGCGCTGGATCAGGAAGAAGCCCGACAGGAAGAGCGCCACGGCCATCTTCAGGTTGATGGCGACGAACAGGAACACGAGCGTGTTGACGACCGAGCGAAAGAAGATCGGGTCGTTGACGAGCTTCACATAGCTCTCGGGTTCCCGCGCCAGCCAGAATGCGTAGAGCACCGGGTAGACGACGAGCAGGAAGAACACGAGCAGGTAGGGCACCACCATGATGGCGCCCCAGAACTGCCACGAGTCGAGCAGCCGGCCCTTGCGCGGCCCATGGCCGGCCACAGCCGGCGCGTTGGTCAGTGTCACGCTCGACATCGGTTCGTCCCGTCAGGAAATCGGCGGCCGCCCGATGGGCGGCCGCCTTGGTTCAGGGGGAGGCGCGGTTCAGGAGCCGGCGACTTCCTTGATGCGGGCGATCATCTCGTCGACGGCCTTGTCGACGGGGATCTTCTCGTTGACGACACGGTTCATCGCCTTCGCCCACACGTTCTCATTGTTGAGGTTCGTGAACTTCCAGTTCTTGGTGATCTCGAACGTCACCGTTCCGGCCTTGAACTGGTTGTAGACGGCCCGGCGATGCGGGTCGGCCTGCCAGAAGGGGCTCTCCATGGAGGCCTTCGTCACAGGGAACCAGCGGCCGAGCGAACCCTCGACGTAAGGACGCAGGTTCTCTTCCTCGAGAAGGAACGCCACGAACTCCTTGGCACGCGCCTTGTTCTTGGCGTTCTCGAAGATCACGCCCGTCTTCACGGCGGCCCGGTAGGTGAAGGTCGAGCCGTCCGGCTTGTTCGGGAAGCCGGCCGTGGCGATCAGCTCCTCGTAGTTCTTCTTCGCCTGGGCGCGGTTCTCGGGGGTCAGCGACGCGTTGTTGCTGTCGTCGAGCCACTTGGCGGCGATCGAGATCGTCGCGTTGTGGGTCATGACCGTCGTCTTGTTATGGAAGGCGACGTTGTTGTCCGGATCCTTCCAGCCCGTCGCGGAGGGCGGCACGCAGCCCTTCGTGTAGACGTCGGTGTAGTCCGTCAGCGCGCTGATCAGGCCCTGCTTCACCTTGGGATCGTCGACGAGCAGCTTGCCGTCGTCGGCCACCAGCTTGACGTTGTAGGCGTCCATGAAGGTGAGGAAGGAGTAGAAGCTGTCGGTCGAGTCCACGCCCATCGGCTGGCCGATGCCGAAGTTGCGGGAACCGGTGGCGCGGCGGTTGGCCGGCTGCACCTTCTCGCACCAGAAGGACCAGTAGCCCTTCCAGTCCTTCGGAATGTCGGATTCCTTGAAGCCCGAAGCCTCCAGCATGTCCTTCCAGTACTGGATGTGCATGGTCTGCTGCTTGATCGGGTAGGCGTAGTAGGCGCGCTTCTTGGCCTTGTCGTTCCACAGATGCGTGGTCTCGATCGTGTTGGCCGCGAACTTGTCCTTCATCGGGTTGATGATGTCGGAGATGTCCTCGAGGCGCCCCTCGAAGGCCCAGCGGCCCGTGGTCTGGAAGTCGTAGGTATCGGCGTAGGCGACGTCCGGAACCTGTCCCGCGTCGAGCGCGGCGACCGTCTTCGGAATCATGTCCTGGATGGCGAACTGCGAAAGCTCGACCTTCACGCCGGTCTTCGTCTCGAACTTCTTGATGGCTTCGAAGAGGGCGTCGTCCTCGGCCTTGTAGAAGCCTTTCACCCACAGGACCGTGAGCTTTTCCTGTGCCATGGCCTGGCTCGCCGCCATGAGCGCGACGGCGGAAATGGCTCCCACCACGAACTTCTTCATGCGTTCTCCTCCCTTGCGATCCGTTCCGGCGCGACCGCTTCGTGCCGCTTATTTGGCGTGCACCCATGGCACGGCCACGGTTGCGCGGTCTTTGCCTTTGATACGGCGGGCGCACTTTACGCGGATGACGCAACCCGGTCCAGCCCGTTCGCTGTTCAATCGGCCATTTTCGTGCCTCGCCGGCTGTTTGGGGCCGCCTTAATTCGATTTAGCGACCCAATTTTGCATTTTCTCCTGTCCTGGTGGCATGCTTCGGGAGGGGTCGGCGAAGCCCCGTGCGGAACCGGGAGGATGGGTGGATGACGGACGGGATCACCAGCAGGCTGGAACGCTGCTACACGGGGGTGGTGCATGACGTGATGCGGGCCATGGGCCTGCGCGACTTCACGTTCCCGCCGGAACTGCGGCCGCTGTTTCCCGAGCGGACCCTCGCCGGGCCTGCCTTCACCATCGAAGGGCGGGTCGATCCGCGCGCGGACGCGCACGAGACCCTGCTCGCCTGGACGGGTCTCCTCAGCAAGGCGCGTCCCGGGACCATCTGGGTGTCGCAGCCGAACGACCGTGTCGTCGCCCACATGGGCGAGCTCTCCGCCGAGACGCTGAAGAACAAGGGCGTGCTCGGCTGCGTCGCCGACGGCTATGTCCGCGACGTCAACTTCCTGATCGAGATGGGATTCCAGACCTGGTCGCGGGGCTTCACGCCGCGCGACATCGTCGGCTACTGGCTGCCGCGCGCGGTGGACCAGGACATCCGCATCGGCGACGTCGTGGTGGCCCCGGGCGACTATCTGGTCGGCGACCGCGACGGCCTCATCCGGGTCCCGGCGGCGATCGCCGAAGACGTGGTGTCGAAGGCCGAAACCGCCATCGCCACGGAGAACAAGGTCCGCACCGCCATCCTGTCCGGCATCGACCCGCAGCAGGCCTATCTGCAGTTCGGCAAGTTCTGACCCCCGCCGCCGCGCCGCGGGGCCGATCGAGCCATGCGGGAACTCGCGCCTGCATTGCGCTGGCGGCGCGGCGCATCCGTTGCCGCGAGCGGCGCGACCGGCCTATGCTGACCGGAGCGAGCCGGGTCCGATCCGGCCACCGGCCCGCCCGACATAACAACGAGGCGTCCTCCGAAGGACGCCATCTGGGCGAGGAACGACATGGCAAGGCTCAAGGTGAACGGGCGCGTCCACGAGGTGGATGCCCCCGACGATTCGTGGCTCCTCTACGTGTTGCGCAACGATCTCGGGCTCAACGGCCCGAAATACGGCTGCGGCATGGACCAGTGCGGTGCGTGCACGGTGACGGTCGGCGGCTCCGCCGTGCGCTCCTGCGTGACCAAGCTCAGCGAGGTCGGCGACAAGGAGGTGGTCACGGTCGAGGGACTGGGCACGCTCGAGAAGCCGAGC
>CAZJCW010000270.1:0-5828 GCA_964544365.1 uncultured Alsobacter sp.
CGCGTCCGCCAGCGTCCGGGTGATCACGAGGTCCGCCCGGTCCGCTGGTGCCATCAGGTCGTGCCCCAGCCCGCGCAGCAGCGCGGCGAGGACTGGATCGTCGCAGGCCATGCGCAGCCCCGCCGGGATTGCGCGCGGCGCAAGGACCGCGATCTCCACGTGGTTGCGGGCGACGACGGAACCGTCGGCGGCGCGCACCTCGAAGGCGATGCTCGTGGTCCGCGGCCCGCCGCGCAGCACGGGCGTGATCGCGCCGAGCTTCGTCACGCCGACTTCCGCCATGGCGGGCGTCTCGATTCGGCCTGCCTCTTGACCGTCGATTGACCAAACCAACGTCGCAGCGGCCAAGGGACGGCCGCCGCCATGCACCAGGGTGACCGCGATGGGCAAAGCCCCGCCGTCCGCAGCCGACCAGCGGGCCGGACGCGCCACGACCACGGTGTCGGCGTTGATGCACGCGAAGGGCTCCCGGAAGAGGCGCGGGTTACGCCGCATGTCGAGAAGGCCGTTGCACTCCCAGTGGCAGTCCGTGAACTCGGTGATCACGTAGCCCTGGATTTCCGGGCGAAGCCGGATCGCTTCGATCTCGTACTTTAGCGCCTCGTACTGGTGCCACTGTGCGGCGCGGCAGAAGTCCTCCAGCGATCCGAACACCCGGTCGAGCGCGTGCTGCTCAAAGCGGTGCTGCCAGCCATGCGGGTAGACCACGCCCTCCGATTTCTCGTGCCCCGTCTCGAACCACCACGGCTCGGACCCGTCCGGCTCCGGCAGTTCCTTGGGCAGAGGAAGGCCCCAGTTGCCGAACTCGGACACGACGAGGGGCTCACGACCGGTGCGCGTCCCGTCGCCATGGGGGGTGAAGGACCATGCGGCGCGCTCGGCGAACTCGTCCGTCAGCCGGTCCCATTCGGCGCGCTGGTCCGGCTGGCCGCGGTACCAGTGGTAATCGTCGATGTCGGTGACGACGTGGAAGTTCGGCGCGCAGGGCGAGTTGTCGACGACGAGCCGCGTCGGGTCGAGCCGCTTAAGCAGGTCGTAACTCTCACGCAGCCACGAGCGATGAGAGGCGTCCTCCGCGAGCTCGGTACCCCAGTCCTCGTTGAGGATGCTCCACGCCACGATGCTCGGATGGTTGAAGTCGCGTGCGAGAATGCCCTCCATCGTCGCACGGTGGCGCGCGGCGCTACGCGGGGTGTGAACGGCGTGGTTCGGGATCTCCGTCCAGATTAGCAGGCCGAGCCGATCGGCGGCATCGTAGTAGCGAGGGTCCGGCACCTTGATGTGGATGCGCAGCGAGTTGAGCCCGAGGGCCTTCGCCTTCCGGAACTGGTCCTCGATGAAGTCGAGCGACGGCGGCGTAGCAATCAGCTCCGGATAGTAGTCCTGGTCAAGCGCCGATCGCAGGTAGATCGGCTCGCCGTTGAGCAGAAGGCGGCCGTTGCGGGCCTCGATGCTGCGGAAGCCGAACGTCTCGACGCGGGTGTCGCCCCCGGGAAGCGCAGCGACGATCGTGTAAAGGTTCGGCGTCTCCGGGGACCACAGCCGGGGCGAGGGCACGGCGAGGCTCACGGCGCACGAGCCGCCTTGGACCGAGCCTGCCGTCCCCTCCGCCACAGTGGCGCCAGCGGCATCAAGGATGGTGACGCGCGATCCGGCGGAGCCGTCCACGACCCCCGCGACGCGGATGACGGCGGTGAACCGCCCGTCCATCGGCGCGGTGACCGCGAGACCGGCGATGTGTGTGGCGGGCCGCGCCTCCAGGCTCACCGATTGCCAGATGCCGCCAAGCGGCCCGTACCAGCTCTGCTTCCCGTGCGGGATCTCCGAAAAGAGCATGTCGGGATAACGCTCTGGATCCTCGTCCGGCAGCGTCACCCGCACTTCGAGCGCGAAGCTCGAGCCCGGGCGCACGCTGTCGGGAAGTTCCACTTCGAAAGGCAGCCAGCCGCCCTCGTGCGCGCCGAGAAGCGTCCCATCGACGAAAACCTCGGCGAAGTAGTTCACCGCGTCAAAGCGCAGCACCAGCCGTTCGCCTTCGAGCTCCGTCGGCACGTAGACGGTGCGTCGGTACGTGCCCGTGCCGTGGCTCATCCGCAGGTCGGCGAAGAGGGCGGGCCATGGGGCGGGAACGCGCGCGCTGCGCCAGCTGCGGTTGGCCGCGGCAGGCCGACCCTCAAAGCGGAAGTCCCACTCCCCGTCGAGCGAGAGGACGGGCCTGTTCGGTGCCGCAGTCGAGCGGCCGATCGCGGGCGCGGTCATGCGCGTTCCCCTTCCTTGCTTCCGCTTGCCTCAGGGCGCGAGCCGGACGACGGTCCACGACGCCGCGGGCAGCTCCATCGTGACCGTGTCGCCGTCTACGCGGACCTGCGACAGGGCGCGGGGAACCACCGTGTCCGGCGCGTCCTTGGTGTTCACGGCCTTGAGGTCGGCGTGGTGCATGGTTTCGGCGCTAGCGACAGCGAGCTTGCCGAAGCCGCGCACCCCGGCCGTCACCTTCAGCGGCTCCGACAGGTTCCGGTTGAGCGCGAAGATCGTCACTCCGCCGTTCTCGTTGGCGACGATGGAGGTCTTCAGGTACGGCGCGTTGGGCACCGGGAAGTAGAGGTCCTGCGCGCCGCGCGGATCGAAGTAGGTCGCCGAGTAGCCCGGCGATTTCACCTGCGTCTGCAGCACCGAGCCGCGACCCATCCGGCTGAAATGCTTGAAGGGGTAGAACGTCGTCTGCCGCCACGCCGGACCGCCCGTCTCCGTCATGATCGGCGCGATGACGTTGACGAGTTGGGCGAGGCAGGCCGTCTTCACCCGGTCGGCGTGATTGAGGAGCGAGATGCACATGCCGCCGAAGGCGAGCGCGTCGGCCATGTCGTAGGCCTCCTCGAGGATCGGCGGGGCGATCGGCCAGCCCTCCTTCACGCGCTCGGAGCGCACGCGACGCGTGCGGTACCAGACGTTCCACTCGTCGAAACTCAGCATGATGCGCTTGTCGGAGCGCCGGCGCGCGGCGACGCCGTCGGCGATGGCGACGACCTCGTCGATGAAGTTGTCCATGATGTCCGGACTCGCCAGCAGGGCCGGCGTGTCCTTGGCGTAATCGTTGAGGTAGGTGTGCAGCGAGATGTACTCGACGTGCTCAAAGGTGTGCTCGAGGACCTCGTCCTCCCAGCGCCCGTAAGTGGGCATGTTGCGGCCGGAGGAGCCACAGGCGGCGAGCTCGATCGAGGGGTCGATCCAGCGCATCATCTTAGCCGCTTCCTTGGCGACGAGGCCGTACTGGGTGGCCGTCTTGTACTCCATCTGCCAGGGGCCATCCATTTCGTTGCCTAGGCACCAGAATCTCACGCCGTGCGGCTGTTCCCATCCGTGCTCGCGGCGCAGGTCCGACCAGTAGGTCCCGCCGGGATGGTTGCAGTACTCGACGAGGTTGCGCGCAGCGTCGCCTGCACGCGTGCCGAGGTTGACGGCGAGCATCGGCTCGATGTCCGAGGCCTTGCACCAGTCGATGAACTCGTTGGTGCCGAAGGTGTTCGGCTCGGTCGAGAACCAGGCGAGGTCGAGCCGCTTCGGCCGTTTCTCCACCGGCCCGACCGCATCCTCCCAGTTGTAGCCGGAGACGAAGTTGCCGCCGGGATAGCGCATGATCGTAGGCGCCATCTCCTTGACGAGCTCCATCACGTCCTGGCGGAAGCCCTTCTGGTCAGCCGTCTTGTGGCCCGGCTCGTAGATGCCGCCGTAAACGCAGCGTCCGAGGTGCTCGATGAACGCGCCGAAGAGGCGCGGGTCGGTATCGCCGATGGCGAAACTGCGGTCGGCGAGGACACTGGCTTCAATCATGGTCTGGGCCTTCCGGAAGTAAGGTCGTAGTTCGCGTGCCGGGTGCCGGAGGGAGGCCGGGCGAGCACGACGGTCTGGATGGTCGGGGGCCACCGCGACGCCTTGCGGGCGCCGCGGCGGTGGGGTCAGGCAGAAATCAGCGGCGGCTAAGCAGCTGATCGGCGCGCTCCTGCGCGTCCTTCAGCGCCTGCGCCGAGGCCTTGTTGCCGTTGATCATGTTGTTGATTTCTTCGCCGATAAGCGCCTGGAAGCCGAATTGACGGCGCACGTCGTGCGGCAGCGAGCGACCGATCTCGGTCACGCGCATGACATTGGTGCGCTCGGGGAGCTTGGCATACTGGTCCATAAGCGACTTGCGCACCGGCAGGTGGCCGCCGCCGCGCGCCCAGTCATAGTTGTTGTCCCACAAGAACTTCATGAAGGTGAGAGCTGCCTTGCGGGTCTTCTCGTTGGTTCCGCCGCGCAGCAGCACCCAGCTATGGTTGTCGGCCCACACTGCTTCGGTAGTGAAGAGGTTGGCGAAGATGCGCGCGGTGTACTCCTTGAGCCCCGTGTCGGGTTTCGCCGCGGCGGCGAGCAGGTCGTCAATGCGCCAGGTGCCGGTTAGATAGACGGCGCCGTTGCCAGCGATGAAGCCGCCAAGTCCGCCTGCACCGTCCAGGCCCTTGGTGATGTGGTTCTCCTTGGAGAGCTGCTCGAAGACCTCGAAGGCCTTCTTGGCGGCGGGCTGCGAGAAGTCCGCCTTGTCAAAGCCGTTCGGGAAGAGGCTGGCGTTCTGCGTCGCCATCATCGTCCAGAAGCTGCGCGCGCCGTTGCCGGCGTCGCCGGCTGCCACACTGGCCATGATGAAGTAGGGCTTGCCCGTCTTCTCACGCATCTGCTTGGCGTGCGCCATCAGCTCTTCGGGCGACTTAGGCAGGATCGGCTTGCCCTGCGGGTCGACGAGGCCTGCCTGCTTGAACAGGCCGACATTGATGTGCCACAGCCAGGAATGGGTGTCCCACGGCAGCGCGTGCACCTTGCCGTTCAGCGTCACGGCATTCTTGGCGTGGGGCGTCATGTCGTTGATGTCGATGCCAGCGGCCTTCAGGTCGTCCTCGATCGGCTCGACGAGGCGTGAGCGAACGAAATCGCCGATCTGAGAGGTGTGCATCACGGCAATGGTTGGGATGTCGCGCGCGGCGATGCGGGCGGTGAGCTGTTGGTAGTAGGGCCCCCACTCGATGACCTGCGGCTTCACGACGATGCCGTCCTTGTTCGTTGCATTGAAGGCGTTGACGAGGGTCGTCATTACGCCGCACTCGCCTCGTGCGGTCTTGAAGTCCTGGCTGTTGCCGTAGTCGGCATCGCAGGCGCCGAAAAACCGGGCGAAGTTGATCTCGATCTTTTCCTGGGCGTTGGCACCGGGCAGGGCCGCGACGAGCGCCCCCGCCGCGACCGCCAGGGCCAGAGTGGCCTTGCGTAGCATGGTCGTTTCCCCGTGCGGACCGAGCTTGTTGCGGAGCGCCCCACCGGTCCTTTGCGGCGACGCCCGTTCGTGTTGCGGGCCGAGCGGCCCTTGGTTTCCTTCAGGCCACCCGCCCACTTACAGCGTTGACGATGTGGCGCTGGAAGAAGAGGTAGAGGATCAACACCGGCAGGCCGGCGAACACCGCCTGTGCCATCAGGAAGCCGATGCCCTCTGTCTGCGCGAAGTTAGTCTGCATGGCCGCCAGGCCGATGGTGAGGGTGTACATTTCGGGCTTTGTCGCGGAGACGAGCGGCCAGAAGTACTCGTTCCAAGCGTGCAGGAACGTGTAAATTCCGAGCGTCGCCTGCGCGGGGATCGTGAGCGGCAAAACAACCTTGAAGAATATTTTGAGTCTCGAGGCGTTATCGAGCAACGCCGCCTCTTCGATCTCGCGCGGCACGCCCTTGAAGTACTGCGTCATCAGGAATACGCCAAAGGGGAAAGCAAGACGCGGAGCGATGAGACCGATATAGGTGTTGTGCAGGTC
>CAZJCW010000271.1:0-5693 GCA_964544365.1 uncultured Alsobacter sp.
ATCGTCGTGATGAACGCGGGACGCATCGAGCAGGTGGGCAGCCCGCTCGATCTCTACCGCGCGCCGGCCAACCGGTTCGTCGCCGGCTTCATCGGTTCGCCGCGCATGAACTTCCTGCCGGCCACCGTCGGGCCGGATGGGCGTCCCGTCCTGCCGGGTGGCGTCGTTGCGCCCATGGAGATCGACGCGCGGGAGGGTTCGCCGGTCACGGTCGGCGTGCGGTCGGAGCACCTCGCCGCAGCCGCCGAAGGCGCGCACGGCGCGCTCTCCGGCCTGGCGCAGGTCGTGGAGCACCTGGGCTCCGACGTGTTCGCGCATGTTCAGGTCGACGGCGTGCCCGACCGCGTCATCGTGCGGATGGCCGGCGACAATGCGGTGCGGGCGGGCGAGACGCTGCGCTTCGTGCCCGATCCGGCCTGCCTGCACGTGTTCGACGAGACCGGTATCCGCGTCGCACCACGGCTCGAGCGCAGGAGCGCCGCATGACGGGTGCGCGGTATCCCGACCTCGAGGGGCGCGCGGTGCTCGTCACCGGCGGCGCTTCGGGAATCGGCGCCAGCCTGACCGCCGCATTCGCGGCGCAGGGTGCCCGCGTGGCGGCGATCGACCTCGACGCAGCGGCGCTCGAGCGGACGACCGCGGCCGTTCATGCCGACCACGGCGCCCAAATCGAGACGGCGCAGGTCGATCTGCGGGATATCGACGCCCTGAACCGGGCGTTGGCCGACCTCGCGGCTCGCACCGGCCCGTTTCGCGTTCTGGTCAACAACGCCGGCAATGACGACCGCCTGCCGTGGGACAAGGTGACGCCGGCCTACTGGGACGACCGCTTCGCCGTCAATGTCAGGCACCAGTTCTTCGCGGCGCAGGCGGTGGCGCCCGCCATGGCGGAAGCGGGCGGCGGGGCCATCGTCAACCTGGGGTCGATCTCCTGGATGATGGGTGCGGCCGGTCTGATCGCCTACACGACCGCGAAGTCCGCGATCATGGGACTGACCAAGTCGCTGGCGCGCGAACTCGGCCCGCTGAAGATCCGCGTGAACTCGATCGCTCCCGGCATGATCTGGACCGAGAAGCAGATCGCCCGGGCGCAGGCGGACGACCCCGCGAAGTTCGATCGCTACCTCGATCGCCAGTGCATCAAGGAACATTTGCAACCCGATGACGTCGCCCGGATGGCGCTCTGGCTCGCCTCCGACGAGGCGCGGCGCTGCGCCGGCCAGACGTTCATTCTCGACGGGGGCGTCGTCTGACGCCCCGGACTCCCTTCGAAGGCGTCTTCTGACGCCTTCCGCGGCCCCGCGGACCGCGACTGACGACAAGGACAAGGGCCACCGCGAGCCCGATGAAGGAGGAAACCATGGTCCATCTCACCCGTCGCCGCTTCGGCGGCCTCATGGCCGGTTCGGCGCTGGCCGCAGGCGCGGCCTCGCTCGGAGCCCGGTCGGCATCGGCGCAAGCCGAAAGCATCAGCTTCATGAGCTTCACGTTCGCCGAGGAGCCCAACAAGCCGCATGTCCAGAAGCTTCTCGAGGGGTTCAAGACTGCCAGCGGCACCAGCATAGAGCCCATTGGCTCGGCTTGGGGCGATATGCAGAAGAACATCCTCCTCAGGCAGCGCTCCAAGACGCTCCCGACGACGGCGCAGGTTCAGGAGCGGTGGCTGCCCGCCCTTTCAACGCTTCCCGAAATGGTCAACCTCGACGAAGCCATCGGCCGTGCCAAGCTTGAAGCAGCGATCGATCCCAAGGTTCTCGCGATGGGACAGGCGGGCGGCAAGACGTTCGGCCTGCCGCTCATCACCGGATCGATCGGGATGGTCGCCAACAAGGAAGTGCTCGAAAAGGCCGGTGTCGGTGTGCCACAGACGCTCGCGGAGTTCCGCGCTGCGCTTGTCGCGATCCGCGACAAGGTCCCGAACTCGGTGCCCTTCGCGGCCGCGACGAAGAACGTCAACTCCATCCCGCTCGATTTCATGATCATGGTCTGGGCGCATGGCGGCCGCATCATCGATGAAAGCGGCAAGGTTCTGGTCAACTCGGATCAGGCCAAGGCGGCTTTGGGATTCATGGCGGATCTCATGAAGAACCGTCTGATCGCGCCGGAGATCGACCGGCCTGATTCGCGGAGGCTCTTCGGGCAGGGTGCGTGCGGTTTCTACTTCGATCCGCCGCAGGCTCGCGGCTTTGCCCGCAGTTTCTCTGGCCGCGGTGAGGCGGCGGATCAGTTCGTCATGCCTATCAAGACACCGGTGCTCAAAGTCGGCGATACGCCTCGTTCGATCCAGTGGGGGCACCTTGTCTGTGCCTTCAAGGGGCCGAATACGGCCAGCGCGGATGCTCCCGGCGTCAAGTGGCTGAACTACCTCATCTCGGACGCCGCGCAGGGCAGCTTCCCGGCGGCGCTGTCGGCACTGCCTGTCACCAAGAGCGCCCAGGCGATGCCCGTGGTGCAAAACGATCCCTTCTTCAAGGCATGGAACGAGGCCACGGGCGTTCCCCTGATCAATGAAATCGGCATCTGGTCGAACGCACCGGAACTCTCGACCATCCTCTCCGAAGAAGTTCAGGCGGCTCTTCTCGGCCAGAAGTCCCCGGATGCTGCGATCGTCTCCATGTCGACCCGCATGGAAGCGTCGATGGCCAAGCGCGGCTGACGGAGCTGCCGAGATGACGAGCGTGGACGCCGCGGCGACACCGCTGCGCGTATCGGCCGACGCCCGCAGGGGCGGGCTGAAGGCGCACGAGCGGCGCGTGGGCCGGTTCTTCCTCCTGCCGGCCCTGGCGGCGTTCACGCTTGTCATCCTCCTTCCCTTCCTGCGGGCGCTCGGGGTCGCGTTCACGCGCTCAGACCTGCAGACGCCGGAGCCCGTCTTCATCGGGCTGGCGAACTTCCGCACGATCCTGTCGACGCCGGAGATCCTCGGCGCCTTCGTGACGACCGCCGTCTATGTGACGCTTGCGACGGCCGGCACGGTGGTGCTCGGGCTCGCCTGGGCGCTCATCCTCAACCAGCCGTTCCGCGGCCGCGCGGCCTTGCGGGCGGTGACGCTCATTCCATGGGTGTTGCCGAGCACGGTGACGGCGTTCGTGTGGGGGTGGATCTTCAACAGCCGCTTCGGCGTCCTGAACGCGGCCCTGATGGGCATAGGCGCCATCCCCTACCCCACGGCGTGGCTATCGACGTCGGGAGGGGCGATGACGGCCATCGTCATCACCAAGGTCTGGTTCTCGATCCCGCTGTTCATGTCCTTCTTCCTCGCCGGGCTGCAAAGCCTCGACAAGGAGCAGATCGACGCCGCCAGGGTCGACGGGGCGAGCAACTACGCGTTGCTGCGCGACCATATCCTGCCGCACCTGCGGCCGGTGATGCTCGTCGTCATCGTGCTCGGCGTCATCGGCAACCTGCAGCACTTCGACACCATCTTCGCGCTGACGGGGGGCGGGCCGGTGCGCGCGACGTCGGTGCTGTCCATCGAGGTCTATCGCCGCGCCTTCGACCAGTGGGACCTCGGCATGGCCTCGGCGCTCGGGCTCTTGTGGGTCGCGACGATCCTGCCGGCGGCCTATTTCTACCTGCGGCACCTGCTGAAGGGAGCATGAGGGCATGTTCGACCTCTCCTCCCGCATCTCGAAATTCGTCTTCGGCGGCATCGCCATCGCGATCGCCCTGTTCCTGTTCTTTCCGATCTACTGGCTCGTGATCTCCGCGTTCAAGCCCAACGCGGAACTCTACCGGATCGTGCCGACGCTCTATCCGCACGACCCCGTGCTGACGCATTTCGCGACGGCCTTCGGCCGCGGCAACCTGATGCAGCAGCTGCGCAACAGCCTCACCGTGTCCGGGTCGGCCGCTGCCCTGAACACGCTTCTGGCCATCTATGCCGGCTATTCCTTCGCCAAGTTCCGGTACGGCGGGAGGCGGCTCGTCATGATCTTCCTGCTGTCGGCCCAGGTGTTCCCCTTCGGCCTGCTGCTGATCAGCCTCTACCCCATCGTCACGGACCTCGGCCTCATCGACACGCGGATCGGCCTGACGCTGTCCTACATCGTGTTCGCGCTGCCGGTGTCGACCTACATGTTCTACAGCTACTTCACCCAGGTTCCGTCCGAGATGATCGAGGCGGCGCGGGCCGACGGCGCGGGCGAGCTGCGCATCTTCCACACCATCGTTCTGCCGGTCTCGATTCCGGCGGTGGTCACCGTCTTCCTCTACGGCTTCATGTGGTCGTGGAACGACCTCCTCTACGCGATGACGCTCATCGTCTCGGAGGACAAGCGCACGATCGGTCCCGGCATGCTGCTGGCCTACCTGAACGAGGTGAACTCGGACTGGGGCGGCGCCATGGCGGCCTCCATCGTGGCGTCCGCGCCCATCGTCATCGCATTCGCCTTCCTTCAGCGCTGGTTCATCCAGGGCGTCACCGCGGGATCCGTCAAATGACAGCCTTGCAGGGGGTCTTCCCCGTCCTTCCCACACCCTTCACGCCCCAGGGAGACGTCGACCCTGCCGCGATGGGGCCGCTCGTGGAGTTCGTCGTCGGATCCGGCGCGGACGGCGTCGTCTATCCGGGCATGGCCAGCGAGGTCGAGACGCTGTCGCCGCAGGAGCGGTTGCAGATGGTTCAGACGGTCGGTGCCCTGCTGGCCGGCCGGCTGCCGCTGATCGTCGGCGCGAGCGACGCCGATCCGGAACGCGCGGCGGCCAGGGCCGAGGAGGGTCGGGCCGTCGGCGCCCGGGCCGCCATGATCATGGCCCCCAACCGCTGCGGGTCGGACATCGCCGCCCATGTCGCCTTCTATGCCGCGGTCGCTGCGGGGACATCGCTTCCGATCATGCTGCAGAACGCGCCGGCGCCCATGGGTGCGGGGCTTTCGCCGGAGCAGGTCGCGGAGATCGTGCGCGGCGTCCCGCAGATCCGCTTCGTGAAGGAAGAGACGCTCCCTTGCGGCCAGCACGTCACCAAGATCCTCGCTGCCGTCGGAGACCGGCTTGACGGCGTCTTCGGTGGCGCGGGAGCGCGCTACCTGATGGACGAGCTCGCGCGTGGCGCGGCCGGAACGATGCCGGCGGCGGAACTCACCGACGTGCATGTCGCGATCGTTCGCTCGCATCGCGCCGGCGACGTCGCGACAGCCCGCAGACTGTATTCGCGAACTCTCCCCCTGCTGATGGTCCAGGCGGTCTTCCGCGTCCGGCTGACCAAGGCGGTGCTGGCCGCGCGCGGTCTTCTCGTCTCGCAGCATGCCCGCGCGGCGGGACCGCGCTTCGACGGGCCCGACGAGGCCGAGTGCGCGGCCCTGATCGCCGAGGCAGCCGACCTGTTCACACGCCACACCGTCCGGATCCACGACCATGCCGCCGCTTGACGCCATCACGAAGGTCGAGACCTTCATCGTCTCCATTCCCCGCGACGTTCCCTATCTCGGCCCGCTGCGGGAGGGCGAGCGGATCAACGAGAAGGGCTACGTGATCCGCAAGGGCAACCGGTCGATCTATCCGACCAGCGACATGTCCGTGCTGGTCAAGATCACCGGCGAAAGCGGTCGCGTCGGCTGGGGCGAGACCTACGGCATCGTCGCGCCACAGGCGGTGAAGGCGATCATCGACGAGGTTCTCGGCCCGGCCATGATCGGCCGCGATCCGGGCGAGCCGGTGGTGATCCACGAGGACCTGTACGACCTGATGCGCGT
>CAZJCW010000272.1:0-5662 GCA_964544365.1 uncultured Alsobacter sp.
CCAATTCGCATGATCGTATCCCGTCCGCCGGCATCCGGGCGGGGGACGATGCTCCAGGACAACGGGGAGGTTCCACCATGAAGCACCTCACGACCGCCGGCCTTGCCCTGCTCGGCCTCGCGCTTGCCGCGCCCGAGGCGCGGGCCGATTCGATCGACGGCAACTGGTGCAACGCGGCGGGCACCCGCCAGATGCAGATCGCCGGCAACGCCATCGTGACGCCGGGCGGCCGCAGGATCGAGGGCCGCTACGCCCGCCATTCCTTCACCTACACCGCGCCGGAGGGCGAGGCCGCGCCAGGCGCGACGGTGGTCCTGCAACTGCTGCACGAAAACCAGATCCGGTCGGGCGGCGGGGACCAGCCGGTCGACATGTGGCACCGCTGCGAGCAGACGAGCTGACGCGGCTCAGCGTCCCAGCCCGAGGCGCCGGCCGAGAGCCAGGATGCCCAGGGCGCCGAGCGCCCACGATCCGTTGATGACCAGCCCGGTGACGAGCCGGGCGGCGGAGAGGTCGGCCGGCGGCCGGCCCTTGAGCGGGCCGACGACGTACCAGCCGACCAGCGTCGTCGCGAGCCCGAACAGGATGGCGGGGACCACCCATGCCGGCCACCCCTTGCCCATCCGGGCGGCCAGCGCCGCGAGCGGAATCCCCCAGACGCCGCCCCAGAAGGCGAGCGACAGCACCTGCGGAATGTTGAAGGGCGGCACCGTGCGCATCGACCAGCCGCTGCCGGCGGCGAGGTAGCCCAGCGCGCCACCCGCCGCAATCACCGCCTGATGCACCGTCAGCACCGCCAGAAACCCTGCGATGAAACCAGACAGGACGTGTCGCATGGCCTTCCTCGGCGCGGGGGATTCGACAGCGCAGACAATCATCGGACGTCTTTTCCGACAAGAGCGGGTCCGGAAACCTCCCTACGGTTTCGCCCCATCTGGAAAGACGCCTGTTGATTCCCGAGTGTGCCGAGGCCGACGATTGAGGGCTCGATCCATGACGGATGCCAAGGCTGACGCGCAGCGCCTGAAAGCCACCCGCAGGCTGCTGAACGCCCTCACCGTGGCCATCTACGTCCTCGCCGCCACCCAGGCTTTCCGCAGCCTCCTGCCCGATCCCCTGCTGCCGGACGTGGCGGCCCAGCTGCCAAAACTGACCGCGAGCTTGACGATACGGTAGGCCCTTCCACCTTCCTGCAGCGGTGCTATCCTTGATTGTGCATCGCATCATGGGAGGTCGATCATGAAGTCCGTTTTCGTACCGATCGACGATCCGGAGATCTCGCGACCCATCTTCGACGCGGGCGTGCTGTTCGGCCGGGCGTTCGGCAGCTACCTCGAAGGCGCCGCCACGCTGCCCGTGCTCGACAACTACATCGTGGGCGAGATGGTGCCGCTGTGGCCGCCGCAGCAGCGCAGCATGGGCGACATCGCCCGCGACGCGCGCGATGCCTTCGTGACCGCGGTCGGACGGGCCGGAATTCCGGTCCATACCGGCCTGGGCGACGGCCCCTCCTATGGCTGGCACGAGGCGCCGCTGCTCGGCGACGGGGCCGTGGCGGCACGGGCCCGCATCTTCGACATCACGGTCGTCGGCCGACCGTCGGCCAGCGCCGCCGGCCCGCGGCTGTCCCTGCTGGAGACCATCGTCTTCGAAAGCGGCCGGCCCCTGCTGATCGCGCCGCCGGACTTCCAGGCAAGCACGATCGGCGAGACGATCGTCATCGCCTGGAACAGCAGCACGGAGACGGCCCGCTGCATCGGTCTCGGCATGGACCTGTTCAAGCGCGCGAAGGCGGTCCACGTGCTGACCGTGGAGGGCGGCTCCGTCCCCGGCCCGAGCGGGGCGGACCTCACGCGGCTCCTGCGCCTCGACGGGGTGAACGCCGAGGAGATCACCGTCTCCGGCAAGGGCCGCACGACGGGCGAGATGATCCTCTCGCATTGCGACAGCGTCGGCGCGGACCTCCTGATCAAGGGCGCCTACACCCAGAGCCGCCTGCGGCAGATGATCTTCGGCGGCGCGACCAGCCACGTGCTGGCGCATGCGCGGCTGCCGGTGTTCATGGCGCACTGACGCGCGGCGCCGCGCCGCGTCGTCCGGATCGTCGTGTGCGATATCGCACATCGTACGCGGGTCGCACGGGCTAGGGTCTTTCTCGACGGGGCGGCCAGCCCGCCCTCCTGACTTTTCGACCCGAGACCCTCCTTTTCGCCCCGCACGCTCGACCCGTGCGGGGCTTTTTCTTGCCCGGGCACAGCCGGCGACCACATGCGATGGGGACGGATCAGGCGCGGCGCCCGAGGAAGCGGATGACCGCAGGATCGTCCGAGCGCAGGATGGCCGCGGGCGGTCCCGATGCGCGGATGCGACCCTCCGCGACGAAGGCCATCGTGTCGGCGAGACCGGCGACGTCGTCGGGCGTGTGGATCGACATCAGGACGGTGAGGCCGTGCTCGCGGCGCAGTTCGTCGACGAGGTCGAGCATGTCGCGCCGCAACCCCGGGTCGAGCGCGGCGAAGGCCTCGTCCAGCAGCATGAGCGGCCGGCGCATGACGAGGGCGCGGGCCAGCGCGACCCGCTGGCGTTCTCCGCCCGACAGGTCGGCGGGCCGGCGGCCGGCCATCCCGGCGAGGCCGACGCGGGCGAGCACCGCGCCGACGGCCGCGCGGTCCGCCTCCCCCAGCCGCAGGTCGGGGCGGATGCCGAGGCCGACATTGGCCGCGGCGTCGAGGTGCGGGAACAGGTTCCAGTCCTGGAACAGCATCGACACCGGGCGCTTCGCCGGGGGGAGCGGCAGGAGATCCGCCCCGTCGAAGGTCATGGTGCCGGAGGCGACCGGCTCGAAGCCGGCGATGGCCGACAGCAACGTCGTCTTGCCGCCGCCCGAGGGACCGACGAGGGCGCACAGGCTGCCGCGCGCGACATCGAGCGTGTAGCGGCACGCGAACCCGGGATAGGAGACGAGGACGTCACGCAGCGCGAGCACGATCGTCGCTCCCTGTCTGCGCGAGGACGGCGAGGCCGAACACGATCACCGTCAGCAGCAGCGCCGCCGCGCCCGCCTCCTCCATGCGATAGGCGCCGAGACGCTGGTAGAGCAGCAGCGGCAGCGTGGTCAGCTCGTCGCCGCCGAAGAAGGCGATGACGCCGAGATCGCCCATGGACAGCGCCGCCGCGGTGGCCAGCGCGCCGAAAAGCGGACCGCGCAGAAGGGGCCAGTCGACGAGGCGCAGCCGACCGAGACCCGTGACGCCGAGGCTGTCGGCGAGGCGGCCGTAGCGCTCCTGCGACACGGCGAGGGGCGGCTCGAGCAGGCGCATCGCGAAGGGCAGCGCCATCAGCGCATTGACGAGAATCACCATCGGCACGCCCATCGTCGCCGCATCGACATGCCCGCGCAGGATCACGTAGAGCCCTGCGACGAGCGTGAAGGGCGGGATGGCGAGCGGCGCGAAGGCGATGCCGCCGAGCAGGCCGGCCGCGCGGGGCCGGCGACGCCGGGTCCGCAGGTCGCGGGCCGGCAGGGCGAGCGCGAGGGCGAGGCCGACCGCGATCAGGGCGGCCGCGGCGGCAATCGCGATGCTGGTCAGCGCCGCGCGCGCGACGTCGGGCTGGACCAGACTCTGGGCCGCGGTGACGCCGGCCAGGACCGACGCGACCGGCGGGCCGACGAAGGCGAGGGCGAGAAGGATCACGATCGCGTCGAGGACGCGAAGCGCCGGCGCGGCCACGTCGGGCCGAAAGGCGGGCCGGCTCGCGGTCGCGACCTCGGCGCCGCGCCGGGAGGCGAGAACGAAGGCCGCCGCGAGGCATCCGCCGAGCACCAGCTGCAGGGCGGACAGCAGCGCGGCGCGGGCGAAGTCGGCATCGAGGCGCAGGGCCTCGTAGATCGCGACCTCGAGCGTCGCCCGGTCCGGCCCGCCGCCGAGGGCGAGCACCACCGCGAAGCTGGTGAAGCACAGAAGGAATACGAGCGTCGCCAGCGCCGGCGCCTCGCGCAGCAGCACCGGGGCGTCGAGGCAGCGGAAGGCGGCCAGCGGCGTCAGGCCGAGATGGCTCGCCAGACGCCACGATTCCGGCGGCTGGGCCTCCAGCGCACGCAGGAACACCCGGGCGCAGAAGGGGGCGTTGAGGAAGACATGCGCGATCAGGATGCCGGGCAGGCCGTAGAGCCACGGTCCCGGATCGCGTCCCAGCGCCGACAGGCCCGCGCCGAGCCAGCCCGAGCGGCCATAGACGGCGACGACCGCGAACACCACCACGACGGCGGGGAGCACGGTCGCCGTGCCCAGCAGGCCGAGCAGCAGCCGCCTGCCGGCGAACGCCTGCCGCCGCAGCAGCGCCAGCGCCATCGCCGCGCCCATGAGGATCGACAGGAGGGTGGAAAGCCCCGCCTGCAGCAGCGAGAACCAGACGATGCGATGCAGGTAGGGGCTGGCCAGGACACCGGCATCGAGCCCGCGTCCCGCCGAGACGAGGCCCCCGAGGGCGGCGAGGACGACGCCGATGACGAGCGCCGAGGCCGCGAGGCCGGCGGCACGCATCGTCACCGCCGGCGCCGAGGCCGGGTCAGCGCGCCGTGGCCGCAAGCCACTCGTCGATCCAGGCCCGCCGGCCGTCGCGGACCTTCGCGAAGTCGATCAGCAGCCCCTTCGACGGCCTTGCGAGCGTGGAGAAGGACGCGGGGAGGCCGGCGGCCGGCGTCTTCGCCGGGTACATCCAGTTGCCTTCCGGCAGAAGCTCCTGGGCCCGCTCGGACAGGATGAAGTCGAGGAACTTCGCCGCCAGTTCGGGCTGCCGCGAGGTGCGCATGGCGGCGGCGAGCTCGACGTGCAGGTAGTTGCCCTCGGCGAAGGCGACGGCCTTGTACTGGGTCTTCTTCTCGGCGGCGATGTGATAGGCGGGGGAGGTCGTGTAGCTGAGGACCATGTCGGCCTCGCCCTTGAGGAAGAGGCCGTACGCCTCCGACCAGCCCTTGGTGAAGGTGACGATGCGCGGCCGCAGCTTCGTCCAGGCCTCGCCGGCCCGGTCGCCGTAGACGTCCTTCATCCACAGCAGGAAGCCGAGCCCCGGAGCGCTCGTGCGCGGGTCCTGCACGATGATGCGCGGGCCGGACGGATTGTCGACCAGCTCCCGGAGGCTCTGCGGCGGCGCCTTCAGCTTCGTCTCGTCATAGACGAAGGCGAGGTAGCCCCAGTCGAGCGGCACGAAGGTCCGGCTGGACCACGCCACCGGCATGTCGAGGGCCGGAAGCGTGCGGCCGTGCGGGGCGAGGAGGCCCGTCGCCTCGGCCTCGCCCGCGAGGTTGGCGTCGAGGCCGAGCACGACGTCGGCCTTCGACGATTCCCCGTCGAGGCGCATCCGCGACAGGATGCCGCCGGCATCGTCGGAGGTCATCCAGGCGAGCGTGCAGCCGCAGACCTCCTCGAAGCGCTCCTTCAGCGCCTTGCCGGGCCCGTACTTGCCGACGATCGAGGAGTAGGTGTGCACGGTGAGCGTCGGCTTGTCCTGCGCAACGGCAGGGCCCGAAGCCAGGCCGCCGGCGACGAAGCACGCCGCAAGGCCAAGGGCCAGGCGTGACGCAACGGATCGAATCGTAGTTCTGGCGCTGTTCATCCTCAGTCCCTCCGCCGGCATGACCCGGATCAGGTTCGTCGGGGTG
>CAZJCW010000273.1:0-5661 GCA_964544365.1 uncultured Alsobacter sp.
CCCTCGAAGATCGTGCAGATCTCCTGCTGCTCGACGGCGAGCGCCTTCACGCTCGACGGCCGGAGCGGCGGCTACTTCTTCCGCACGCTGCCGACCTCCAAGACCCAGGCCTTCGCCACCGCGTCCGAGATCACGCGGCGTGGGCTGAAGAAGACGGCGATCATCTACGTCAACACCGACTTCGGCGTCGACATGACGAAGTTCGTCAAGCTCGCCCTGCCCAAGCTGGGCGGCGAGATCGTGGCGGAGGTGCCCTACAACGACAACCAGCCGAGCTACCGCGCCGAGGTGACCAAGGCGCTTGCTGCAAAGCCCGAGTCGTTGCTGCTCATCGGCTTCCCGAAGGACGCGGTCACCATCGTGCGCGAGTGGCTGTCGCTCGGCGGCCCGCAGCAGATCGCCCTGAACAACTCCATGCGTGTCATGGACTTCGTGAACGGCGTCGGCCCGCGGTTCCTCAACGAGAGCTTCGGCATGGACAATGCGCAGGTCGCTGGACCCACGGTCGACGCGTTCAACCAGGCGTTCGAGGCCAAGTACAAGACCGACAGCAAGGGCCCGGGCGTCCACACGCAGTATGATGCGATGATGGTGCTCGGCCTCGCGATGAACATCGCCAAGGACCTCACCGGCCCGTCGATCAAGGACGCCGTGCGCCAGGTCCATGCGGCCTCCGGGGCGCAGGTCGGCACCGGCCCCGAGGAGTTCAAGAAGGCCGTCGCGCTCATCAAGGAAGGCAAGCCGATCAAGTATTTCGGCGCCACCGGTCCGATCGAGTTCGATGCGAACGGAGACGTCACGGGTCCCGCGCTCGTGTGGAAGATCAAGGACGGCGAGATCGTGACCGATCGCGTCATCTCGATCGAGGAGATGCAGGCGCTGTTCAAGAAGGTCGAGTGAGCCGGCCTTTCCGGATACTTCGATGCAAGGCCCTCCTTCGGGAGGGCCTTTTTTGTTCCGGATCGGCAGTCGGCAAACAACGTGATGCCGCCGTACGTCCAAGCAATTCGAGGCGGCTGCGCGATGCCGCCAGTCTCGTGGACGCCGCGACCTGAGGCTCGGCAGCAACTGATGCGGCGAGTCGCGGAATGCGGAAGGAGACCGTTTAGATTAAGTAGCAGATTAAGTTCATAACCAATCCACTCAATGCCCTCTCGCGCGCCCTCACACGGTTTTCAAGTGGATGACCTTGACGCTCCGGAACGATATTATTCAACGACTTGGCTCGATATCGATACAGTTTTCGAACAAAGCGGCGGTCATTCGCTACCGATCCTCAACTCTGGCCGTCGCAACGTCTTTGCGCTAGGCAATACGCGCATTGATGCGGCAGAAGCCGCCCCCCTCGACGTCTCTTTCAGACCGACCGGAACCTGCCCGACCGCAGCAGCACGCGCGCGGCGGGGGGCGTGGAGCATGGTGATGGGTTGCGCATCATGAGGATCAAGTCGGTGCTTGGCATCGCCGGTTTGGTCTTGCCGGCCGTTCGCCGCGAGGCCGGGCGCGTCGCCGCGACCGGCGTCGCCTCGCTGGCCATCAATCTCCTGCACCTCTCTGCGCCGGCCTACGCCCTTTACGTGCTGAATCATCTCGCCGGCCCCGGCCATGCCGCGGTTCTCGCCGGGGCAACGCTCGTGGTCATG
The DNA here is from genome assembly GCA_964544365.1 of uncultured Alsobacter sp. Taxonomy (GTDB): domain Bacteria; phylum Pseudomonadota; class Alphaproteobacteria; order Rhizobiales; family Beijerinckiaceae; genus Alsobacter. The sequence goes on from CAZJCW010000273.1 coordinate 1,644, forward strand.
GCGGCATTTTCCATGCAGTACATGCTCGTCGAAGCGCGCCGTCGCCTGCTCGCCGCGTTGGCCGAGCGGGTCGAGACGGGCCTCTCCGGGGATCCGGCAGGCCCGGCACCGCCGGCCCACCTGCCATCAGCCCGCGTCCCCCGGGGGCGCCGCTCTGCGGATCTGGAGGCCGTGGTGGACATGCTGGGCGGGCGGGCCGCCGTCGTCCTTTGCGATGTCCCCTGGATCGTCCTGTTCGTTGGCGCTGTCTTCTGGCTCGATCTGATCGCAGGGCTTTTCGTCTTCTTCACGACGACGGCCGGCTTCGCAATCCTCGCCGTCTACATACGTCACCAGCTAAAGGCGTCCAGCCGACCGGGACTGGTCGATCCGATCGGCCTGGAGGCGATACCGACCGCACCTCCGGCCGCTCCCCTACGGGCAATTGACCAGAACGCGGCCCTTCCGATGGTTTCGGCCGCCGACCTGATCATGGCCTTGTCGGCCGTGGGCGCCTTCGCACTCGCGCTTGGGCTCGAGGCCGGGGAACTGACTGCGACGGGGGCAGCGATCGCGGCTGCCCTGCTGGCGTCCCGCGCGGCCGCCATCCTGCGGTCGCTTGCGGTCGTGACACCCGACGTTCTGAACGCGGCAGTGGCCGCGCGTCGCCTCGCAGCGGCGCTTGCCGCCGTGACCGGTCCCGCTTGGGGCTTCCCGCTGCTGCCGCCCCGGCTCTCGTTGAGGATCGAGGATTTGACGGTAGCGCCATCCGGGCGCCCCGACGGCGCTGGAATCTCGATGCACCTGAGGCTGCGGGCGGGCGACGCCCTGGCAATCGTTGGCCCGAGCGGATCTGGAAAGACGCTTCTGTTCCAATCCCTTGCCGGACTGACCGCCCCGACGCGCGGCCGCATCCTGCTCGATGGAGTTCCTTTCGATCGGTGGGGCCGCACACTGTCTCGCCATATCGGCGTGCTCCCGCAGGAACCGGTGCCGGACGGCGGTACGATCGCCCAGATGATCGCGGGATCCGCTCCGGGCGCCACCATGGAGGCGGTTGTTGCCGCGGCACAGGCTGCGTCCCTGGACCTCGATATCCGGTCGCTGCCTGACGGCTACGCCACGATCGTGGGGGAGGGGGGGCTCGTGCTGTCCGCCGGCCAGAGACAACGTCTTGCCCTGGCCCGTGCGCTGTTCGGTTCGCCTTTCCTGCTGCTCCTCGACGATCCTCTCGCACGGCTCGACGCCGAAGGCGCGGCGGCGCTTGATGCCGCAATCCGGCGGGTAAGGGCGAGGGGCGGGATCGTGGTGTCCTTCCACCAACATCACCCGACCCTGCCGGCCATCGACCGCCAGGCCGTCATCGCGGATCATCGCGTTCGGGTGGTCACGTCTCGGGCTCCGCGAAGCGCCGACGGCGCCGTATCGCAGTTTGTCCAGAGCCTCGTGGCGGACCCCCGTCCGGACATCCTGCCGTGGGGACGCACCGCAGGAGCACCACATTGAAGAACGTCTCCCGAGCGGCGCCTGCCTCGGGAGATTCGGGTGCCGTCGTGCCGAAGCAACGACTCGGACGTGAAACGTCGACCAGGGCCGGATGGAGCTTTCAGGTTGCCACCGCCGGGGCCGCGGGCTTTTTCGGCGCCAGCCTGGGCCCCGGCGCCCGATAGAAGCTGAGCAGCCAGGGGAAGTGGTCCTGCGCGATGGCGACGCATTGCGCCAGTTCCGCAGGCCATGCCGACGGGTCGCCGCCGGCCCAGCTTCGCAGCAGCCTTTGGTGCGCCTGCATGAGGCGGCCGAAGGCCTCGCTTGCAGCGGTCTCCTCGTCTCCGACCAGGAGGAACACCTTCGTGTCGCCCTGGCGCCCGCGCAAGGCAACCGATCCGGCCTCCAGCCAGGCGAGGCCCTGGGCCGCGTGCACGACGCTGTCCGCGGCGAGGATATCCGCGCCGACCTCCTTGCAGAGGCCCTCGATGCGCGAGGCGACATTCACGCTGTCGCCCAGCGCCGAATAATTGAAGCGATTCTCGGACCCGACGTTCCCCACGCAGGCAAATCCGGTGTTGAGCCCGATCCCGATCCTCACTGCCGCGTCCGGGTCGATCCGCTTCAAGCCGAAGGCGTCGGCCAGGTTCAGGTCCTCGAGCCTGGCCCTCATCCGCAACGAAGCCCGGCAGGCGCGCAGCGCATGGTCCGGAAGCTCCACTGGAGCATTCCAGAACGCCATGATGCTGTCGCCGATGTACTTGTCGATCGTGCCGGCCTCCGCGACGATCTCGTCGCTGAGACGGCTCAGGAGGCGGTTCACGAACTCGACGAGTTCGGTCGGCGTCATGGCTTCGCTGAGGGACGTGAAGCTGCGCACGTCCATGAACATGACGGTGAGCTCGCGCTCTTCGCCGCCGAGCCGCAGCGCCGACGGATCCTTCTCCAGCCGCGCGAGGACGGATGGCGATACATATCGCCCGAACGCCCGCCGCACGAAACGCTTGTCGCGATCGGTCACGAGGTAGCGGAAACTGGTGAGCGCGATGTGCAGCACCAGCGCGCACACGACCGGGTACAGCGGATCGACAAGCAGGCCGTACCGGGAGAACAGGAGCCACGACGCGAGGAACGTCAGCGCGGCGAGAGCGCCGCCGGCCAACAGCGTCACGATGGGACCGCCGAAAGTCCCCAGGACGACGACCGCCGCCGCGAGCACGATCGTCCACAGGATTTCAAGCGGATCGGTCCAGTCAGGCCGGACAAGATGCGCGCCGCCCAGGATCTGCTCGATGACCTGGGCATGGATCGACACGCCGGGAACGCTTTCCGCCAGTGGTGTCGTCCGGGTGTCCAGCAATCCCACCGCCGACGTCCCCACGAGGACGATGTGTCCCTCGATGAGGTTCTTGAGATCGTCGGGTACCGGTTCGGACAGAAGCCGGAGCGCCGACACGTAGCGTTCGGGAACGTCGCGGCTGAAGCGGACGCGCATCTCGCCCGTCCGCGTCGTCGGCACCTCGACATCGCCGATCCGTGCCCCGATCGCGGCGGCGGGCGGCGAGTTCGTCGACCGGATCAGGATCGTGTCGACGCCCTGAGCAACGCGAAGCGCCTCGACGGCAAGGCTCGGGAAGGTCCGCTGCCCGTCGCTCCAGAAAAGGGGTACCTGCCGGATGATGCCCTGGTTGTCCTCGGGAGACACGTTGATCGCGCCGATGCCGGCGGCCGCCTCCTCGAAAGCCTGCAGGTTGCGCGTGGTGCCGACGAACCGCTGCAGGGAGAGTGCGGGGTTCTCACCCGTATAGGCAAAGCCGTTCTTCGCGGGTGGACGCTGCGCGTTCGCCGTCGGGACGGTCCCGAAGCCCAGCACGACACGGCGGCTGGCGATGGCAGCTGCAAACTGCGCGTCGGTGTCGGGCAGGCGCCGCAGGATGGCGGACGAAGCAGTCTCGCCGATCACCGAGCGGATATCGCTGCGACGCGCGAAATTCACCGGAGACAGCCGGTCGGGTTCGGGAAACACGGCGTCGAACGCGACCGAGGCGGCGCCGAGACTCGCGAGCTTCTCGACGAGCCGGGCCAGTTCGTTGCGGGGCCACGGCCACTGGCCGATCGCCTTCAGCGACGCCTCGTCGATGTCGACGATGCGCACGGGCATCGGTTCATAGGGACGCGGCGAGATCCGTTGATATTCGTCGAAGAGCAACTCGCGGACGAGCTTGAGCTGTGGGGGATCGGCGACCCTCACCAACCCGCAAAGCAGAGCGAACACGAGCCCGACGGCAAGGGCGAACCAGCGTGACCCCGTCATCGCGACAACGGCCGCCGGACGTCAGTGGCGACCGCCATTGCCGTGGCCGCCATGCCCATCCCGGTCGCCGCCCCGGCCCCCGTCACGGTCGCCACCGCGCCCGCCGTCGCGATCTCCGCTCCTGCCACCGTCGCGGTCACCGCCTCTTCCTCCGTCCCGTCCGCCGTCGCTGCCGCGAGAATCGCCGCCACGCCCAGTGTCGCCGCCGCGGGAACCGCCGTCACCACCCTGGCTCGCTCC
>CAZJCW010000274.1:0-5633 GCA_964544365.1 uncultured Alsobacter sp.
GACGACGCCGCGTCCCCACCCCCGACACGGGAGAGGGCGCGGCGCCTTGCACGCAATCACGACTGGCAAGCGGACAACGCCGAGGCCGGATTGTCTGCCGCGAGACGGACAGCGGCATGCCGACGCGAGCCCGAAAGCGGAGGCCGGGTGCGGTTCGATCACCGCCCCTGCCCGGCCCTCAGTTGGCCGGTTGCGGCTGTTGCTGCGGCTGGCGCGGGGCCGCCGGCGTTGCCGTGCGCGGAGCGGGCGGCGTGCGCGGGGGGGCCGCATTGCGGTTCGGCGCCGGGGCCGCGGACGGCGGGCTGAGCTCCGAGGGCACGGTCTTCGGGTTGTTGAGATCGAAGGTCTTGTCCAGCAGCGGGTCCTTCGGCGTTCCGGCCACCGCGTCGAGATTGCCGCGCGCGCCCGACAGCGGCGCTCCGATACGGCCCGTGGACGACGGGCGGCCGGGCAAGGACGGGGTCGCGCCCGATCCAATCGACGGAGCCAGAGCCGGTGCGTCGACCGCAGGCCCCTCGCCCGTGGTGCGCGACGGTGCCGGCAGGTCGATCGGCGGGGCGGCGTCACGGCGCTCGCCCTCGATCTGGCGCCAGCGGGCGACGTTGCGCAGATGCGCCTCGTAGGTCTCCGCGAACACATGGCCGCCGGTCCCGTCGGCGACGAAGAACAGCTCGCGGGTGCGCGACGGGTTGGCCACGGCCTCCATCGCCGCGCGACCGGGATTGCTGATCGGGCCAGGAGGCAGGCCGGGAATGACGTAGGTGTTGTAGGCGGTCGGCTGCTCGATCTCGCTGCGCAGGATTCCGCGCCCCAGCGTGCCCTTGCCGCCGACGAGACCGTAGACGATCGTCGGGTCGGACTGCAGCTTCATGTTGCGGTTCAGCCGGTTGATGAAGACGCCGGCCACGCGGGTGCGCTCGTCGGCCCGGCCGGTCTCCTTCTCGACGATGGAGGCGAGGACGACCAACTCCTGCGGCGACTTGACCGGCACGTCGGCCGCGCGGCGCCCCCACACTTCGCGCAGCACGCGCGCCTGTTCCTGCTGCATGCGGTCCAGAAGCTGCGCCCGGGTCATGCCGCGGGAGAACTTGTAGGTATCCGGCAGCAGCGAGCCTTCCTTCGGCACGTCGACGACATCGCCGACGAGGATGTCGTTGTCGCGCAGCCGCTCCACGATCTGCTGGCTCGTCAGTCCCTCGGGGATCGTGACCGCGTGCAGCACGGACTTGCCTTCGACGAGCGTCTCCATGACGTCGTTGAGGCTGGCGTTCTGCTTGAACTGGTATTCGCCCGCCTTGATCTGCGATGCCTTGCCGAGCGCGTGCAGGCCGATGACGAACAGGAAGGGATGCTCGATGACCCCTTCGCGGTGAAGCTGCTCGGCCACGTCGGTGGCCCCGCCCTTCACCGACACGATCTTGTCCGACCCCAGCGGTCCGCCCGACTGGAACTGCACCTTGCCGACGAACAGCGCGGCGCCTGCGAGTACCGCGAGGACCATCACCAGCGACAGGAACCCGCTGACGAAATTGATGAAGGGACGCTTCCGGCGTTCGACCGGCGGCGGCGGCGGCGCGGCCACCGGCTGGATCGCCTCGCTGGGCGACCGCGGCACGATGCGACCCATCAAGCCGCGCGATGAGCGGTCTGGATCCTGGGGAGAGCCGGGCTCGAGCTTCTGCGCCATTGGTCCTGCTTCGATCGGTGGTCGCTACGCGTCAGCGTTGTACCAGCATAGGCCTTGCCGTTCGGTTGCACACCGCAATCGAGCGCCGGGCACGCACCCGGGGTCCACCGCGCACCCTAACGCCGAATGTGGCGAAAGAACGTGCAGCCGGCCAGGCTCAGTGCCGCTTGAACACGATCGAGGCGTTCGTGCCGCCGAAGCCGAAGGAGTTCGAGAGCGCGACATCGATCGTCCGATGGCGCGGCGTGTGGGGAACGAGATCCACCGGCGTGTCGACGGACGGGTTGTCGAGGTTCAGCGTCGCCGGCGCGACACCGTCGCGGATCGCCAGGATGGAGAAGATGGCCTCGATCGCCCCGGCCGCCCCGAGCAGGTGGCCGACCGACGACTTCGTCGAGGACATCACCAGGTTGCCGGCGGCGTTGCCGACGAGCCGCTCCACGGCCTTCAGCTCGATCTCGTCGCCGAGCGGCGTCGAGGTGCCATGCGCGTTGATGTAGTCGATGTCGGCGGCCGCGATGCCGGCGCGCTTCAGCGCCGCCGCCATGCAGCGGTAGGCGCCGTCGCCGTCCTCGCTGGGCGAGGTGATGTGGTAGGCGTCGCCAGACATGCCGTATCCGACGATCTCGGCATATATTTTCGCGCCACGCGCCTTGGCGTGCTCGAGATCCTCGAGGACGACCACGCCCGAGCCCTCGCCCATGACGAAGCCGTCGCGATCCTTGTCATAGGGCCGGGACGCCTGGGTCGGACGATCGTTGAAGCCGGTCGACAGCGCGCGGCAGGCGGCGAAGCCGGCCAGCGAGAGGCGGTTGATCGGCGACTCCGCGCCACCCGCCACCATGACGTCGGCATCGCCGAGGGCGATGATTCGCGCCGCGTCGCCGATGGCGTGCGCCCCGGTCGAGCAGGCGGTCACGACCGAATGGTTCGGCCCCTTGAGGCCGTGCTCGATCGACACGTAGCCGGACACGAGGTTGATCAGGCGTCCGGGAATGAAGAACGGCGAGATGCGCCGGGGACCCTTCTCGGCCAGCGTCAGCGACGCGTCGTAGATGCCGCCGATACCGCCGATGCCGGAGCCGATGAGGACGCCGGTGGCGATCTGGTCGTCGTAGGAGGTCGGCTTCCAGCCGGCGTCGGCCAGCGCCATGCGCGCGGCGGCCATGCCGAAGACGATGAAATCGTCGACCTTGCGCTGGTCCTTCGGATCCATCCACTGGTCGGGATCGAAGGTGCCGTCGGAGCCGTCGCCGCGCGGGATCTGGCAGGCGATCCGCGCGGCAAGGTCGCTCACGTCGAAGGATTCGATGACCCGTGCGGCGCTATCGCCCGCAATGAGCCGTTTCCAAGTGATGTCGACGCCGCAACCGAGCGGCGTCACCATCCCAAGACCCGTGACGACGACTCGCCGCATGGATCGTCCTGCCCTCAATCAGACTTGCCGGCCTGAGGGGTCAGGCGGCCTTCTTCTCGAGGAAGCTGACCGCGTCGCCGACCGTGCGGATGGTCTCGGCGGCGTCATCGGGGATCTCGACGGAGAACTCTTCCTCGAACGCCATGACGAGTTCGACGGTGTCGAGGCTGTCCGCGCCCAGGTCGTCGATGAAATTGGCGCTGTCGATCACCTTGTCCGGCTCGACGCCCAGGTGCTCAACGACGATCTTCTTCACGCGGGCGGCGATGTCGCTCATGGTCTTCCTCGTTTACAATCGACCACGGAGGCCTCCGTGGTCAGTCAACAGTTACCGTCCGCCTTGTCGGGCAGGCCGATGCTCGGGGGGTTCGTCGGGTACGAAGTCGATCCGGCGACCGTCAGTGCGTCTTCAAGACGCTGCCGAAGAACGCACGTCAAGCCCCCCACAAGACGTTAGGCTGCGTATCATACTTTATTCACGATGGCGAGAGCCGCCCCGGGCTCCCGCGCATTGTCGGCCTGGGGCTTCAAGCCCTTCAGATCATTGCCATTCCGCCGTTGACGTGGAGCGTCTGCCCGGTGACGTAGGCGGCCTCGGGGCTGGCGAGGTAGACGACCGCGGAAGCGATCTCGGCGCCGCTGCCGAGCCGACCCATCGGCACGCTGCCGAGGATCGATTCCTTCTGCTTGTCGTTCAGGACGTCCGTCATCGCGGTTTCGATGAAGCCCGGAGCGACGCAGTTGACCGTGATCCCGCGGCTCGCGACCTCGGCGGCCAGCGACTTCGACATGCCCACGAGGCCCGCCTTCGACGCCGCGTAGTTGCCCTGGCCGGGATTGCCCGTCGTGCCGACGACGGACGTGATCGACACGATCCGCCCCCAGCGCCGCTTCATCATCCCGCGCAGCACGGCGCGCGAGAGCCGGAAGGCCGCCTCGAGGTTGACGCGGATGACCGTGTCCCACTCGTCGTCCTTCATGCGCATGAACAGGTTGTCGCGCGTCACGCCGGCATTGTTCACGAGGATGTCGACCTGGCCCATGGCGGCCTCCGCGGCCGGCACGAGCGCCTCGACGCTCTCCCTGTCGCCGAGATTGGCGGGCAGCACGAAGGCGCGGCCGCCGAGCTCGGCCGCGAGGCCCTGCAGCACCTCGACGCGGGTGCCGGACAGGCCGACCGTCGCGCCCTGCGCGTGGAGCGCGCGCGCGACGGCGCCGCCTATTCCGCCGGTTGCGCCGGTCACGAGGGCGGTCTTGCCAGTCAGGTCGAACATGGGAGCCTCCGGGATCGGGGTCGTTGCGGTGCTGCGTCAGGCGCCGGCGCGGGCGCGGCAGGCGGCGATGTCGTCGGGCGTGCCGATGGCAATGCCCTCCGCGCCTTCCGCGATCCGCTTGAGCAGGCCGGTGAGCACCTTGCCCGATCCCAGCTCGTAGAACGTGCCGACGCCCTGCCCCGCCATCCAGGCGACGCATTCGCGCCAGCGGACCGTGCCGGTGACCTGCGCCACCAGCGAGCGGCGGATGGCATCGGGGTCGGTGAGCGGAGCGGCGTGGACGTTGGCCACGACCGGCACCTTCGGGGCATGGACGGCGACGCCCGCCAGCGCCTGCGCCATCGCGTCGGCGGCCGGCTGCATCAGCGCGCAGTGGAAGGGGGCGGACACGGGAAGCAGGACGGCGCGGCGCGCCCCCTTCGCCTTGGCGATCTCGCAGGCGCGCTCGACGGCGGCCTTGGCGCCGGAGACGACGACCTGCCCGCCGCCGTTGTCATTGGCGGCCTGGCACACCTCGCCCTGTGCTGCTTCGGCCGCAGCGGCCGCGGCGGCCTCGAAATCGAGCCCGAGCAGCGCGGCCATGGCGCCCTGACCGGGCGGAACGGCCGCCTGCATGGCGTTGCCGCGGATGCGCAGCAGGCGCGCGGTGTCGGCGATCGAGAAGGTGCCGGCCGCCGCCAGCGCCGAATACTCGCCGAGCGAATGGCCGGCGACGAACGCGGCGTCCCGCGCGATGTCGAGCCCGGCCTCCGCCTCCAGCACCCGCACGACCGCGAGGCTGACCGCCATCAGCGCGGGCTGGGCGTTCGCCGTGAGGGTGAGTTCGGCGTCCGGCCCCTCGAACATCAGCGCCGAGAGCTTCTGGCCCAGCGCGTCGTCGACCTCGGCGAAAACGGCGCGTGCGGCGGGAAAGGCCTCGGCCAGAGCCTTGCCCATGCCGACGGCCTGGCTTCCCTGTCCCGGAAAGGTATATGCGGCGGTCATGGGCGGTCCTGTCGGTTGTCGTCTTTCGGCGCGGGGGGAGGTGCACGCTGGCACCGGGAGAGTCAAGCGGCGGGAGGCGCGGGCCCGCGGGCCTTGCGTCGCCGCGGACTCCATACTATACGGCGCGCTTCGCAGCGTCCGGCTGGGGGCTGAACGGAAGACCCGTGTCCGCGCAAGCGGCCCGGGCAGGATCCCCGGATCCGTCTTCCCGTGTCTCCGCCTTCGGAATGTTCGCTCGGGCCTTTCGCGGCCCGAAGGGCTTCGCGCCGGA
>CAZJCW010000275.1:0-2490 GCA_964544365.1 uncultured Alsobacter sp.
GTCGACCATGGCGGTCGCGGCCGCGCGGTCGACCTGCGGCGTGGCGCCCTCGTAGCGGCCGATGACATAGTGCGTCCGCGCCAGCGGCCCCTCGGGATAGGCAGGGTAGCCGGCCGAGTAACGCCCCTCGAAGACCTTCGCGAGAGCATCACCCACCTTCTGGCGGACGGTGCTGTCGTAGCGGTCCTTGGGGATGTAGACGAGCACCGACACGAAGCGGTCGAAGCGGTCGGGCCGCGGGAGGGCAAGCACGCGCGGCCTTTCGTAGAGGCGCATGATCTCGGTCGAGAAGGACAGCAGGGTGTCGACGTCGATCTGGAAGAGTTCGTCGCGCGGATAGTTTTCGAGCACGTTCATCAGCGCTCGGCCGGAGTGGCTGGCCGGGTCGTAGCCGGCCCGCCGCAGCACCTGCGTCACCTTGTGGCGCACATAGGGGATCGCCGCCGTTGATTCCGTGTAGGCGCTCGACGTGAACAGGCCAACGATGCGCAACTCGCCCTCGAGGATGCCCTCGGCCGAGTATTGCTTCACGCCGACATAGTCGAGGTGGACGCGTCGGTGGACCCGCGACTTCACGCTCGCCTTGGTGACGATCAGCGGCACGGGCTCGGTCAGGAAGGAACGGATCTCCGGCGTCGACGTCACCAGCTCGCGGCCCCGGCGCAGCACCTTGACCTCGGGATCGGCAAGGATGCCGAGCCCCGTTCCGTCAATGGGATCCTCGGCGGTCTCGTCCTGCGCGTAGCGGTATTCACGAACGCCAAGCAGGGTGAAGTTGTCCGCCGCCAGCCAGTCGATGAAGGCGACAGCCTCGGCGATCTCTTCGGCCGGCAAAGGGGGCGGATTGCTGCGGTAGACGTAACCGATCCCGGCGACCCGCCCGCGCATCGCGCCCCAGTCGCGCACGGCCACGCGAACGTCGGCGTAGACCCTCTCCAGCGCTTCCACCAGCCCGGCGCGAATAGCGGGATCGTCGATGCGGTCGAGATGGACCTGGATCAGGCTCTCGCGTCGGGTGCCCGGCTGACCCGAGGCAGCGGCTTCGCCAGCAAAGCGCACCAGCCCTCCGTCGGCAGCCCGCTCCACGAACAGGATCGGATGGGCGACGAAGCGGATGTCCATGCCGCGTTCGGTGAGCTCGGCGAGCGTCGAGTCGAGCAGGAAGGGCATGTTGTCATTGACGATCTGCAGGACCGTCAGGTCTCGCGGCCGGCCATTGCACATCACGTCGCGGTCGACGAGGCGGATCGATTCCCGTCCGGCCTCGTGCTTCTCGGCGAGATGGGCCCAGGCCACGGCGGCGAAGGCGGACACCTCCGCCGGGGGGTATTGGTCGAGGTCTGCGGGCGACACGCGCCCGAAGAGGCTGCGCTCGAAACCCGGCGGCGGTGCATGCGCCTCGGAGATGACGGCGTGGCCTTCGCGATGCTGGATCGACATGGCGTGTTCCCCCGTCGACGGAACGTTTCCTCCGTCGTACGCTTGATGGTACCGGCGCAGTGGTAGCCAAACCATGACGAAACCGGGGGTTCGGGAGGTCGAAATGACGGTAGAAAAGGCCTCGGCTGGCGAAAAACCCCGTCCGCAGGCGTCGCGGGACACTCCGATGGACCTCGACCTGCCGCCGGCTTCGCCAACGCCCGGCATGGCTGCCTACTTCGACAAGTGTCGCGAGAAGATCGGGTTCGTGCCCAATGTGCTGGCCGCCTATGCGCACGACATGGGGAAGCTGGAAGCCTTCGTCGCCTTCTACAATGACCTGATGCTGGCACCGTCCCCGCTCAGCAAGCTCGAGCGCGAAATGATCGCCGTGGTCGTTTCGGCCGAGAACCGCTGCTTCTATTGCGTCGCAGCCCACGGCGCGGCGGTCCGCCAGATGTCGGGCGACCCGATCCTCGGCGAATTGCTGGCGACGAACTGGCGGGCCGCCGATCTCTCGCCCCGGCACCGCGCAATGCTGGCCTTCGCCGAGACGATCACGCGCTCCTCCCACACGATCGACACGGCCGACCGTCAGGCCCTGCGCGATGCCGGTCTCGACGACCGCGCCATCTGGGACATCGCCGCCGTCGCCGCGTTCTTCAACATGTCGAACCGCATGGCCTCGGCCGTCGACATGCGTCCGAACGACGCCTACCACGCTCAGGCCCGGTAGCGCGCCTCGCCATCTTCGCCTGTCGCCGGGCTACATCGGCAAGCCGACCACTCCGCCATTCACCGTCATCGCCCCCACGCCGTCATCGGCGGGAGCGCGGATCCACGACTTGCGGCATCGCCAGCCGTGGATGGCCGGGCCAGGCCCGGCCATGACGGAGGAGAGTTGGAGCGGCGACGTTGGAGACGGAGGTCGGGCGATCGCGTGCAATCATCTTCTGTGGGCCGCATCCTGCCTCCCCACCGTCATCGCCCCCACGCCGTCATCCGCGGGCCTGGCCCGCGGATCCACGACTTGCGGCATCGCCAGCCGTGGATGGCCGGGCCAGGCCCGGC
>CAZJCW010000275.1:2590-5620 GCA_964544365.1 uncultured Alsobacter sp.
CATGACGGAGGAGAGTTGGAGCGGCGACGGTTGCTCAGGGAGCGTTGGGACGCCTGGCAGCCCACTCAACCCAGTGACTGCGCCAGCAGCGCGTTGAGACGGCGAGCGGAGGCGGACGGGTCGATCGGGGGAAGGCCTTCCGCTGCGCGTGCCTGGTCGAGGAACAGATGCGCCGCATCCGCGACAGCGCCCCGGTCCCCGCCGCCGGCAAAGCGCTCGGCCAGTCGCTTCACCAGCGGCAGGTCGGCGTTGATCTCGAGGATCGGCTTCACCGGGTCGGCCGCTCGTCCGCTCGCCGCGAGCAGTCGCTCGAGACCGCGGTCCGGCCCGCCTTCTCCGGCGACGAGGCAGCAGGCGCTGTCGGAAAGACGGGTCGAGGCCCGGACGTCGGCCACGTGGCCCTCGAGCGTCTCCTTGAAGAACACGAGCAGCGTCGCGGCCTTGGCATCGACATCCGCCTTCGGAGCGGCGGCATCCTCGCCGATCTTCGGGACCAGATCGATGTCGGCGGATCCTTGCGTGACGGACTTGAACGGCTTGCCCTCGAAGCCCATTGCGGCGTTCACCCAGAAGGCGTCCACCGGGTCGGACAACAGAAGAACCTCGATCCCGCGAGCCCGGAAGCCTTCGAGATGGGGGCTCGCGGCAAGGCGCTCCTTGTCGTCGCCGACGAGGTACCAGATGGCCGTCTGGTTCGGGCGCAGGTCCTCGATGTAGGACTTGAGCGACCGGGTTCCGTCGGGGTGCGACGAGGTCGAGAAACGGGCGAGCTTGTAAAGTGCGTCGCGGCGCTCGAAGTCCTCGTAGAGGCCCTCCTTCAGGACGGCGCCGAACGCCGACCACACCTTCGCGTAGGTATCCGCATCCGTCTCGGCAAGCTTCTCGAGGTCGGAGAGGATGCGATTGGTCACGCCCTTGCGGATCGCGCCGAGGATTGGGCTGTCCTGAATCGTCTCGCGCGACAGGTTGAGCGGCAGGTCGGCGCTGTCGACGATGCCGCAGACGAAACGCAGGTAGCCCGGCAGGATCTCGATGTCGTCGGCGATGAACATGCGCCGCACATAGAGCTTCAGCCGGCCTTTCCGCAGCGGATCGAACAGCGCGAAGGGCGGTGTCGACGGCACGAAGGCAAGCACGGCGTATTCATGCCGGCCCTCCGCCTTCCAGTGCAGCGTCATGGCCGGATCGTCGAACTGGCCGCCGAGCGACTGGTAGAACGCCTTGTACTCGTCCTGCGTGATGGCGGACTTCGATCTCGTCCAGAGGGCGGTGCCGTCTGCGAGCGTCTTTGTCTCGTCGCTGCCGGCTTCGACGAACTCGATCGGCACGGGTACGGCACTGCCGTGTGCCTTGACGATCCGCTCGATCGTCCAGCTCTCGGCATAGCTCGCGCCGTCTTCCGACAGGTGCAGGATCACCCGCGTGCCGCGCGCGGGCGCCTCCTCGAGCGGTCGCGGCTCCACCATGTAGGTGCCGAGACCATCCGACGACCAGCACCATGCCTCACCCGAGCCAGCGCGCCGGCTTACCACTTCCACGCGGTCGGCGACCATGAAGGCGGAGTAGAAGCCGACGCCGAACTGGCCGATGAGCCGCGAGCCATCGGCTTTTTCGCCGAGCTGTTCGAGAAAGGCCTTGGTGCCGGAGCGTGCGATCGTGCCCAGCGCCTCGTGCAGCTCCTCGCGGCTCATGCCGATGCCGTTATCGGAGATGGCGAGGGTCCGCGCCTCCTTGTCGGCCGCGATCGAGATGCGCAGGCGCGGATCATCACCCAGCAGGCCGGCGTCCTGAAGCGAGAGCGTCCGGAGCTTCTCGCAGGCGTCGGCCGCGTTGGCGATGAGTTCCCTCAGGAAAACGTCCCGGTCCGAATAGACCGAATGGACCATCAGGTGGAGAAGCCGGGAAACATCGGCTTCGAAACGGCGGCTTTCGGCCGCGCCGTCGGTGGAGCGGATGGTGTCCGTTGCGTCCACGGGCTGCCTCGTCTTGCTCTTGCGATGATGAAGGGCGCGCGGTTGACCGCGCCGGACGGATATCGCGGCGCTGCCACGGGATTTCAAGCCGTCGCGTGACATAGGCGATGCCAAAAGGGCCGGCCCTTGCGGACCGGCCCTTCAGGGGCAGGGTAAACAACATTGCCAGGCCTGCCTCGCATCCCCGGGGGGCTGGGGGGCTGAAGAACCGGAGCCGCGTGGCAGGCCCTTGGCAACGACCCGAATCTGATCGTCCAGTGAGGCGCGTCTGGGCCGCGCTGCAGGCGAAATCGTGGCAGGCGATGACGTTTTCTCGACCGCCTGGGAACTCGCGCGAGCACCATCGGCCGGACAGGACCCCTCGCCGAAAGCCGCCCTGCAATGAGCAAAGCGGGTTCCCAGTACGACGGAGGCATGCCAGACTTGCAAGGCGTTGCGGCGAGCCCGGACTTGGCCGGCAGGAGGCGCGATGAGCGATAGCGACGTCTCGGAGCCCGTCACGGTGGCGTGGCGGACAACCGGCCCTTCGTCAGGCGCTGTGTCTGCCCACCCACCGCCGCAGCAGGTCACCTTCAACCGCGACGAGTTGCGCCAGCTCCTGAACCTCTACGGACGAAAGGTCGCGGAGGGCGAGTGGCGCGACTATGCGCTGGACTTCCTGAAGGACAAGGCCGTCTTCAGCGTCTATCGCCGGTCCACGGAATACCCGCTCTACCGCGTCGAGAAGGATCCCCGCCTTGCAAGGCGCCAGGGTGCGTATGCGGTGGTGACGCAGGCCGGCATGGTGCTCAAGCGTGGCCATGACCTGGCAAGGGTCATCCGCGTGCTCGAGAAGCCCGTCAGGCTCGTCGGCGCATAGTCCCGATCGTTGATTGATCCCATCGTCGCAGCGACGATGGGAAGTCCGGCTACCGGCTTTGGGAAATCCCGGACAAAGTGAAAGGGCCCCGGTTTCCCGGGGCCCTCGACGTCTTGCGTCTCTGGGACGCGGACTACTCGTTGCGCTGGCCGACGAGCGACAGCAGCATCTGGAACATGTTGATGAAGTTCAGGTAGA
>CAZJCW010000276.1:0-5612 GCA_964544365.1 uncultured Alsobacter sp.
CGTTCGCCATGAGGGCGCGCATGGTTCCGATGACGTCGATGCCGAAATGCTCGTAAAAGCGCCGGTCCTCGGTGGCCAGCACAGCCTTGATGAGGTGGTCGGGGAAGTCCTCCAGCGCGATGGAGTCGTCGTGCCGGATGCCCCGCCGGCCCACCTCGTTGCCGTACCGGTCCTGGAACACGACGGCGAGATCCTGCGCCTTCAGCCAGTTGTCGTCGCTGACCTCACGGAAGGCCGGGATGGCCAGCGTCAGCATGAGCAGCAATCCGCCGACCGAGAGCGTCAGGCCCTCGCAGGCCAGATCGGCGGCGACGCGCTTGCCGCCGCGGACGTGGAAGCGATCCATGAAGGTCGAGTAGCGATCCCATGCCGCGGCCATGGCCCGGCCGCCGTCGCCCAGCGACGCCGCCGTCCACGAGTCGAACCTCTCAAAAGCGCGAACGATGCGCTGCCAGAGCGTCAGCCTGCCGTGGAAATCCAACCTTGGATCCGTCCGAGTCGGGTGCCTCAACCGGACAGCAGATTAGCAGGGCTCGCGGTGCGGGGGGAGGCCCCTACGCCGCCGGGCGAACCGGCTCGGTGTGGCTGACGATCCGGGTGATCATCGGGACGTCGTTGCGCACGAGGTGTTCCAGGAGGTCCACGGCCTCGTGGACGACCGACACGGAAAGGGTCGGGTCGACGCGGCAGTGATAATTGACCACGAGCCCGTGATCGGTCTCGCGGACGCGGACGCTGTGGACATCGGTGATGGTGCCGAGCGTGCCGGCATGCCGGGCGAGATGGCCGGCGATGGCGTCACGCATGGCGCCATCCACGTCCCGGCCGTCGAGGCTGGTGGCGACGAGCGGCTCGATATGGGTGTCCACTTCGGTCGTGGCGCCGAACTCCTCCTTGAGCGCCAGCTCGAACTTCGACGCGATGGCGTGCGCCGCGGCAAGGCTCATGCGCCCGTCGACCTCGATGTCGAGGCTCACGGAGAGGCGCTCGCCGATCTTCTGGACGGTGACATGGTGCACCGGGGTGCGACGCCGGGCCGCGATCAACAGAACGCGCTCCAGAACCGTCTCC
Organism: uncultured Alsobacter sp.; assembly: GCA_964544365.1. Lineage (GTDB taxonomy): Bacteria > Pseudomonadota > Alphaproteobacteria > Rhizobiales > Beijerinckiaceae > Alsobacter. The sequence goes on from CAZJCW010000276.1 coordinate 1,072, forward strand.
TCGTCCATGGCGCGCGGGGTCGCGGTGACGGTGACGTTGGCATCGGGAAAAGCCCCGCGAACCGCGGACGATATGCGCTCCTTGATCTGGGTCAGGCGGTCGAGCGGGATGGTCCTGGCGACGGCAATCTCGATATCCGCGAACAGGTGGGCGCCGCCGGACCGCACGCGCACGCTCTCCACATCGACGACGCCCTGAACGCCCTCGGCAAGCTGGCGGATCGTGTCCTGCGTTCCGGACGGAGCCGCATCGAGCAGGGTCTCGATGGTGCGCCGGGCCAGCCGGAACCCGGCCAGCGCGATGAACAGGGCGACCGCGACCGCCACCAGCGCGTCCGCCTGCGGATAGCCCATCGCCGCCGCGCCGAGCGCCAGGAGCACCAGGACCGAGTTCACGAGATCGGAGGAGAAATGCAGGGCGTCGGCGGCCAGCGCCTCGCTGTTGGTCTCGCGGGAGACCTTGCTCAGGCCCCACCACCGCCAGGCATCGATCACGATCGAGACGAGAAGCACCCCTACGGCGAACCAGTTGAGGGTCACGTCGCTCTGGCCGGAGGCGAGCCGCCTGATGCCCTCGTAGGCGACAGCCCCGGACAGCAGGAAGAGGAAGGCCGTCTCGGCGAGGGCGGCGAGGGATTCGACCTTTCCGTGACCGTAGGGATGCTGCTCGTCCGCGGGCTTGCTGGAGATGCGGATGGCGAAATACGTGAAGATCGTCGCCGCCACGTCGAGAAGGCTGTGCAGCGCGTCGGAGATCAGGGCCAGAGAGCCGGTCGACAGGCCGGCAGCGCCCTTGCCCAGCGTGATCACCGCGCTCGCCGCAATCGACAACAGCGCGGCTTTTTCCTTCTTCTGGGCGTGATCGCTCATGTCATCCCTGTTGCGTCTCGCCTGCGGCCGGATGGCGGAGCGGTAGCCCCGTCGGAACTCCCGGTCAATCGGCCCCGTTCCAGAGGCCCCTGCGCCTTCAGGCGAACAGGTCGAAGGGATCGCTGTAGACCTGGAAGCCGTCCGCGCGGGCGAGAGCAACGAGCGTCAGCCGGTGTTCACGGGCCATCCCGACGGCCAGGGCGGTGGGCGCGGAGACACCCGCGAGCGCCGGGATCCCGCGTGACAGGCACTTCTGGACAAGCTCGAAGGACAACCGGCTCGTCATCACGACAAAACCGGCTGCCGGGTCGGCGCCGCTGCGGGCGAGATGCCCGACGAGCTTGTCAAGCGCGTTGTGACGGCCGACATCCTCGCGGACGGCAAACAGCCGGCCGGACGGGTCGGCGTAGGCCGCCGCATGGGCTGCGCCGGTCGACCGGTTCAGCGGCTGGTGCGCGGGAAGTGCGTCGAAGGCGGCGAAAACGGCCGCCGGATCGAGGCGCGGCGCCCCCGCCAGCACGGCATAGCGGCGGATGGCCTGCGACAATTCGACGATGCCGCAGATGCCGCATCCCGTCTGCCCGACAATCGTCCGGCGGCGCTCCAGCATGGCCTGCTGCCGCCCCGGAGCGATGCTCACATTCGCCACGATGCCCGCCCGCTGCCCGATATCGAGTGCCCGCACGTCCACGGCCTCGATCTCGGAGGCATGGGCCACGATTTCCTCCGTGAGGGAGAAACCCGTCACGAAGTCCTCGAGATCCAGCGGCGTGGCCATCATCACGGCATGGGCGATGCCGTTGTAGACGATCGAGACCGGGACTTCGGCCGCAAGGGAGCGGGACGACGCCTCGACGACACCGTCGCGCCGGATGACGCGCATCGGAGCTGTCTGCGACGGCTCGGGCGCCGCCTCGAGCAGCCGGATATCGTCGTCGGACGGAAGGGTTGCCTCGTCGTCGGCTTCGTTCACGCCGGCACCGTGTCATGGATTGCGGATACGGGGGGCCACGGCCGCGCCAGCCCAGTGCAAAGACGGTGTCGCCCATGCGCCGGAGGCTGTGCACCGACCCGGCATCTCCTGTAAACATCATAGGTGGAAGCCGCCGGCCCGCAAGGAGCCGCACCGGCAGGACAAGGGACGAAGCCCATGGAATACCTCCACACGATGGTGCGCGTCGGCGACCTCGACAAGGCGCTCGACTTCTGGTGCAGCAAGTTCGGCCTGATCGAGGTGCGGCGGACCCAGAACGAGGCGGGCCGCTACACACTGGTCTTCCTGGCCGCGCCGGGAGACGTGGAGAAGAGCAAGGGCACCAGCGCCCCGCTGCTCGAGCTCACCTACAACTGGGACGAACACGAGTATGGCGGCGGTCGCAATTTCGGCCACCTCGCCTACCGCGTCGACAACATCTACGAGACCTGCGACCGGCTCATGAAGGCGGGCGTGCTGATCAATCGTCCGCCGCGCGACGGTCGCATGGCCTTCGTCCGCTCACCCGACAACATCTCCATCGAGATCCTGCAGCGCGGCGACGCCTTGCCGCCGGCCGAACCGTGGACCTCGATGCCGAACACGGGAACCTGGTGAGGGATCCGGCATGCCGGCCCGCGCGGCACGTCGCCGCGCCGGGGCCGGCCTGCCGTGCCGCCCCGCCGGAACCAGCGGCGCTCCCGCCGAAGGGTGGAGCGCCAGAGCAGAAGCCCATTTCCGAGGCAATCGCATGAACGTCAGGTCCTTCGGCGACGTGGACGGCCAGCCCGTCCACGAATTCACCATCCGCTCGGCCGCCGGCGCCGAAGCCAAGATCCTCACCTGCGGGGCGCTCGTGCGCGACCGCGGCCTGCCGACGGCCGGCGGCCCCCAGCGGGTCGTGCTGGGCCTCGACAGCCTCGAGGACTACCGGGCCCACTCGCCGTCGTTCGGCATCACGGCGGGCCGCTATGCGAACCGCATCGCCCACGGGCGTTTCCATATCGACGGCCGCGCGTACCAGCTCGACCTGAACCAGGCCGGCAAGCATACGCTGCACGGCGGCTCCAAGGGCTTCGGCAAGCGAGTGTGGCAGCTGGCCCATGCCGACCAGCGCTCGGTGGCGCTGACGCTCGTTTCTCCGGACGGCGACATGGGTTTCCCCGGAACGCTGACGGTGACGACCCGCTACACGATGGTCGAGCCTGCCACGCTGCGGGTCGAGATGTCGGCCACCACGGATGCCGCGACCCTGGTGAACCTCGCCCATCACACCTACTGGAACCTCGACGGATCGGCCGACGTGCTCGATCACGAGTTGCAGATCGCCGCGGGCCACTACACGCCCGTCGACGACGACCTGATCACGACGGGAGAGGTCCTCTCGGTGGCGGGGACCGCGTTCGACTTTCGCACGCCGCGGCCGATCCGCTTTCCCGGCGGCGACGGACCGTTCGCCTACGACCACAACTGGGTGCTGGCGGGATCGCGCCCCGCTCCGGCGGGCCTGCGCCACGCGCTGTCGCTGCGCTCGCGCAAGTCGGGGCTCGGCCTGGAGGTGCACACGACGGAGCCCGGCATCCAGGTCTATACGGGCGCAAAGCTGAACGTCGCCGTCCCCGGCCTCGGCGGCGCGAAGTATGGGCCTTTCGGCGGCGTCGCCATCGAGCCGCAGGTTTTCCCCGACAGCCCGAACAAGGCCCATTTCCCGGATCCCGTCCTGCGGCCCGGGCAGGTCTACAGGCAGGTGAGCGAGTACCGGCTCGCCTGAGCCGGGACACGCGTCGGAGAGCCGACAGGAACGGCCCGGCCGCGGCCGTCCGCGGGGTTGAGCGGCCGGGACGCTGGCGATAGGCTCCCGCTCCTCCCCGGAAGGACACGCCATGCGCACCGAGACCGCCCCCGCCGTGAAGCTCGTCGACTACCGGCCGACGGACTGGCTGATCGACACGGTCGACCTCGTGGTGCGGCTGCACCCGACGCAGACGCGGGTCACGGCGACGCTCGCCTTACGGCCGAACCCGGCCGGACGGGCTGGCGCGCCGCTGCTGCTCGACGGCGACGAGCTGACACTGGAAGGCGTGAAGGTCGACGGCTTCGCGCTGCCGGACGGGGCGTGGAGCGCCGGACCGCAGGCGCTGCGAATTCCCGATCCGCCGCCGCGTGCCTTCACGCTGACGCTGGACACCGTGATCGATCCCACGGCCAACACGAAACTGATGGGCCTGTACCGGTCGAGCGGCGCGTACTGCACGCAGTGCGAGGCGGAGGGCTTTCGCCGCATCACCTATTTCCTCGACCGGCCCGACGTCATGTCGGTCTACACCACACGCATCGAGGCCGACCAGGTGGACTGCCCCGTCCTGCTCGGGAACGGCAATCCCGTGGACAGCGGGCCGCTCGGCGGCGGGCGGCATTTCGCGGTGTGGCACGATCCGCATCCCAAGCCCGCCTATCTCTTCGCCCTCGTCGCCGGAGACCTCGGCTGCGTTCCAGGCTCCTTCACCACGCGATCCGGCCGCAAGGTCGACCTCGGGATCTATGTCGAGCCCGGCAAGGAGAACCGGGCCGGCTACGCCCTCGACGCGCTGATCCGCTCCATGGAGTGGGACGAGAGGGTCTGGGGCTGCGAGTACGACCTCGACGTCTTCAACATCGTCGCCGTTTCGGACTTCAACCTGGGCGCGATGGAGAACAAT
>CAZJCW010000277.1:0-5567 GCA_964544365.1 uncultured Alsobacter sp.
GCGACCTGGAACATCAACTCGGTGCGGTTGCGCGCCGGCCTCGTCGGCCGCTTCCTGCAGGATCATGCGCCCGACGTCCTTTGCCTGCAGGAAACGAAGTGCCCCGACGACAGCTTCCCGCTGTCGGCCTTCCGCAAGCTCGGATACGAGTACATCGCCGTCCACGGGCAGAAGGGCTATCACGGGGTGGCCATCGTCTCGCGCCTGCCCTTCGAGGCGAGGGAGGCGAGGCGGTTCTGCGACAAGGACGATGCCCGCCATGTCGCGGTGACGCTGACGAAGCAGGCCGGCGCCGCTGCCGGGATCACCCTCCACAATTTCTACGTGCCGGCCGGCGGCGACATTCCCGACCCGGGCCTGAACATCAAGTTCGCTCACAAGCTGCAGTTTCTCGACGAAATGATCGACTGGGGGCGCCGCGACCGGCCGGCCGCGGATCGCTCCATCCTCGTCGGCGACCTGAACATCGCGCCGCTGGAGCACGACGTCTGGAGCCATCGCCAGCTGCTCGACGTCGTCTCGCACACGCCGGTCGAGACCGGGAAGCTCGGCCTCGTGCAGGAGGCGGGCGCGTGGGTGGACGCCGTCCGCACGCTGCGGCCGCAACCCGAGAAGCTGTTCACGTGGTGGAGCTACCGGTCGCAGGACTGGGAAAAGTCCGACCGGGGGCGGCGCCTCGACCATGTCTGGCTGTCGCGACAGCTGGAAGGGTCTCTTGCCGCCACGGAGATCGTGCGGGGAGCGCGCAGCTGGGAACGCCCCTCCGACCACGTTCCGGTGCTGGTCAGCCTCGCGCTGTGACCGGCGTCGCGTCGTCGAGCGCCACGAGCTGCCGCCTGATGTCGGCCAGGTGGTCGGTCATGCCCTGAAGCCGGGCGAGGCAGTGGGCGTGAACCCGCTCGGCGATCTCGGGGAACTCCTCGAGGACGCGGCGGAACACATGGCGGCTGATCTTCAGGACGACGCAAGGCTCCCGCACGATGGCCGTCGCGGGCCGGGCGGTATCGATGATGAGCGCCAGTTCGCCGATCAGCGAGCCCGTGGCGGCGACGATCGGCGCGGGTGACCCATCGTCCGCCGCGTCGAGCGCGATGGCGCCGCTCAGGACCACATAGCCGCCGTCCGAGAGGTCGCCGCGACGAAACAGCAGGTCCCCGGCCCGATAGACCCGGTTCTCGGCCGAGAACGCGATCAGTCGCAGCGCGTCCTCGTCCATCGCCGCGAAGAGCGGAACGGACCGGAGGACGGCGATGTCGCGCTTCAGGGCCACGTCAGCGATCCGCTCTGAAACCGGTGTCGGGGACGCGGGTCACGGATTGAGCTTGTAGCCGCCGGCCTCGGTGACGAGGATCTGGGCGTTGGAGGGGTCGCGCTCGATCTTCTGGCGAAGCCGGTAGATGTGGGTCTCCAGCGTATGCGTGGTGACGTTGGCGTTGTAGCCCCAAACCTCGGTGAGCAGGATATCCCGGGTCACGACCTTGGAGTCGGCCCGGTACAGGAACCGAAGGATCGCGGTTTCCTTTTCCGTCAGCTTGAGCTTGGAGCCCTGCGGCGCCACGAGCAGCTTGGCGCTCGGCCGGAAGGTGTAGGGCCCGATGGTGAAGATCGCATCCTCGCTGGCCTCGTGCTGGCGCAGGTGAGCGCGGATCCGGGCAAGCAGGACGGCGAAGCGGAACGGCTTGACCACGTAGTCGTTGGCGCCCGATTCGAGACCGAGGACCGTGTCGGCCTCGGTGTCGTGTCCGGTCAGCATGATGATCGGCGAGCGGAAGCCGCCGGTCCGCATGACCTTCACCGCATCGCGACCGTCCATGTCGGGCAGGCCGACATCCATCAGCGCCAGGTCGACACGGGTGTCCTTGACGATCGCGATGGCCTTGGCCGCCGTATCCGTCGTCGTCGGACGAAACTCCTCGTGCAGCGCAAGCTGCTCCGCCAAGGCGCCCGAAAGCTCCAGGTCGTCATCGACAACCAGGATGCTGCGCACGTTCGACATGGTCACGATCCTCGACACCGGCCCTGGAGAGCCCGCCTGGTACGCCGCGGCCCTTGTGATTGAAGTAGACTAGCGGCAAGTCTTTTCGCAAGCACCCGCCTTTTGCCACAAGACGACAACCGACCCATGCCACGCGCTCCTGTCTACGTTCACCCCGGCATTCTCGATCAGCGCCGCGGACGGATTGTTCTGCCTGGCTTCGCCGCGCCGTGCGCGCTCGGCCGTTCCGGGACGACCATGGCAAAGCGCGAGGGGGACGGCGCGACCCCCGTGGCCACCTTGCGCCCCGTGGCCGTCTACTGGCGCAACGACCGCGTGGCACGGCCCCGGACCGCCCTGCCGTCGCGCGCCATCCGGTCCGACGACGGCTGGTGCGACGACAGCCGGCACCGGCGGTACAACCGCCTGGTCAAGCTGCCTTTTCCGGCGAGTCACGAAACGATGCGCCGCGACGACGCGCTCTACGACATCGTCGTGGAGCTGGACTGGAACCGGCAGCCCGCCATACCCGGCCGGGGCAGCGCGATCTTCCTGCACCTTGCCAGGCCCGGCTTCACGCCGACGCAGGGCTGCATTGCGGTATCCCTGAAGACGATGCGCCTCATACTCCCGCGACTGAGTCGCGCGACGCGGATCGTCGTCCGACACCCTCTTGCCCGGTAGTTCATCCATGACGCTTCGGTCCGGTCTCCTGTTCGATCTCGACGGCACTCTGGTCGAGACCGACCCGGTTCACTTTGCCGCGTTCAACGACATCCTGTCGCAGAACGACCGCCCCGCCATCGACCAGCATTATTACGACAGCCACGTCATCGGCTGCCCGAACTCCGATATCTTCGCCCGCCTGTTCCCGGACCGGTCGACCGCCGACCACACGCGCCTGGCCGACGAGAAGGAAGCGTTGTTCAGGGCGAGAGCGGGCGACCTGAAGCCCGCCGAAGGCTTGTTCGACCTGCTCGACTGGGCTGACCAGCGCAGCATTTCCGTGGCTGTCGTGACCAACGCGCCCCGCGCCAACGCCACGATGATGCTTGCGGCGCTCGGCCTCGTGGGACGCTTCAGCCACGTCGTCATCGGCGACGAGATGACCCACCCCAAGCCCCATCCGATGCCGTATCTCGTCGGGCTTGAGAAGATCGGCGCGGAAGCGGGCCGCACCGTCGCATTCGAGGATTCGCGGTCGGGCGTGCGCTCGGCGGCAGGCGCGGGCCTGACGGTGGTCGGCATGGCGACCTCCCTGCAACCGGCGGCCCTCGTCGAGGCCGGCGCGAGCCATGTGGCGCGGGATTTCACCGATCCGGGGCTGATCGCCCTCGTCAAGGCGACGACCGGCGTCGCCTGATCAGCCGCGATGGCCGAAAATGGCGCTGCCCACCCGGACATGGGTGGCCCCGAGCTGGATCGCCTCCTCGTAGTCCGCACTCATCCCCATGGAGAGGAGAGGCAGCCCGTTGCGGCGGGCGATCGTCGCCAGCAGCGCGAAATGGGGTGACGGCGGCTCGTCCGCCGGCGGGATGCACATCAGTCCGTCGACGGCAAGGTTCCAGCGCTCGCGGCAGGCGGCGATGAAACCGTCGGCCTCGAGCGGCGCGATCCCCGCCTTCTGGGGCTCCTCGCCCGTGTTCACCTGCACGAGCAGGCGCGGCAACCGGCCCCGCTTGCCCTGCTCCTGCGCGAGCGCGGTGGCGAGGCTTTCCCGGTCGAGCGTCTGGATCACGTCGAACAGCGCGCAGGCCTCGCGCACCTTGTTGGACTGGAGCGGCCCGATCAGGTGAAGCTCGACGCCGGGGAAACGCTCGCGCAGCGCAGGCCACTTGCCGGCGGCCTCCTGCACACGGTTCTCGCCGAACACGCGGTGACCCGCCTCGAGCACCGGAGCGATCGCCTCTCCGGGAAAGGTCTTCGACACCGCCACGAGCGTGACGTCGCCGGACCGGCGCCCGGCCTCGGCCGCGGCACGCTCGACGGAGGCGCGGACAGCCCCGAGCCGAAGCACAGTCTGCGACCCGTCGGGAAGCTCGTTCATCGCCTGATTCCTTTGCTGCTGCCGGCAATTGACCGACACGATCATTCGTGTCCTAGTCCGCCGGAAGCGCGCCGGGCAAGCGGCGCGATCCCTGATTTGCGACCATTTCCTGCGACCAATCCCGAGCATACCTGAATCATGATGTCCGAGCGCTACAATGCCCGCGAGGCCGAGCCCAAGTGGCAGCGGATCTGGGAGGAGCGCGAACTCTTTCGCACCCGCAACGACGATCCGCGGCCGAAGTACTACGTGCTCGAGATGTTCCCCTACCCGTCGGGGCGCATCCACATGGGACACGTCCGCAACTACGCGATGGGCGACGTGGTCGCGCGGTACAAGCGGGCGCGCGGCTTCAACGTTCTGCATCCGATGGGCTGGGACGCCTTCGGGATGCCGGCCGAGAACGCCGCCATGGCCAACAAGGTGCATCCGGCGGAGTGGACCTACGCCAACATCGCCACGATGCGCCGCCAGCTGAAGAGCATGGGGCTGTCGCTCGACTGGCACCGGGAGTTCGCGACCTGCGATCCCTCCTATTATCGCCACCAGCAGCGCATGTTCCTCGACTTCCTGGCCGCCGGCCTCGTCGACCGCAAGACGGCGAAGGTCAACTGGGATCCGGTCGACCAGACCGTCCTGGCCAACGAACAGGTGATCGACGGCCGCGGCTGGCGTTCGGGCGCGCTCGTCGAGCAGCGCGAGCTGACGCAGTGGTTCTTCAAGATCACGGATTTCGCGCAGGAGCTGCACGACGCGCTGGACGGCCTCGACCGCTGGCCGGAAAAGGTGCGCCTCATGCAGCGCAACTGGATCGGCCGGTCGGAGGGCATGCTGGTCCGCTTCGCACTCGACTCGGGGGCCGCCCCGGCCGGCGAAACCGACCTGACCTGCTTCTCCACGCGCATCGATACGTTGTTCGGCGCATCCTTCGTGGCGATCGCGCCGGACCACCCCCTGGCGCTGAAGCTCGCTGAAACCGATCCGGCCCTCGCCCGCTTCCAGGAGCAGTGCCGCAAGGGCGGCACCTCCGAAGCCGATCTCGAGACGGCGGAGAAGCTCGGCTACGCCACCGGGCTGCGTGTCCGGCACGTGCTGGATCCCGCGATCACGCTGCCGGTCTTCGTCGCCAATTTCGTCCTCATGGGTTACGGCACGGGCGCCATCTTCGGTTGTCCGGCCCACGACCAGCGCGACCTCGATTTCGCGCGGAAATACGACCTGCCGGTGGTCCCGGTCGTTTGTCCGCCAAGCGAGGAGCCGGCGACCTTCACCATCGGCGACACGGCCTATCTCGGCGATGGCCGCATGGTGAACTCGCGCTTCCTCGACGGCCTTTCCACCGATGATGCGTGGGAGGAGGTGGCGCGCCGCCTCGAAGGCGAGAACCGCGGCGGCGCTCCCGTCGGCGAGCGGAAGGTAAACTTCCGGCTGCGCGACTGGGGCATTTCCCGCCAGCGCTACTGGGGCTGCCCGATCCCGGTCATCCACTGCGACTCCTGCGGCATCGTTCCGGTGCCCAAGGACCAGCTGCCGGTGACGCTCCCT
>CAZJCW010000278.1:0-5539 GCA_964544365.1 uncultured Alsobacter sp.
GACATCGTGAAGCTGGCGATGCCGGCCTTCGCGATCGTCTTCGTCCTGAGTTTCTTCATCAACATGTCGGTGCTGGTGTCACCGCTGTACATGCAGAACATCTTCGACCGCGTTCTGCAGACTCACCACGGCGAGACGCTGGTGTGGCTGACCCTGGTCACGATGTTCATCCTGCTCGTGATCGGCGTGCTCGAGGCGCTTCGCGGGGTCGTTCTTGCCCGGATCGGCCGGTGGTGGGACGAGACGCTGCGCGAGGATGTTCTGTCCGTCGCCGTCGACCAGGCCCGCCGCACGGGCCGCAACACGTCAACCGTCGTGCAGGATCTGGCGACCGTTCGCAACTTCGCCGGGTCGGGGACGGCTCTCCCGTTCTTCGACGCTCCCTGGATGCCGATCTTCATCGGCGTGATCGCGCTCATCCATCCCCTTCTCGGACTGATCGCGCTCGTTGCCGCAGGGGTGCTCGTCGGCCTGGCCGTGATGATGGATCGCGGTACAAGGGCCCTGCAGAGCATGGCTGCGGACGATGCCGCACGCGGGTCGGGCCTCGCCAACAGCATGATCCGCAACGCCGACAGCGTCTTCGCCATGGGCATGCAGCGCACCCTGGTGGACCGATACAAGACCTTGCAGGAGCCCGTTGTCGCGACGACCCAGCGCACGGCCGACTACGCGGCGATGATCACCGGGCTCACGAAGTTCGTCCGCCTGGGCGTCCAGATCTTCATCCTCGGCATCGGCGCGTGGCTCGTGATCCGCAACGAGATCACGTCGGGCGGCATGATCGCGGCCTCCATCATCCTCGGCAGGGCGCTCGGCCCGGCGGAGCAGGCATTGGGCGCGTGGCGCAACTTCGTCCAGGCCCGCGCTGCACACCGGCGCCTCAAGGAGCTTCTGGAACTAGCCGAGCCGGCTCCGGAAACGATGAAGCTGCCGCAGCCCAAGGGCGCGGTTGACGTCGAGAACCTGACCTTCGTTCTCCCCGGACAGGACCGGCCGGTGCTGCGGCAGGTGGCGTTCCAGCTTCCGGCGGGGCGCACGCTTGCCCTTGTCGGTCCATCGGCCTCGGGCAAGAGCACGCTGTGCCGGATGCTGATCGGCAGCTGGCTGCCGTCGCAGGGCACCGTACGGCTGGACGGGGCGGCGATCTCACGCTGGAACCGCGAGCAGGCGGCTCTGCATGTCGGCTACATGTCCCAGTCGGTCGAACTGTTCGCCGGCACCGTGAAGGAGAACATCGCCCGTTTTACCGCCGCCTCGGACGAGGACATCGTCGCCGCAGCGACGCTGGCGGGCTGCCACGACCTTATCCTTCGCCTGCCGGACGGCTATGAAACCGAGATCGGCGAGAGCGGGTCGTACCTGTCGGGCGGCCAGCGTCAGCGCATCGGCCTCGCGCGGGCCGTGTTTGGCGACCCTCGCCTCGTCGTGCTCGACGAGCCCAACTCGAACCTCGACAACGAGGGCGAACTGGCCCTCATCCGCACGATCTCAGCCCTCAAGGCGCGCGGCACGACGGTCATCCTTGTGAGTCACCGCGCCTCGGCCCTGAACGCGGCCGACATGATCGGAATCATGCGCGAGGGAGCCCTCGAGCGCTTCGGTGACCGCGATTCGATCCTGCAGGACCTCAAGTCCGTCGCGTCGCTGAAAGCCTCGGCCGGACAGCAGGCGCGATCCGCACCCCCGACATCGGCCGCCGCCGGCGAACCCGCCAGCGCCATCGCAAGGGCACCGGCATGAATGACCATCCCGGCACCCTGAAGCCCGGCATCGATACGGCGAGAGCCGCCGCGCTCCTGGAAAGGCTGCGCGATGCGACGGGTCGCGCCGGCGTCGCGCCGTCGCCGGAAACACTGGCAATCCAGGAGGCCCTGTCGCGCCTCGCCGTGATCGAGCGAAGCCATCTGAAGAGCGAAGCGCCCGCCGCCCCCGCGGCGCCCGAGCCTGCCGCGTCACGGCCCGGCCCCACGCCGGCTCGTCCTGCCGCTGCACGTCCGGCCGCACCTGCCGGAGAACCGGCCACCGCTCGGGCCCGCATCGATGGTCCGCCGCCCGAAAGACAGTCGTCGGCAGGGCAGGGACGACCCGCCGAGGCGCGCGCCGCCGAACCGCGCCGCTCCGCGCCGCCGCCATCACCGGTCCTGCCGGCATCGAAGCGCATTCCGCTCTCGCGGCGCATGCGCGAGACGGCGGAGCGTGCCTGGGGCGTGCTGCTCGCCGATCCGGACCGCGCAAACCCGCAGCAACCCGTCGAGACCGGAGCGCAGACGCCCGCGAAGGCTCCGACCAGCCCGGCGGATGCGCGAGCCCGCCTCATGCGGCTCGTGAAGCCAGCGGCGGTCGCCGGCCTCGTCATCATCGGCCTCGTTTTCGGCGTGGCCGGGACGTGGGCCGCTCTTGCACCGCTCGCCGGTGCAGCCATAGCCACGGGGGTCGTGAGCCCGGACGGCAGCCGCAAGACGATCCAGCATCTGGAAGGCGGGATCATCAAGGAAATCCTCGTGCGCGAGGGCGACAACGTCAACGCGGGTCAAATCCTCTATCGCCTCGAGGTGACGCAGGCGCAGGCGAACTATTCGGCCCGTCGCGAGCAGTGGCTCCGGCTGGTGGCGACGCGTGCACGCCTGGAGGCGCATGCGCAGGACGCGCCGCGCATGACGCTTCCGCCCGAGGTCACGAAGCCCGACAACGATGAGCTCAGGGCCTTCGTCGACAACCAGCAGCAACTCTTCGAACTCCGCCGCCGCGGACTCGAGGAGCGCGAGAACATCCTTCGCCAGCAGTTGAAGCAGCTGGAGGAGCAGACCCGCGGCAAGAGGCTCGAGAACGAGGGTCTCGACCTCCAGTTGAAGCTGCTCGAGGAAGAGGCCGACGACAAGGCGACGCTCGTTCGCCAGAGGCTTGCCCGGAAGCCGGAATATCTGGCGATCCAGCGCACCATCGCCGAAGTGAAGGCCCGCATGGGCTCCAACATCGCCACGATCGGATCGCTCGAGGAGCGGATGGGCGAGATTCGGCTGCAGGTGAACCAGAACAGGACGCAGTTCCGCGACCAGAACGCCGAACTGCTCATGAAGACCAACAACGACCTGGCGCAGCTCGAGGAATCTCTCGTGTCCTCGCAGGACATCCTGCGCAGGACCGAAATCATAGCACCGGCGGCCGGCACGGTGCTCAACATGCGCTTTCGCACGGTCGGTGGCGTCGTGCGGCCCGGTGAACCTGTCGTCGACCTCGTTCCAAGGGAGGACAATCTCGTCATCGATGCGCGGCTTCCCGCAACCGACATCGACGTCGTGCGCTCCGGATTGCCGGCGATGGTGCATCTCGTGCCCTATCTGACACGCGACACCCCCATGCTGGAGGGCGTGGTGACCCATGTCAGCGCCGACAGCAACGTCGACCAGAAGACGGAGCAGCGCTTCTACGAACTCAAGGTGAAGGTCGACCGCAGCAAGCTCGATGCCCTGGGCCACACGATCGAGCTCAGCCCCGGCATGCCGGTCGAAGTGTTCGTGATGACCCGCAACCGGACGGCGCTTGGCTACATGTTCGAGCCGCTGACACGCTCGTTCAGGCGGGCGTTCCGGGAGGATTGAACTTCAACCGGGCCAAAGCGTTGCTCGAAGCCCGGCGGTGTGTGTCGGGAACGGCACCGCGCAGACGGTTGCGCGGGATCGTACGAAAGCGTAGTGCCAAGCCATGAGCACAGGCGGGCGACGCAGCAAAGGTAAGGAAACCGGGAACGGCCAGGCCGCCCGCGTCATGCTTGCCGCATGCGGGTCGATTTTGGCATGGGCCGGTTCTTCGGTCCCGGTGGAAGCCCAGGGCGCGAGCGAGTTCGGCAGCCGGTCAGCGTGCGAGAGGTCAGGGCGGCTCAGCGCCGAGCAATGCGCCAACGCCTTCACGAACGCCCAGGCCGAATGGGACGAGGGTACACCCCGCTTCGCCCGGCGGGCGGAGTGCGAGCAACGCTTTCGGCGATGCCAGATCGCCGGCCTGAGCAGCGGCAAGGTGAGCTTCCAGCCCGTGATGGACAAGGTTCTCGTCACCCAGCGCGGCGGCAATGTCACTGTGGTTCCGGTCGCGCCGCCCGGAGGACAGGGCCTTGCCCGGTTCGGCGAGCGGACGGTCCTTCAGCGCAAGCCCGAACGCTCCGATCGCAAGCAGCAGGAGGCGCAGAAGCGGTGGGAGGCCAGCTGGGCCGAGGGCGCCGGGGCCGGAGACGCACCACCACCGGGATCATTGGACGGTGGGTTTGTCCCGGAAAAACCAGAGCCTTTCGATCCCAACTGGCAGAAGCAGGAGGGTGTCAGGACCTATCCGGGGCCTGGCGCCCGCCAGAAGAAGCCGCAATCCTGATGGGTGTCGGCGACTCCCGAGGTCTGGCGGCATGCCGGTGAATCTCTTTCGCCGCTTGATGGGGCGCAGGGGATCTGCCCAAGAGGGCATCCCACGGGGCCAGCGGCCAACCGCGCGTATTCCTGACGGCCTGCGGGTCTACGCGGTCGGCGACATCCACGGGCGCGCCGACCTCCTCGATCACATGGCGCTACTCGTCGCCGATGATCTCGCCGACAGGCCCCTCGCACTGTTTGCGCCGATCTCCGGGGATACGGGATCGGCAAGGCTCAACGACGGGCGTTCCGCGTTTCCGTCGGGACAATCGGCCCCGCCTGCGGTCGCGGGCGCCATCACGATCTTCCTCGGCGATTACATCGACCGCGGACCGAATTCGAAAGCCGTCATCGACCGCGTGGTCGGCGGGCCCTGGCCAACCCCGACTATCCCCTTGATGGGCAACCATGAGCTGATGTGCCTCCAGTTTCTTCGCGATCCCTTGGCCGTGGAAAGCTGGCGGGATGTGGGAGCGTTGCCGACGCTGGCATCTTACGGGGTCGACGTGGGTCCTCTGCTCTCCGCAAAATTCGATGCGGCAGCGGCCGACCGCGTGCGACGCGAGTTCGAGGCAGCCCTTCCGCCGACACATCTCGCCTTCCTGGCGAACGGGATGGAGCTGTGCACCAACGTCGGGGACTTCTTCTTCTGCCATGCCGGTGTCAGGCCGAACGTTCCCCTTGAGGACCAAGATCCGCTCGACCTGCTCACGATCCGCGATACTTTCCTCGGCAGCGGCGCAGAATTCGGGAAAGTGGTGGTGCATGGCCACACCCCGGGCAGCGAGCCAGTCGTCAGGGACAACCGGATCGGCATCGATACCGGAGCCTATGCGACCGGCCGCCTCACGGCGCTCGTCGTCGAGGCGGATTCGTTTCGCTTCCTTGTTGCAGACTGAGGCAGAGGTACGTTTCGGCCGGCGTCGTGCATGAACGACCTAGAATCCGGAGCGACCCCACCGACCGCCTAAGTCGAGCAGGCCTGAATCGTCCGCCATCGTGCCGTCCCGGCGCGTGGCGACATCCTTTCGCATGCCTTGACGCAGTCTCAACAACTCCCGTTTAAGGTTCCGGCTGGATTGAGGCTTGCGTCGGTCTGCTCCTGCGACAGTGCAACGCATTCTTCTGGCTCGCGTTAT
>CAZJCW010000279.1:0-5532 GCA_964544365.1 uncultured Alsobacter sp.
CTACGAGGGCGCCACGCCGCAGGTCGACCGCGCGGCCGCGACCGCCATGGTCGACTCCGTGGTACGGACATGGTCGGATGCGCTGAAGGATGCCCTGCTGCAATCGAGCGACCCGATGCGCGCGCGCGCCCTGTCGCACCGCTTCGGCAACGCCTTCTCGGCTGCCTACCGGGAGGCGGTCGATCCGGCCGACGCGGTGGCCGACATTGCCGTGCTCGAACGGCTGAGCGACGAACGCCGCTTCTCCGTGCGAATCACGCGGCGCCATGAAGACGGCAACGGGCGCATCGCCCTGATGATGTTCAGCCACGGCGCCAGCCTTCCGCTGTCGCAGCGGGTGCCGGTTCTCGAGAACCTGGGCTTCCGGGTTGTCAGCGAACGCACCTACAGCGTGCGTCCTGCAGGCGAGTCGACGCCGGCGGCGTTGCACGACATGGCTCTGGAGCGGGCGCGGGGCGACGCGATCGCGCTCGACGACGCCATGCGCGGGCGGCTCGAATCAGCGCTGATGGCCGTCCTGCGGGGCGAGGCCGAGTCGGACGGGTTCAATGCACTGGTCCTCGAAGCCGGGCTCGGCTGGCGCGACGTCGCGGCCGTGCGGACGCTGGCCCGGTATCTCCAGCAGGCCCGCGTACCCTTCAGCCAGGACTACATGGCCGCCACGCTGGTGAAGCACGCCGGACTGGCGGCGAAGATCGTCGACCTGATCCATGTCCGTTTCGATCCGCACGGCGACGACGCCAGCCGCGCCGAGCGGCAGGCTACCCTGCGCGGCGGCATCGAGGCCGCCCTGGCGGCCATCGACAGCCTCGACGAGGACCGGATCCTGCGCCGCTTCGTCAACCTCGTGGAGGCGGCGGTACGCACGAGCTTCTTCCAACTCGATGCGGCGGGACGCCCGCGCACGACCATCGCCTTCAAGTTCGAGAGCGGAAAGATCGACTCCCTCCCGCTGCCCCGGCCTCTTTACGAGATCAGCGTCTATTCACCACGGGTCGAGGGCGTGCATCTGCGCTTCGGCAAGGTCGCGCGCGGCGGCCTGCGGTGGTCCGACCGGCGGCAGGACTTCCGCACCGAGGTGCTGGGCCTCGTCAAGGCGCAGCAGGTGAAGAACGCGGTGATCGTCCCTGTGGGGGCCAAGGGCGGCTTCGTTCCCAAGCATCTTCCCCCGCCGTCCGACAGGCAGGCCTGGATGGCCGAGGGCATCGCGGCCTATCAGGAGTTCGTCGGAACTCTGCTCGACCTCACCGACAATCTGGACGGCGAACGCGTCGTTCCGCCGGCCAACACCGTCCGACACGACGGCGACGATCCCTACCTGGTCGTGGCCGCCGACAAGGGTACCGCGACCTTCTCCGACATCGCCAACGCGCTGTCCATCGAACACGGCCACTGGCTGGGCGACGCCTTCGCGTCGGGCGGCTCGCAGGGCTACGACCACAAGAAGATGGGCATCACCGCGCGCGGCGCCTGGGAGGCCGTGAAGCGGCATTTCCGCGAACTCGGGACCGACATCCAGTCGACGGACTTCACCGTGGCCGGAGTCGGCGACATGTCTGGTGACGTCTTCGGCAACGGCATGCTGCTGTCGCCGCACATCCGTCTGGTCGCGGCCTTCGACCATCGCGACATCTTCATCGACCCGAATCCCGATCCGGCAGCGAGCCTCGCCGAGCGTCGCAGGCTGTTCGACCTGCCCCGCTCGTCGTGGAGCGACTACGACCGCGCGCTGATCTCGCAAGGCGGCGGAGTGTTCCCGCGGTCGGCGAAGAGCATACCGCTCGGCGCGGAAATCCGCTCGCTTCTGGGGATCGACAAGGCCGAGGCCGCCCCCTTCGAGGTGATGCGGGCGATCCTGCAGGCGCAGGTCGACCTGCTCTGGTTCGGCGGCATCGGAACCTACATCCGGTCGGCTGGCGAAACGGACGATCAGGTCGGCGATCGCGCCAACGATGCCATCCGCATCACCGGGGGACAGGTGCGCGCGCGCGTCATCGGCGAGGGCGCGAACCTCGGCTGCACCCAGCTTGGCCGGATCGAGGCGGCCCGGGCGGGCGTCCGGCTCAACACCGATGCCATCGACAATTCGGCGGGCGTGAACACCTCGGACGTCGAGGTCAACATCAAGATCGCGCTGGCGACGCCGGAGCGCGACGGCCGTCTCGACACGACCGCCCGCAACGCGCTGCTCGCGGACATGACCGACGAGGTGGGCAGCATCGTTCTTCGCAACAACTACATGCAGACGCTCGCGCTCTCGCTGGCCGAGCAGCGCGGCAAGGATGATCTGGGCTTCAATCGCCGGCTGATGCAGGTGCTGGAATCGGCCGGTCGCCTGGACCGGTCGGTGGAATATCTCCCGGACGACGTGGCGCTCTTGGAGCGCGAGAGGCGCGGCGAGGGCCTCACCCGGCCTGAACTTGCCGTGCTCCTCGCCTATGCCAAACTGGCGCTCCACGACGCGATCCTGCAAAGCCGCCTGCCTGACGACGACTACCTGTCGCTGGAGTTGGAGCGCTATTTCCCGCGCACGCTGTTCGAGCGGTTTCCCGACGCGATCGCCGGCCACCGCCTGCGCCGCGAGATCATCGCGACCCAACTCGCCAATGCGGTCGTCAACCGGGCCGGACCGTCGGTGGTCGTTCGACTAGCCGACCAGACCGGTGCGGACGCCGCGACCATCGCGACCGCGTATGCAGCCGTTCGCGACAGCTACGACCTGCTGGCCATCAACCGCAGCATCGACAAGCTCGACGGCGTTGTCCCGGGCGCCGTCCAGATGAGGCTCTACGGCGCGGCACAGGATCTGCTGCTGTCGCGCCTCGTCTGGTTCATCCGGCATATCGACCTTGCGGGTGACGGGCTCTTGGCCACGGTGCAGCGCTTCCGCCCCGGCATCGCCGCGGTGGAGGCCTCGCTTACGTCGGCACTCAGCCAGGCTCAGAGCGAGCACGCCGGCCGCCGGGCGGCTTCACTCATGGCCGAGGGCGTCCCGGAGACACTGGCGGCGCGGATGGCAGTCCTGCCGGCACTTGTGGCGGCGCCGGACGTCGTGCTCGTCGCACAGGAAACCGGCCATCCCATCGCGGAAGCTGCGGCCACCCATTTCGCCGTCGCAGCCCGCTTCCGGATCGGCGAGATCATCGCCGCCGCACGCGACGTGCCGATGGCGGACTATTACGACAGGCTGGCACTCGACCGGGCGCTGGCGACCATCGAGGGCGCGCACCGTGCGCTGACCTGCGAGGTCGCCATGGCCGGCGAAGGGCACGGCTCCGATGCCGTCACGGCCTGGAGCCGGCGGCGCGGCAGCGAGGTGGAGCGGATCCTGGCGAGTGTCGAAGCCATCGCGTCGTCGGGACTGACGCTTTCCAAGCTCACGGTCGCGGCGAGCCTGCTCGGCGACCTCGCGCGACGCTGACGGGGGTCGCAGGCGGTGGCGTCAGTCCGACGGCGGCCAGGGCCTCCGCCTGGCGCGCCCCCACGGATTCGAGGGTGAAGTTGTCGATGGCCTCGTTGAAAAGCCGATAGAAGTTCAGCTTCGCCGCAAGATGCAGGAACACGCCGCCGAGACCGATGGCGGCGCGGTCCATGAAAACGAACTCCTGCGGCACCGTCACGGGGCCCTTCTCCTTCAGTGCCTTGTGAACGGCGAACGCCTCGCGGCGACCATACTCGCCGGGGCTTACGCCGTCGGCGATGGTGCGCACCCGGTCGTCGAGGATCGGCCCGTAGATGAACCGCGCCCAGATGTTCAGGATCTCGATGAGGTCTTTCCGGAGGTTGCGGAAGCCCCAGGTCTCGTAGGCATGGACCACCCGCTCCTGGTCATCGGCCAGAAGCCCCTTGTAGAGGTCCACGACTCCGCCGACGAAGCTCGTCGGGAAGATGCGGATGCAGCCATAGTCCAGCAGGTTGATTCCCTGCGGGGACCCGTCCTGCGTGAACACCGTATAGTTTCCCAGGTGTGGGTCGCCGTGGATCACGCCATGCTGGCTGAAGGGCAGCCACCACGCACGGAACATGGCGGTGGAAATCCGGTTTCGCTCCTCCTGCGAATGCTCCTTGAACGACAGCAGCTTTTCCCCATCCAACCACCCCAATGTGAGCAGTCGGGCTGTCGACAGGTCGTCATGCACCGTCGGCACACGCACCAGCGGCTCGTCGCGCAGCATGCGGGCATAGAGCCGGGCATGCTTGGCTTCGCGACGGTAGTCCAGTTCCTCGCGCACACGCGCGCCAATCTCCTTGGCGATCTCGCGCGTGTCGATCGCCGGATCCATGCGGCGATGAACCGCGAAGAGGATGTCGAGCTGACGCAGGTCGGCTTCGACGGCGGACTGCATGTCGGGATATTGCAGCTTGCAGGCCAACGGTTCGCCGGCCTTCGTCGTGGCCCGGTGCACCTGTCCCAACGAGGCGGCGGCCGCGGAGCGAAGGTCGAAGCTACCGAAGCGCCCCTGCCAGTCGGGACCAAGTTCGGCCATCATCCGCCGCTTCACGAAGGCCGGGCCCATCGGCGGCGCCTCGCTCTGCAACTTGGACAGCTCCTCCGCATATTCCGGTGGAAGTGCATCGGGCACCGTGGCCATGAGCTGGGCGACCTTCATGATCGGGCCCTTCAGCCCGCCCAAGGCCTGCATCAGCGCCGCAGCGTTGCCCCGGTCGCGGTCTTCCATGCCGAAGATGCGCGTCCCGGCAATGCGCGCCGCGACGCCGCCGACATTGGCGCCGACGCGGGCATAGCGCGACATGCGCGCGGAGAGGCGGTTTGCTTCCTGGTCTCGTGTGCTCATGCGACGGATATGGGACTCTCCGGGGGGAAAGTCGACCGCCTCAGGGTGACGCAGCCGCGCGCGGACGGGCGGCCTGTCACTCCATCCCTTCCAGTTCACCGATCAGTCGCTCGATGAGCGACAGGCCGATCTGCCAGAAGGCAGGATCGCGCGCGTCGAGGCCGAACGGGGCGAGGAGCTCCGTGTGGTGCTTCGTGCCGCCCGCCGACAGCATGGCAAGGTAACGTTCGGCGAAGCCCTGGTCGGACCTCTCATAGACCCCGTAAAGCGAATTCACGAGGCAGTCGCCGAAGGCATAGGCGTACACGTAGAACGGCGAGTGAATGAAGTGCGGGATGTAGGCCCAGAAGGTCTCGTAACCCGCTCCGATCCGGATCGCGGGACCGAGGCTTTCCGCCTGCACCTCCAGCCACGCCTTGCCGATATCGTCCGCCGTCAGTTCGCCGGCGGACCGGCGCGTGTGGATCTCGCGCTCGAAGCTGTAGAACGCGACCTGGCGCACCACGGTGTTGATCATGTCCTCGACCTTCGCCGCCAGCATGGCCTTGCGGGCGGCCGGTTCGGTCGTCCGCGCCAGCAGCGCGCGGAAGGTCAGCATCTCCCCGAACACGGATGCCGTTTCGGCCAGGGTAAGTGGCGTGGGGGCCATCAGCGCGCCGTTCGGCGCGGCCAGCACCTGGTGGACGCCGTGGCCGAGTTCATGGGCGAGCGTCATCACGTCGCGAGGCCGGCCCTG
>CAZJCW010000280.1:0-5509 GCA_964544365.1 uncultured Alsobacter sp.
ATGACGACCCCCGCCGATCCGCGCCACCCCGCGAGATCCACCTCCGCAACCGCCAACCCGTCCGCCCGCACCCCGCCGCACCCCGGCGAGGCGCGATCCGTCGCGTCGGGGCGCGATGGCATGGGTCGTCGCTTGGGTCGTCGTCTGGGGCCGCCGTCTGCGGCGTCGTCCGGGACGGCGGCGAACCGGCCTCTCCGGTGTCGTGCTTCTTCCACCATCGGCGCACAGACCGGAGCGCCCGCCCGCAAAGGGTCAGGGGCTGCTCCAGGCGCTGCGTCCGCGTGCCGGCCGGTTCGCCGCCCGCGGAGAAGTCGCGCCGCTCAGTAGCGACGCAGGAGGCTCACCAGCTTGCCCTGGATGCGGACGCGGTCGGGACCGAGGACGCGGGTTTCGTAGGCCGGGTTGGCCGCTTCGAGGGCGATCGAGGAACCGCGGCGGCGCAGGCGCTTGAGCGTGGCCTCCTCGTCGTCGATCAGGGCCACCACGATGTCGCCCGTCTCGGCGGCGTCCTGCCGGCGGATGACGACCGTGTCGCCGTCGAGGATGCCGGCCTCGATCATCGAGTCGCCGCGCACCTCGAGGGCGAAATGCTCGCCGCCGGCGAGCATGTCGGGCGGCATCGAAATGGTGTGGCTGCGCGTCTGGATCGCGGAGATCGGCGTGCCGGCGGCGATGCGCCCCATCACGGGAATGGCGACCGGGGCGTCCGGCTCGTCGCGCGACAGGCCGGTCCGGGGGCGGATCTTGCCGAGGTTGCCCTCGATCACGCTCGGATTGAACTTGCCGCGGGGCGTGCTGGCGGGAACGGCCTGCTCGGGCATGCGCAGGACCTCGATCGCCCGGGCGCGGTTGGGCAGCCGGCGGATGAAGCCGCGCTCCTCCAGCGCCATGATCAACCGGTGGATGCCCGACTTGGAGCGCAGATCGAGCGCCTCCTTCATCTCGTCGAAGGAGGGCGGCACCCCGTCCTCGCGGAGGCGGTCGTGGATGAGGCAGAGGAGTTCGTGCTGCTTCCGGGTGAGCATCCGCGTCGGGCCTCGCAGGGGGGCGGGCGGGTCAATCGGCGACTCGCCGCAAACAAATCACGAACAAACGATACATGTTCCTGCTGTGTTCGGCAATCGGTCCTCGTTCAGAACGCGTGTTCAGAAACCGAGGATGCGGCACGGATCGCCGGCGGCGGCGGCCGGCGCGTGCGGCGGGCGAACGACGAGGGCCTGGGCGTCGGCCAGCAGGCGCAGCATCGAGCTGTCCTGCCGGGCGAAGGGCGTGGCGACGGTGCGCCCGTCCGGATCGACGGCGAGGCTGGCGCGAAGATAGTCCTGCCGCATGTCGTTGGCGGGCAGCGCGCCCCCCAGCACGGCGGGCCGCGTCCGGTCGGCGCCCGCGTCGGGGTCGCCGGCGAGGGCCCGCAGGAGCGGTTCGAGAAACAGGTGGGCGCAGACGATCGAGGACACCGGATTGCCCGGCAGGCCGAGGATCGCCATGCGGCCGAGGCTGCCGAAGATCAGCGGCTTTCCGGGCCGCATGGCGATCCGCCAGAAGCCGAGCTGCATGCCGCGGCGCGTCAGGGCGGACTGCACGAGGTCGTGGTCGCCGACGGAGGCGCCGCCCAGCGTGACGAGGACGTCGGCGCGGGCCTCCTCGGCGGCGGCGATGGCGGCCTCGAGGGCGGCGAAGTCGTCGGTGGCGATGCCGAGGTCGATGGGGATGCCGCCGGCCTGCGTCACCATGCCGGCGATGGCGTAGACGTTCGACGCGACGATCTGGTCGGGCCGCATCGCCTCGCCGGGGCGCACCAGCTCGTCGCCGGTGGCGAGGACGGCGACGCGGGGCCGGCGGCGGACGGGCACCGTCGCATGGCCCATGGCGGCGGCCAGCGCCTGCGAGCGGGGCGTGAAGCGGTGGCCGGCGGGGACCAGCGCCTCGCCCTCGCGGAAATCGAGCCCGGCCGGCCGCACGAAGCGGCCGCGCGGCTCGGCGGTGCGGGCGACGATGGCGCCGTCGCCGGCGTCGGCGTTCTCCTGGATCAGCACCGTGTCCGCCCCCTCGGGAAGCGGGGCCCCGGTGAAGATCCGCACGGCCTGCCCCGGGCCGACGGCGCCCGCGAAGGCATGCCCGGCCGGCGCGCTGCCGATCACCTTGAGGCGGCTGCCGGGCGTGGCGACGTCCTCGGCCCGCACGGCGTAGCCGTCCATGGCGGAGGCGGCGAAGGGCGGCTGGGTCCGCAGCGCCGCCAGCGGCGCGGCCAGCGTCCGGCCGGCCGCCTCGGCGATCGCGACGGGCTCGGTGCCGAGCGGCTCGCGGGCGAAGGCGAGGACCATCCGCAGCGCGTCGTCGACGGACAGGAGGGTCATGGCCGGGCCTCGGGGGGGCGTGTCAGGGGAGGGAGGCGGGGCGCATGCCGGCGCTCACGCGTCGCCGGCGCGGTAGGGGCCCGACTTGCCGCCGTCCTTCGACAGCAGGCGGATGCCCTCGATGCGCATGCCGCGGTCGGCGGCCTTCACCATGTCGTAGACGGTCAGGCAGGCGACGGACACGGCGGTCAGCGCCTCCATCTCGACGCCGGTCTGGCCCGACACCCTGACGGTCGCCGTGACGCGGATGCCGGGGAGGGCATCGTCGGGTTCCAGTTCGACGGCGACCTTGCTGACCATCAGCGGATGGCAGAGCGGGATCAGCTCGTGGGTCCGTTTCGTCGCCATGATGCCGGCGATGCGGGCCACGCCCAGCACGTCGCCCTTCTTCGCGTTGCCCTCGCGGATGAGGGCCAGCGTCTCCGGCAGCATCACGATGCGGCCCTCGGCCACGGCGGTGCGGCTGGTGACGGCCTTGTCCGACACGTCGACCATGGCCGCCGCGCCGCTGGCGTCGATATGCGTGAGCCGGGTCATGCGACCGACCGTTCCGCGTCGGCGCCGGTCAGCAGCGCCCGGGTCGCCGCCGTCACGTCGGCCCGGCGCATCAGGCTCTCGCCGACGAGCACCGTGCGGATGCGGCTCGCGGCGAGGCGCACGACGTCGTCATGCGTGGCGATGCCGCTCTCGCCGACGATGATCCGGTCGTCCGGAATGAACGGCGCGAGGCTCTCGCTGACGGTCAGCGAGACCTCGAAGGTGCGCAGGTTGCGGTTGTTGATGCCCACGAGCAGCGTGCCGAGCGGCAGGGCGCGCTCCAGTTCCTCGCGGTCGTGCACCTCGACGAGGACGTCCATGCCCAGCGCGTGGGCGGTGTCGACGAGGCTCCTGGCGTCGGCGTCCGAAAGGCTCGCCATGATCACCAGGATGCAGTCGGCGCCCCAGGCGCGGGCCTCGAACACCTGGTAGGGCTCGAACAGGAAGTCCTTGCGCAGCGCCGGCAGCGCCGTCGCGGCGCGGGCGGCGACGAGGAACTCCGGCGCGCCCTGGAACGACGGCGCGTCGGTGAGCACGGAGAGGCAGGCCGCGCCGCCCGCCTCGTAGGCGCGGGCCAGGGCCGGCGGGTCGAAGTCCGCGCGGATCAGGCCCTTCGAGGGGCTGGCCTTCTTGATCTCGGCGATGAGGGCGGGCCGTCCGTCGGCGAGGCGGCGGCGGATGGCGGCCGCGAAGCCGCGCGGCGGCGGGGCTGCGGCGGCCCGCCGCTCGATCTCGGCGGGCGGCACGGCGGCCTTCGCGGCGGCGATCTCGTCACGCTTGTAGGCTTCGATCCGGGCGAGGATGTCGGCCATGGCTCACCTGTTGGAGACGAGCACGAGGCGGTCGAGCACGCTCATCGCGGCGCCGCTGTCGATGGCGTGGGCCGCCAGCTCGGCGCCGTGGCGCAGGGTCTCCGCCTTGCCGGCCAGCACCAGCCCGGCGGCGGCGTTGAGCACGGCGATGTCGCGGTAGGGCGTCCTTTCGCCGGCCATCACCTTGCGCAGCGCGGCGGCGTTGACCTCGGCCTCGCCGCCCTTCAGGTCCTCCGGCCGGGCGCGGGACAGGCCCGCATCCTCGGGCGTGATGACGAAGCGGCGCACCGTGCCGTTCTCCAGCGCCGCCACGGCGGTCTCGCCGGTCGTCGTGATCTCGTCGAGGCCGTCGCGGCCGTGCACCACCCAGACGCGCTCCGAGCCCAGCGCGCCCAGCGTGCGGGCCAGCGGCTCCAGCCAGCTCTCGGAGAACACGCCCAGAAGCTGGCGCCGGACGCCGGCCGGGTTCGACAGCGGGCCCAGCAGGTTGAAGATCGTGCGGGTGCCGAGCTCGATGCGCACCGGCGCGACGTGGCGCATCGAGGCGTGGTGGGTCGGCGCGAACATGAAGCCGACGCCCGCCTCGGCGATGCAGGCGGTCACCTTGGCGGGCTCGAGGCCGACCTTCACGCCGAGCGCCGTGAGGACGTCGGCGGCCCCCGATTTCGACGACGCCGCACGGTTGCCGTGCTTGGCGACCGGCACGCCGCAGGCGGCCGCGATCATCGCGGCGAGCGTCGAGACGTTGTAGGAGCCCGAATTGTCGCCGCCGGTGCCGACGATGTCGATCGCGTCGGCCGGCGCCTCGACGCGCAGCATCTTGTCGCGGAGCGCCTTCACCGCGCCGGCGAGTTCGTCGACGGTCTCGCCGCGCACCCGCAGGGCCATCAGGAAGGCCCCGGTCTGGGCCAGCGTCGATCCGCCCGACAGGATGGTGTCGAACGCGTGTTCCGCCTCCTCGCGCGAGAGCGGGCCGCCGGCGGCGACCTTGGCGATGATGGGCTTGAACGCGTCCATTGCGGCTCTCTCGCGGTGCTGTCCCGGCTTGATCCCGTGTCCCCGTCAGGCGGGGACGGCCTGCCTCGTCTTATTCCATTCGGTCGCGAGGTCGAGGAAATTCTTGAAGATGGTCAGGCCGTGCTCGGAGAGGATGCTCTCCGGGTGGAACTGCACGCCATGGACCGGAAAGCTGCGGTGCGAGAGACCCATCACGAGCCCGTCCTCGCTCTCGGCCGTGACGACCAGATCGTCCGGGAACGTCTCCCGCCGCACGACGAGGGAGTGGTAGCGCGTGGCGCGCAGCGGTCCGTTGATGCCGCGGAACACCGCCTGTCCGCGATGGCGGATGGTCGAGACCTTGCCGTGCATCGGCACCGGCGCCCGCACCACCTCGCCGCCATAGGCCTGGCCCATCGCCTGCAGCCCGAGGCAGACGCCGAACAGCGGGATCGTCGGGCCCGCCTTGGCGATCACGTCGAGGCAGATGCCGGCCTCGTTCGGCGTGCAGGGCCCCGGCGAGAGCACGATGGCGTCCGGGCGCGCCGCGATCAGCGCCTCGGCCGTCGTCGCGTCGTTGCGCACCACCGTCACCTGCGCGCCGAGGCGGCCGAGGTCGTGCACGAGGTTCCAGGTGAAGCTGTCGTAGTTGTCGATCAGGGTGACGGCGGTCATCTCACTGCCCCCTTCCGGCCGCGCTGGCGAAGCGGACCGCTTCCTCCGCGGCCCGGAACAGGGCCTTGGCCTTGTTGACGCATTCCTGCTGCTCGGAGGCCGGGTCGCTGTCGTAGACGATGCCGGCGCCGG
>CAZJCW010000281.1:0-5493 GCA_964544365.1 uncultured Alsobacter sp.
GGTCCTCGAGTTCGCCGACCGCAACGGTATCGTCGTGAGCGACGAGACGGCCGCCGTCGGCATGAACATGGGGGTCGGCGGCAGCCTCACCGGCGCACGCGATCTGCCGGTGGATCTCTACTCCCCGGACGCGATCTCCTCACGCACGCAGGACACGCACCGTCAGGCCATCCGGGAACTGATCGCGCGCGACAAGAACCATCCCAGCGTCGTGATGTGGTCCATCGCGAACGAACCCGACCTGAAGCCCAAGGGTGCGCTCGAATACTTCCTGCCGCTCGTCGAGGAGGCTCGCCGCCTCGATCCCACGCGACCCGTCACCTGCGTCAACGTGATGTTCAACGGGCCCGACGACGACGTCCTCGCTCCACATCTCGATGTGCTCTGCCTCAACCGTTACTTCGGCTGGTACCTGCAAGGCGGCGACCTGCCGGAGGCCGAGAAGGCCCTCGAGGACGAACTGAGGGTCTGGGCGGCCCGCTACGGCAAGCCCATCATCGTGACGGAATACGGCGCGGACACGATGCCTGGCCTGCACGCGGTCGTGCCCGCCATGTGGACCGAGGAATACCAATCGGCCTTCCTCGCCATGTACCACCGCGTGTTCGACCGCATTCCCGAGGTGATCGGCGAACACGTCTGGAACTTCGCCGACTTCGCGACGTCCCAGGGAGTCATGCGCGTCGGCGGCAACCGCAAGGGCGTGTTCGCGCGCGACCGCAGCCCCAAGGCGGCAGCCTTCCTTCTCAAGGACCGGTGGACCGCGCGCGCCAGTATCGACGCCCCGCCGGCGAGCAAGACCATCGAGACGCCGGCCGGTCGGCCAACGGCCTCAAGACGCCGTACCCCCGCCGCGAGCGCGGCCGAGTAACCAGATCCAACGACGCAAACATTCCGGAGGAAATCCCATGTCGATGCGCACATCGAAGAGCATTCTGATGGCCGCCTGCGCGGCGGTTGCCCTCTCTGCCTTTCCCGCGGGCGCACAGCAGAACACGGTCGAGGTCCTCCACTGGTGGACGGCGGGAGGTACTGCGGCGGCCGTCGGCACGTACAAGGAGGCTGCGAAGTCGGCCGGCGTCGAGTGGAAGGATGTCGCGATCGCGGGAGACGCCAACCAGCGCACTCTGCTGCGGGCCCGGGTCATGAAGGGCGATGCTCCTGCCGCCGCGCAGATCAGCCTGGACCTGATGGAATACGGCGACGACGCCTCGCGGCTCTATTCGATCGACGCCATTGCCAGGGCCGGCAACTGGGACGCCGTGCTGCCGCCCGCCGTGCAGAACTTCGTGAAGTTGAACGGACCGAGCTACGTCGCCGTACCGCTGAACATCCATCGCCAGAGCGTGATGTTCGTCTCGGATGCCGCGCTGAAGAAGATCGGCGCGTCGGCGCCGCCGAAGTCGTGGGACGAGTTCTTCGTGCAGGCCGACAAGGCCAAGGCCGCGGGGATCAACCCCTTTGCCTGGGGCAACGGACAGGTGTTGCTGATCGTGTTCCAGCAGGTCGCCTTCTCGATCATGGGGCCCGACCTCTTCACCCGCGCCTTCATCAAGAACGAGGAAGCGGCGCTGAAGAGCCCGGAGATGGCCAGGTCGATCGACACGTTCCGTCGCATCGCCGCCTATGCAGACAAGAGCGCCGTGACCAAGCGGTGGAACGAGGGCACCCAGAGCCTCATCAAGGGAGAGACGCTCTTCCAGATCATGGGCGACTGGGCCAAGGCGGAGTTCTCCGCGGCCAAGCAGGAGGCCGGACGGGACTTCCATTGCGTGCCGGTGCCGGGCACCGAGAACAGCTTCTACTTCAACACGGACGCGATCCTGTTCTTCAAGTCGCGCAACGACAATCCGGATGCCAAGGCGAAGCTCGCCGCGGTGCTGATGGATCCGAAGGCGCAGGAAGAGTTCAACATCATCAAGGGCTCGGTGCCTGCCCGGACCGACGCCGACATCTCCCGCTTCGATAGCTGTTCGCAGAAGAGCTACGCCGACTTCAAGGCGGCGGGCAAGGCAGGCACGCTGGTGCCGTTCCCCGCCATGGTCCTCTCTGCTGCACGCTTCGGCGCCATGACCGACGTCGTGGTGCAGTTCTATGCCAAGCCCGACACGGCGACCGCCGACGTGATCGCAAGGCTGGTCGAGGCCTCACGGACGTGAACACGGGACACGAGGCACTCGGGCGGGCGCCTGTGCTGACGGGCCCCCGCAGCCACATCGAAAACGCGAAGTCTGAAAGACCGCGCGCTGCCACCCGAGGGGCACGCTTCGAGCGCCTGTTGCCAGGACTCGCCCTGTCGCCGGCCTTCACCCTGGCGATCCTGTTCTTCTACGGTCTGTCGCTCTGGATCCTCGCCCTGTCGATGACGCCCACGCGGGGCAGGATCGTGTGGGAATGGGCCGGGTTCATCCAGTACGCGCGGCTTTTCGCCGACGAGGCGTGGCTGGCGTCCCTGGTCAACCTGGCCCTGTTCCTGCCGGTGGCCATCGGCATTCCACTGATCCTGGGCGCGGGGATCGCGATCCTGCTCGACCAGCGGGTTCGTGCGGAGGGCTTTCTTCGGACCCTCTATCTCTACCCGCTGGCCCTGTCCTGGATTGTCTCGGGTACGCTGTGGCTGTGGATGCTGCGGCCGGACATCGGCATCGAGAGCGTGCTCAGGCGCAACGGCTTTCCGAACGCCTCGTTCGACTGGGTCGTCAACCCGGACATGTCGATCTACGCCATCGCTCTCGTGGCGATCTGGCACTCCACCGGCTTCGTCATGGCACTCTTCGTCGCGGGCCTGCGGGGCATCGACGACAGCATCATCAAGGCCGCGCTGATCGATGGAGCGAGCCTGCCGCGCGTCTACTGGAGCATTATCCTGCCGGCCCTGCGGCCCACTGTGTTCAGCGCCCTGCTGATCCTGCTGCCGGCGATGATCAAGACCTACGACCTGGTCGTCGTGCTGACCCAGGGCGGCCCCGGCCACTCGAGCATGCTGCCTGCCGTCTTCGCCTACGAGCGCTTCTTTGCCCGCAACCTGATGGGGCTCGGGGCCGCGGCAGGCGTGATCATCCTGTTGCTCTGCCTTGCCATCGCCGTTCCCTACATCCTGTTCGAGCTGAGGAGGCAACGTCATGATGCCTAGGTTCGGCCTGTCCCGCCTCGCCGTCTACGCGGGCCTCCTGATCGCGCTCGTGTTCTTCGCCCTCCCGGCCTGGTTTGCCGTCGTCAATTCCTTCAAGCCGCTCGACGAGATCATCGGCGGCAACGTCTTCGGCCTGCCGCAGGTCTGGACGCTGGCGGCATGGGCCAAGGCGTGGAGCACCGCCTGCACCGGCGCCTCGGACTGCGCCGGACTGGCGCCCTATTTTCTCAACTCGCTGCGCGTGGTGGTCCCCGCCACGCTGATCGGAACCCTGTGGAGCTGCTTCAACGGCTACATCCTGGCCAAGTGGCGCTTCCGGGGCAGCGAGGGCGTGCTCTTCGTCCTCATGTTCGGCTCGTTCATCCCGATCGGCCTCTTCCTCTTTCCGCTAACGGTCGTGTTCGACCGTCTCGGGCTGGCCGGCGGGCTCTCCGGGCTGGGGATCGTCTACATCGTCTACTCGCTGCCCACCGCCCTGTTCTTCCGCAACTACTTCGTCGGGTTCCCCAACGAGCTGGTCAAGGCGGCGCGCATCGACGGGGCGGGGCTGTTCCGGATCTTCTGGTACGTGGTCCTACCGACTGCAAAGCCCATCCTGATGGTCGTGGTGATCATGTCCTTCACCAACATCTGGAACGACTTCCTGTTCGCCCTGGTGCTGGCGCCGTCGGACGCGCAGACCGTCACGGTCGGTCTCAACAATCTCATCACGGTCATCGAGGACCGTCCCGAATACAACGTGCACATGGCCGCCGCGCTCATCGCGGCGCTGCCCACGGCCCTCGTCTACGCGGTGGCGGGGAAGCATTTCGTGCGCGGTCTCACCGCCGGCGCCGTGAAGGGATAAACCATGGCCAGCCTCACCATTTCCAACGTCCGCAAGCGCTTCGGCGCCGTCGAGATCCTGAAGGGGATCGATCTGGAGATCGAGGACGGAGAGTTCCTGATCCTGGTCGGCCCGTCGGGCTGCGGAAAGTCGACCCTGCTCAACATGATCGCGGGTCTCGATACCATCTCGGACGGCGAGATCAGCATCGGGGAGCGGGCTGTCAACAACGTGTCCCCGAAGGACCGGGACATCGCCATGGTGTTCCAGTCCTACGCGCTCTACCCGTCGATGACGGTGCGGGAAAACATCGCCTTCTCCATGAAGATGAAGAGGATCCCGAGGCATCAGCGCGACGATGTCATCACGCGGGTCTCCCGCATGCTGCAGATCGAGACGCTGCTCGATCGACGGCCCGCGCAACTCTCGGGCGGTCAGCGCCAGAGGGTCGCGATGGGACGCGCTCTCGCTCGCAATCCGGCCGTCTTCCTCTTCGACGAGCCGTTGTCGAACCTCGACGCCAAGCTGCGCGTCGAGATGCGGGCCGAGATCAAGGCCCTTCATCAGCGCCTGCGGACGACTGTGGTCTATGTCACCCACGACCAGGTCGAGGCCATGACGCTCGGCGACCGGATCGCCGTGATGAAGGATGGCCATGTCATGCAGTTCGGAACGCCGTCGGACATCTACGACCGGCCCGCGAACATGTACGTGGCGGGCTTCATCGGATCGCCGACCATGAACTTCATACCTGCGGCCGTTCGTTCGACGCCGCATGGCCAAGCCCTGCGAATCGAGGGCCTCGACCACGAGCTGTCCCTCGACGACCGGACGGCTCCGGTCGCCACGGGACAGGTGATCCTGGGGCTTCGCCCAGAGCATGTCCGAGCGGCCGAGCCGGGCTCCCCGGGGGCAGTGCCGTTCGCCGTCGAGATGATCGAGCCGACCGGCGCCGACACCTTCGCGGTGGGGTTGCTGGGATCCACGCGTGCAACGTTCCGTTTCACGCCCAAGGAGACCCCGACCGTCGGGGAGGTCGCCTGGCTGCGCCCCGATCTGGCGGCCGCGACGCTGTTCGACCCGCAGACGGAGCAGAGGCTCTGACCGGCGCGCAGCGAACACCACTGAACCCTTTTTTGACCATCGACGCCTTCAAGGACATCGTCATGCTGAAGCCCGAGACACGGGATCGCCTCAAGTCCGTCAGCACCGCCACGCTGTGCACGGCCCTCTTCAAGCGCGGTCTACGCAACCAGTTCATCCAGGATGTCCGGCCCCTCAATCCGGACCTCGGGACCATGGTCGGTGAGGCCTTTACCCTGCGCTACATCCCGGCGCGGGAGGACCTGAACCCCATTAGCGTCTTCCAGGATCGCTCGCATCCCCAGCGCAAGGCGGTTGAGGAATGTCCGCCGGGCGCGGTGATGGTGATCGACAGCAGAAAGGATCCGCGCGCCGCGTCAGCCGGGTCCATTCTCGTGTCGCGCCTGATGAAGCGCGGCGTCGCGGGCGTGGTCACAGACGGCGGTTTCCG
>CAZJCW010000282.1:0-5491 GCA_964544365.1 uncultured Alsobacter sp.
CGTGCCTCGGGGCGCCCTCCTCGCCGGAGGGGTGGTGCCGGTTGCGTGACTCGAACACGCGACCTACCGCTTACAAGGCGGTTGCTCTACCAGCTGAGCTAAACCGGCGGCCGGGAAGCACGATTGTCGTCTTCGTCTCAGGCTTTCGGGCGACCGTGTCAAGACACCCGGGTCTTTCTGACGACGCATGGACCCCTTGCGCGTGTCTCCTGCCGACTTGCCCGTGTCGTCTGCCCGTCGCGACGCGACTTCTGGACGGCCTGCCCGGCATTTGGACTGGGGGAGGGCGGTCGGGTCGCCGCGTCTGCAACCCTGGGCATTCATCCCTCATTCAGCCGCAAAGTCCCAGTCAAATGGCCAGATCGGACCTTTCTCCCGGAGGCGCATATGACCCGATTGAAGATGATCCGCGGCGGTTTGGCCCTGGTTTCGCTCGTTGCCACCGCTGCCGCCATCGCGACGCCCGCGTCGGCGCAGTATTACTACAAGAATCGCGGCGGGATATCGCCGGGCGCGGCCGCGGCCGTCGGGGTCGTCGGCGGGCTCGCCCTGGGAGCGGCCATCGCCGGATCGCGGCCTGCCTACGGGGTCGTGCAACCCTACGGATACGCTCCGCCCCCTCCGCCCCCCGCCTATTACGCTCCCCCCCGCCGCGTCTACGTCCAGCCGGAGCCCGAGTGCTTCGTCCGTCGCCAGCGCGTGTGGGTCGAAGGTTGGGGCTGGGAAACGCGGCGGGTCCGGGTATGCGAGGACTACTGATCGGCAAGCCTTTGTAGTCACGAAAGAAAATGGAAAAGGCCCCGTCGAGGACGGGGCCTTTTCCTTGAGTCGCTCGGGCTGGTGGGGCGGAACGGACGGGCCGTTCCGCCGCCGAGGGTCAGTTCGCGTAGATGTCGCGATCCTTGGTCTCCGGCACGAAGAGCAGGCCGATCACGAAGGTCGCGAGGGCGATGATCACCGGGTACCAGAGGCCGAAGTAGATATCGCCGGTTGCAGCCACCATGGCGAAGGCGGTGGGGGGCAGGAAGCCGCCGAACCAGCCGTTGCCGATGTGGTAGGGCAGCGACATGGCCGTGTAGCGGATGCGGGTCGGGAAGAACTCGACCAGCGCGGCCGCGATCGGCCCGTACACCATCGTGACGTAGATCACGAAGATCGTCAGGATTCCGACCGTCGTCCAGGCTTGCGCCGAGGTCGGGATCACCGAGCTCACCTTGACGATGTTCGGGTTGCCGGGCTTCGGATAGCCGACTTCGGCCGCCGCTGCACGGAACGCCGTCATGTTGGCCGGGATGCCGGCCGCGACGGGGACGTCCTTGCCGTTCATCGTGACGCGGGCCGGCGAACCGGCCGGAGCCGCGGCGAACTCGTACTTCACGGCGGAGCGGGCGAGCGCGACGCGGGCGATGTCGCACGGAGCCGTGAACGTCCGGATGCCGACCGGGTCGAACACCGATCCGCAGCTCGCGGGGTCCGCGACGACCTGGACCTTCACGGTCTGCAGCGCCTTGTCGAGGTCGGGATTGGCGACCTTCG
This sequence comes from uncultured Alsobacter sp., assembly GCA_964544365.1. Taxonomy (GTDB): domain Bacteria; phylum Pseudomonadota; class Alphaproteobacteria; order Rhizobiales; family Beijerinckiaceae; genus Alsobacter. The sequence goes on from CAZJCW010000282.1 coordinate 1,537, forward strand.
TGAGGAACTGGAAGAGCGGGAAGTAGGTCAGCGCGGCGATGAGGCAGCCCGCCAGGATCACCGGCTTGCGGCCGATGCGGTCGGACAGCGACCCGAACACCACGAACCCGCCGGTGCCGATGATCAGCGACCAGGCAATCAGCACGTTGGCAGTGAAGAGATCGACGCTCAGGATGCTCTGCAGGAAGAACAGGGCGTAGAACTGGCCCGTATACCAGACCACCGCCTGGCCGGCGACCATGCCGATCAGCGCCAGGATGACGACCTTGAGGTTCTTCCACTGGCCGAATGCCTCGGACAGCGGGGCCTTCGACTGGGTGCCTTCTTCCTTCATCTTCTGGAAGGCGGGGCTTTCATGCATCTGCATGCGGATCCAGACGGAGATCGCGAGCAGGAAGATCGACGCAAGGAAGGGAATGCGCCAGCCATACTCGGCGAACGCCTGTTCGCCCAGCGCGAGGCGCAGCGACAGGATCACGATGAGCGACAGCAGCAGGCCGAGCGTGGCCGTGGTCTGGATCCACGACGTGTAGAAGCCGCGACGGCCCTGGGGGGCATGCTCGGCGACATAGACCGCCGCGCCGCCGTACTCGCCGCCCAGCGCGAGGCCCTGGAGCATGCGCAGGATGATCAGGATGACCGGGGCGGGCCAGCCGATCGTGGCGTAGCTCGGCAGGAGGCCGACGAGAAACGTCGACAGGCCCATGATCAGGATGGTGATCAGGAAGGTGTACTTGCGGCCGACGAGGTCACCGAGGCGGCCGAACACCAGCGCGCCGAACGGGCGGACGAGGAAGCCGGCGGCGAAGGCGAGCAGCGCGAAGACGTTGCGGGTCGTGGGGTCGAATGCCGAGAAGAACTGGGCGCCGATCATCACGGCGAGCGCGCCGTAGAGATAGAAATCGTACCATTCGAAGACGGTACCGAGCGACGAGGCGAGGATGACCCTCTTTTCCTCTCGCGTCATCGGCCTTGCGCGGGATGAACCCGCGGTTGCTGCGACGGACATGTGACGTTTCTCCTAGACTTTGCGACAGGCCGACTGTGGATGCGAGGCATGGCTCGATCGTTCGGGCAGACCGTCCATCGACGGCTGCTCGTACAGGCAGCGACTTCCTGACTGATGACGCCGCTCAAGGCCGCGCCGGCTTTTCCCCCGACACCGTTCTCACCGGTGTTCAATGCCTTCTTGGCGTCGGAAATGACCGACGCGCGGATCCCACCTGGATTCCGATAGTGAAGGAAACGTACATGATCCCAGCGCTTTGCGTGATTCTACCTTCGTTCTACGGAATTAGTGGCCTGCGACGTCCCCATGCGTCGCGCGCGCGTCCCGTCGACGCGGGGCTCACGACCCGCCTGTGACCGGAGGCGCGGTCGCGCGGCGTTCGACCGTTGCCCGGGCTCGCTTCGAAGTGGTTGCATCGCGAAAAAGAACGGCCGGTCCGCACGGGGCGGCACCGGCCGAAGCGGGGACGAAAGCGCGGGGAGGGAAGCGCCTTGTCCGGGTCTCGCATGTCGAATGCGTTCCTACCTTAGGCGCTGCTTCTGGGAATGTTCAGATGTGCTTTGGTCTTGCGACCAACGGCTCTCAGGAAAAATCCGGACGGCCCCGTTTACCTTTTCTTCATGCCGGACTTCGCAAAGCGGTTAACAAACCGTAAACTGGCATCAGGTGCGGCCTCGCCTAGCGTTCCCGGAGTTCCTCATGAAGTCCCTCGCCGGCATGGCGGCCGCCGTGTCCACGCTCCTGTGCGTCAGCGCCGCCCAGGCATTCGATCGCGCGCCGCGCGGCGGCGGTGCCGCGTTTCCAGGCATCGACCGCCCGGCTTTCTCGCCGGGTTTCCCTGTCCTGAATGGTCGGCCAGGTCATCTCGCGCGTCCCGGCGCACTCCACGCGGGTCGCCGCGGTCCGCTGGGCGCGTACGCCGGAAGCTGGCCGCTCTGGTACGGCCCGTCCCAGGCATCGCCGACGCGCGTCATCGTCAACGTGAACGTCAACACGGGCGGTCCGAACCGCCTGCCGACGGCGGCCGATCTTCCGGCGAAGCCCGGTTACGTGACGGCTGCCCCGGATGCGCCGACCTTCATCGTCGTGTCCGCGCCGCCGGTGGCGGCCGCGCAGCCAGCGCCTCGGCCCTCGACGAACGTGGTCGAGACGGCCGGAACGGCGCGAATCGTCGAAATAGGTGACGGCTTCATGGCCGAATCGGCCGTCAACCCGCGGATCATCTCGCTGCGTTGATCGGGCGGCGTCCGGTGTCGCCGGGCGCCTCAGCCCTTCGTCGAAAGGGCGGTCGTGACGGCATAAAGCGCGACCGCCGCGGCATTCGATACGTTCAGGCTTCGAATCGGGCCGGGCACGTCGAGGCGTGCCAGGGCATCGCACCGTTCCCGCGTGAGTCGCCGCAGCCCCTTGCCCTCGGCGCCGAGGACGAGGGCGACCGGCGGGCGGGCAATGGCCTGGGGCAAGGGAAGCTCGCCGTCCGAATCGAGCCCCACCCGCCAGAAACCGCGTTCACCCAGCACCGCGAGCGCCTGCGCGAGGTTGGTCACGACGACGAGCGGAACGTGTTCGAGTGCGCCCGAAGCGGTCTTTGCCAGGACGCCGGTCGCCTCCGGGCTGTGGCGCTCGGTCATGACGAGGCCCGTCGCGCCGAAGGCGGCCGCGCTGCGCAGGATGGCGCCGACATTGTGCGGATCCGTCACCTGGTCGAGCACGACCACCACGCCGCTGTCCGGCAGGTCGTGAAGTCCGAGCGCCGGCAGGTTGTCGACCTCGGCCACGACCCCCTGGTGGACGGCATCCTGCCCGACGAGGCGGTCGAGGTCGTCGGAACCGACCAGCGTCGGAGCTGGCTTCAGACCCGCTGTCAGCTCGGCGAGACGGGGAGCCGCATTGGCGGTGACATAAACGGCATGAACGACGCGCCGTGGATTGGCGATCGCCTCCGCGACGCTGTGGAACCCGTACAGGAGCGGGCGACCGCCGCGCGAAAGACCGACGCTCCGCGCTTCGCCCGCGCCCTGTCCATCGCGTCGGCGCTCGGTCCGGCGGTCGTCGCGGGCGGGTGCCGGGCCGCGAGGACTGCGGTCAGCGTCCCGCGGATCCCAACCGGAGCCTGGCTCGCCGCCACGCGATTCGGCCTTCCGGTTGATGTGTCGGTGTCGCTTGGCCATGGCTGCCTCCCGTTCCCCGTGTCGCACGCCGCTGTCGGGAGGGCAACGCAACGACGTGGTCCCGGGCCGGTCCGGCCGGATTTCCGGTTGACTTCGCAGGGGCGGATCACCATAAGACCCGGCACGCGCGGGGCCGCCTTCGGGGCGGCTCTTTCGTGACGGACGTCGGGTTCTCCCCACGCTCCGGTTGACTGGGACGGGGGAATGTCCCGAGCGGCAAAGGGGGCGGACTGTAAATCCGCTGGCTAAGCCTTCGCAGGTTCGAGTCCTGCTTCCCCCACCAGCCTCTGCCCTTCGGGCGCCGTTTTCCATCGATCACGCGATGCCGGTCCCGATCTTGGCGCGCTTCCCCGATCGCGGGCCCCATATCCCGGCCGGGCATGTCGGGCCTGGCCATGACGATCGAGCGCAATGGCATTGGCGACCGGGATCGGCATGGCCGGGGGAACGGCCCTCTTGCCAACGGCGCGAACCACCGGCATATCTCCGGTCTGCGCGGGTATAGCTCAATGGTAGAGCAGCAGCCTTCCAAGCTGAATACGAGGGTTCGATTCCCTCTACCCGCTCCAATTCCCCCGAGCTCGTGATCGATTGCGGTTCGCGCCCTGGCGCAGGCCTTGGCTTCTTGGCCTTGCGGCCTTGCCCTTTCGTGCAAAACACCCTATTTCCGCGCCCGTTTGAACCCCTGCCGGCATGTCCGGCCGCTGAGGACTGAGACAGGCCATGGCCAAGGAAAAATTCGCGCGGACTAAGCCGCACTGCAACATCGGGACGA
>CAZJCW010000283.1:0-5486 GCA_964544365.1 uncultured Alsobacter sp.
GGCGTCCGACCAGGCGTTCTCTATCGCCTCTACTATTTTCTCGACGCTGGTCCCGAGCCCGCCTGCGGGATCGCCGCCGCACCAGGCAAGCGGGACTTCGTCGCCGACCATCTGCCGGACCATGTCGGCGGCGCCTTCGGCGACCTTGGAAGAATGGGAGACGATGACGATACCCACATTGGCCATGGTCAAGCCTCCAGTACGCCGGCGATCGCGGCGATGATCAGCGAGGACGACCGCGCCCCCGGATCCATGTGGCCGATCGAGCGATCGCCCAGGAAAGAGGCCCGACCACGGATCGCCTTCATAGGAATCGTCGTCTCTGCCGCCCGGGCCGCGATGGTGGCCATGTCGGCGCGGGGATCCCCGGCCAGCGCGGCCTGGACCGGGACAAGGACATCCAGCATCGTCTTCTGGCCTGGCTCGGACTTGCCGCGGGTCTTGACCGCCTCGATGGCGGCGCCGAACGCGCGCACGAGATCTTCTGCCGTCGGATCCGGACCCAGCTCCTTGCCCATGGTCATGAACAGCGTGCCGTAAAGCGGCCCCGAGGCGCCGCCGACCTTCATGACCAGCGTCATGCCAATGCCCTTGAGGGCTTCCGGAAGCGGCTTTGCGGCCGTGGCGTCGCGATCCGCCAGCACGGCCTCGAAGCCGCGCTTCATGTTCAGCCCATGATCGCCGTCACCGATGGCCTGGTCGAGTGCGGTCAGCTCGTCCGCATGGGCGATGACAGTTCCGGCTACGGCATCGATGAGGCGGGCGATCGGGTTGTCGGTCATGGAGGTCTCGATCAACGAATGCGGGCGCCGGCGGCGTCGAAGAAAAGGGGAGACGTGAATTCGATGGCGACAGGATCCCCGTGCTCCAGCCCGGAATCCGGGTCGCTGAGCGTGACGAGGTCGGTATCGCCGATGCGAACATGGAGATGGTTCTGGTCGCCCAGGTGTTCGACCCAGGTCACTCGGCCCACCGCATCACCAGCAGCCGCACGGCGGATGCGCATGTGCTCGGTGCGCGCGCCCACCGTGGCCGCCCGGGCCGGAGCTGCAAGGGCCGGCATCAGCGAAAGCGGGAGCAGGTTGATGCCGGGACTGCCGAGGCGCGTGGCGACGTAGCTGTCGACGGGATCCTCGTAGATCTGCCGGGGCGAGCCGACCTGCACGAGCCGCCCCTGGTTGATGACGCCGATGCGGCTCGCGAGCGTCATCGCCTCCGTCTGGTCGTGGGTGACGTAGAGGATCGTCGCACCGAGCTGCTCCTGCACGCGCTTGAGCTCGACGCGCAATTCGGCGCGCAACTTGGCATCGAGCGAGGAAAGCGGCTCGTCCATCAGATAGATGGAAGGCTGGCGCACCAGGGCGCGCCCTATGGCCACGCGCTGCATCTGGCCGCCCGACAGCTGGGTCGCACGATTTGCGAGCTTGTCTTCGATCCGCAGCAGACGGGCCACATCGCGCACCGTCTTCTCGATCTCGGCCTCGGGAACCCTGCGCGCGGGCGAGCGGAGGGGGAATGCAAGGTTGTCGAAGACCGAAAGATGCGGATACAGCGAGTATTGCTGGAAGACAAAGCTGACGTTGCGGGCTGCCGGCGGCTGGCGGGTCATGTCGATGCCGCCGATCGAGACGCGGCCGACGTCCGCGGTCTCCAGGCCTGCCACAAGGCGCAGCGTCGTGGTCTTTCCGGCACCGGTCGGGCCGAGAAGAACGACGAACTCTCCGTCGGCTATGGTGAGCGAGAGATCCGCGATGGCATCGATCGCGCCCGCACGGGTCTTGAAGCGCTTTGTGACACCGTCCAGGACGACCTCAGCCATGGCGGGCCTCCATCGCCGCACTGCGCGTTTGCGCGGCGGCGTCGTGCAGGGCAGAGCGCAGCACCTTTCCTGTCGCCTTGTCGAACAGAGAGAGCTTTTCCGGCCGCAATGTCAGGCCGACGCTCTCGCCGATGCGGGCAGGCAGGTCCGACGGCAGGCGCGCCTTCACGCGGCCGCTGCTCGTGTTCAGGGTGACGATCTGGGTCGTGCCGAGGTACTCGACGCCGAACACCTCGCCGCGCAGGGGCGACGAGTCGGCGAATCGGACGTGCTCCGGCCTCGCGCCGAGCACGAGATCGCGCTCCGATACGTCCTGCCGGAGAGCGGGCATGGCGATGCGGGCGCCCTCGATCTCAACGGTGTCCGCTCCTGCCGGGAGCGCCGCCCGGAAGGAGAGAAAGTTCATCGGCGGCGAGCCGATGAAGTCGGCGACGAACACCGATGCCGGCCGGTCGTAGATTTCGCGCGGCGTCGCGAGTTGCTCGATGATGCCTTCATTCATGACGGCGATCTTGTCGGCCATCGACATGGCCTCGAGCTGGTCATGCGTGACATAGACGGTCGTCGCCTTGAGGCGGTCGTGCAGGGCGCGCAGCTCGCCGCACATGATGTGGCGAAACTCGGCGTCGAGCGCTCCAAGCGGTTCGTCCATCATGAACGCCTTCGGCCGGCGTACGATGGCGCGGCCGAGCGCCACGCGCTGCCGGTCGCCGCCCGCGAGTCCGGACACCGGGCTGTCGAGCAGGTGCGAGATTCGCAGGATTCGCGCGGCCTCTTCCACCCGCTCGCGGATCTCCGCCTTCGGCGTCCCTTGGGAAACCAGGGGGAAGGCAATGTTCTTGCGCACGTTCATGTGGGGATAGAGCGCAAAAAGCTGGAAAACGAAGGCGATGTCGCGCTCCGAGGCACGCTTGAAGGTGACGTCGTCTCCCGCGAGGCGGATCTCTCCGGATGTCGGCAGTTCAAGGCCGGCGATCATGCGAAGCGTCGTCGTCTTGCCGCAGCCGGACGGCCCCAGAAGGCAAAAGAACTCGCCGTCCTCGACCACGAAGCTCGAATCCTTGACCGCGGCGAAATCGCCGAAGCGCTTCTGGAGCTGGGAGACCCGGATCTCGGCCATGACGCTACTCGGGAAACTTGGACACGACGGTGAACAGCACGACGCCGGCCAGCGTGGTGACGAAGGAGTAGCTGTAGAGAACCAGCGAAAACGGCTGCAGCAGCATGAGGACGCCGGCGGCGATCACCGCCACCGCGGCGGCTTCCCACGGTCCGCGGCGGAAGAGGCGAAACTGCGGGCGGGAGGGTGCCGGTCCGCTCATTTGCGCACCGCCCCGAACGTGATGCCGCGCAGGAGGTGCTTTCGCAGCAGCACGGTGAAGACGAGGATGGGAATGAGGAAGAGCGTCGTGCCCGCTGCAACGGCAGGCCAGTCCTGGCCCCCCTCGCCGATGATGATCGGGATGAAGGGTGGCGCCGTCTGGGCCTCTCCGGAGGTCAGAAGAACGGCAAAGGCATACTCGTTCCACGCGAAGATGAGGCAGAAGATCGCAGTCGCCGCGATGCCCGTGGCAGCCTGGGGCAAGACGACCTTTCGGAACGACTGGAGCCGCGTGTAGCCGTCGATCATCGCCGCTTCCTCGTACTCGCGCGGGATCTCGTCGATGAAGCCCTTCAGCAGCCACACCGCGAGCGACACGTTCACCGCGGTGTAGAGGAGGATCATGCCCAGCTTCGTGTCGGACAGGCCGAGCTCGCGGTACATGAGGTAGATCGGAATGGCCACCGCGATGGGCGGCATCATCCGGGTGGACAGGATGAAAAACAGAAGGTCGTCGGCGAGCGGCACCTTGAAGCGTGAGAAGCCATAGGCCGCGAGCGTGCCCAGCGTGACGGCGCAGAAGGTCGAGCCGAAGGCGATGATCAGCGAGTTGATGAACCGGGGCGCGTAATTCGAGGGACCCACGACCACCATGTTGCGGTCGCGGGCGATCTGCTCGCAGAAGCCGGACGGCGGCGGCAGCGCACGGATATACTCGGCCGTCTGGCGGGAGCGCGTGGTGAAGAGGTTGCAGTAGCCCTCCACCGTCGGCTGGAAGACGATCTTTGGCGGATAGCTGATCGAGTCCGGCGGTGTCTTCAGGCTCGTCATGAAGATCCAGACGAGTGGCAGCATGGTCAGCACCGCGTAGACCACGACCACGGCGGTGGCGATGCGCTTCGACCGCGAGCCAGGCTCGACGACGGAATGGGCGGTGGTGATGCCGGTCATCGCTGCTTCACCCGGTTGAGCGCCTTCACGTAGATGTTGGCGAGCCCGAAGACGGTGACGAAGAGGATGATCGCGAAAGCCGAGGAGAAGCCCGTGCGCCACTTCTCGAACGCCTCGCGCTTCAGGGTGATCGATGCAACCTCCGTCGTCGAACCCGGCCCACCGGAGGTGAGCAGGTTCACCATGTCGAACATCTTGAAGTTCTCGATGCCGCGGAACAGCACCGCGAGCATGATGAAGGGCAGCGCCATCGGCAGGGTGATCGACCAGAACTGCCGCCAGGGCGACGCGCGGTCCACCTCCGCCGCCTCGTAGATGTAGTCGGGAATGGACCGCAACCCGGCGAGGCAGATCAGCATCACGTAGGGGGTCCACATCCACGTGTCGACGATGACGATGGACCATGGCGCAAGCTTCACCGAGCCGATCATCTCGAAGGAGGAAGGCGGCAGCCCGGTGAAGAACGAGACGAAGTAGTTGAAGCCGCCGATCTGCGGCTGGTAGAGGAAGCGCCAGAAGTTCCCCACCACCGCCGGCGACAGCATCATCGGGATGAGGATGATGGTCGTCCAGAATCCGTGGCCGCGGAACTTCCGGTCGATCAGCCAGGCCAGCGTGAAGCCGATCAGCGTCTGGAGCACGATCGTCCAGAACACGAAGTGCGCCGTCGCCTGCATCGCGGCCCAGATATCGGGGTCCGTCAGGATCGAGTGGTAGTTGTCGATGCCGACGTTGCGAACGGGCGCATTGGGGCGGTTTGCGCGGTAGTTGGTAAAGGACAGCTGGATCGTCCAGATCAGCGGGAAGATGTTGATCGCCAGCAGCAGGACGATGGTCGGCGCGATGAAGATCCACGCCACGGCCCGGTCGGAGAGACCGCGCACGCGCATCGCCACGGACGGCGGGGTCGCCATGGCGGCCCTGTCAGCGAGCGACTCGTGGGGAAGCGTGCGGTTCATCGCCAGCGCCGGTGAATTCGGTTGCGGATGAGGTCACGACGCGAGCCCCGCGAACCGCACCCTGGCGGTCCGACCACTTGACCCGGCCGGGGGAACGGCCGGCGCGCGGGGCGCCGGCCGCGGTCTCGTGTCAGAGCTTGCCGTCGTCCTTGAACACCTTCTTCCAGTCGGCGATCAGGGCGTCGAGCGCCTCCTTGGCCGTTCCCTTGTCGGCAACGACGTAGTCGTGGACGCGCTTCTGCATGGCGAGCAGCAGCTGGGCGTAGGACGGCTCGGCCCAGAAGTCCTTCACCTGACCCATGGCGACGAGGAAGTCACCCGCGAACGGCGCGGTCTTGGGGAAGTTCGGGTCCTCGAGGACCGACTTCGCCGCCGAGTAGCCGCCGAGCGACCACCACTTCTTCTGCACGTCGGGCTGGGCGAACCACTTGATGTA
>CAZJCW010000284.1:0-5462 GCA_964544365.1 uncultured Alsobacter sp.
GACGACGTTGAGGATGCCCGCCGGCAGGCCGGCCTCGAGGAACAGCTCGGCGATCCGCAGCGGCACGCCGGGGTCGCGCTCGGAGGGCTTGAGGATGAAGGCATTGCCGGCGGCGATGGCCGGCGCGCACTTCCACAGCGGGATCATCGCCGGGAAGTTGAACGGGGTGATCCCGGCGACGACGCCGAGCGGCTGGCGCATCGAGTAGATGTCGATGCCGGGGCCGGCGCCTTCGGTGTACTCGCCCTTCATCATCTGCGGAGCGCCGATGCAGAATTCGACCACTTCCAGACCGCGCTGGATGTCGCCCTTGGCGTCGGCGATCGTCTTGCCGTGCTCGCGCGCGAGGATATCGGCGAGGCTGTCATATTCGGCAGCCACGAGTTCGAGGAACTTCATCAGCACCCGGGCGCGGCGCTGGGGGTTCGTGGCGGCCCAGGCCGGCTGGGCGGCCTTGGCGTTCTCGACGGCGGCGCGCACCTCGTCGCGGGATGCGAGCGGAACGCGCGAGGCGACCTCGCCGGTCATCGGCCAGTAGGCGTCGGTGAAGCGGCCCGACGTGCCGGGCACGCGCTTGCCGCCGATGAAGTGGGTGAGTTCCGCCGCCATGGTGATCCTCCCTGGACCTGGACCGTCTGCGCCCGGACGGCGCGTTGACGCTCCCCTAGCATTGCCATCGACGCACGCCTATGGGAACTTTTCGCCATCGTCCGTGCGAAAATACCCATAGGGGGCGATCCGGTGAGCGGCTTCGACTGGGACGACCTGCGCTACTTCCTCGCCGTGGCGCGGGCGGGGCGCCTGACCCTGGCCGCGCGGCGTCTCGGCGCCGACCACGCCACCGTGAGCCGCCGCATCACCGCCCTCGAGGCCGCCCTCAAGGCGACCCTGTTCGAGCGGCGGCCCCAGGGCTACACGCTTACTCCGCATGGCGAGCGGCTGGTCGCGGCGGCGGAAACCATCGAGGCCGCCGCCCTCGCGGCGTCGGCCGACATCGGCGGCGCCGACCTCGCCCTGTCGGGAATCGTCCGCCTCGGCGCGCCGGACGGCTTCGCAGCATCCTTCCTCGCGGGGCGGATCACGCGGTTGATGGAGCGTCACCCCGGCCTCGATGTGCAGGTGGTTGCGATGCCGCGCTTGCTGTCCCTCTCCAAGCGCGAGGCAGACATCGCGATCACGCTGGCGCCGCCGAAGGAGGGACGGGTGGTGGCGCGGCGTCTCGCCGACTACCGGCTTGGCCTCTTCGCCGCACGGTCCTATCTCGGCCGGGCGCCGCTCATCACCGGTCGGGACGACCTCTTCGCCCATCCCATCGTCGGCTACATCGACGACCTCATCTTCATGCCGGAACTCGATTATCTCGACGAGATCGCCAAGGGTCTTCGGCCGCGCCTCCAGTTCTCCTCTCTGGTGGCGCAGATGGAGGCGACCGTGGCCGGCGCGGGCCTGTGCGTGCTGCCGCACTTCATGGCGGCCCGGCGACCGGACCTCGCACCCGTGCTGCCCGGCGAGGTCGAGCTGATCCGGACCTTCTGGCTGATCGTCCATGCGGAGCTGAAGGACGTGGCGCGGGTGCGAGCGGTGGTCGACTTCCTGGTCCGCGAGGCCAAGGCCGCGCGTGGCCTGCTGCTGCCGGAGCCTGCCCGGGCGGCCGGTTGAGGGGAGTCTCCTCGTGGGCTACACCTTCGCCATGAACAGTTCCGCGACCGCCCACTCCACGATGGCCCTCGACTACGTCGACATGCACACGGCCGGCGAGCCGGTGCGGATCGTCACCGGCGGCTATCCCGACCTCGCCGGCGAGACGGTGCTCGACCAGCGCCGCGACGCCAAGGCGCGCTTCGACAGGCTGCGCCGCGCGCTCATGCTCGAGCCCCGCGGCCACGAGGGCATGTACGGCGTGATTCCGGTCCGGCCCTCCCATCCCGGCGCCGCGATGGGCGTGCTCTTCACGCACAACGAGGGCTACTCGACAATGTGCGGCCACGCCACGATCGCGCTCGGCCGCTTCGCGGTCGACGAGGGGATCGTGCAGGCGCAGGAACCCCTGACGCATTTCGTCATCGAGGCGCCGTGCGGGCCGCTCGCCATCTCCTGCGCGGTGAGGGACGGCAAGGTCGACCGGGTATCCTTCGAAAGCGTCCCCGCCTTCGTGCATGCGCTCGACGTGCCGGTCGACGTGCCGGGGCTCGGTCGCATCGTCACCGACATCGCCTATGGCGGGGCCTATTACGCCATCCTGCCGGCGTCCCGGCTCGGGCTCGACTTCTTCGCCAGCCCGGTCGACGACCTCCTCTCGGCGGCGGCGGCGCTGACGGACACCATCCGCGCCAGCATGGCGATCCGCCACCCCACCGAGCCCGACCTCGGCTTTCTCTACGGAACCATCGTCACCGACGAGGCGCTTCCGGGCGAGGAGAGCTGGAACCTCTGCGTGTTCGCGGAGCGCCAGATCGACCGCAGCCCCACGGGTTCGGGCGTCACGGCCCGCATGGCGCTCGACCACGCCCGGGGCCTCGTCCGCATCGGCCAGGCCCGCGTCTTCCGCGGCATCTCGGGCGAGCCGTTCAGCGGCCAGGTCTCGCAGCTGGACGGCTCGATGCAGGGGGCTGTCCGCGTCGTGGTCAGCGGGCAGGCCTACTACACCGGGCGGGGACAGTTCACCGTCGAGGCGGGCGATCCGCTGGGCTTCGGCTTCACCCTGCCGGTGCGGATCGGCGACGCGCGGTAGTCGTCCGCGTCCTCAGCCGCCGAACATCCGGTCGAAGAAGTTGCGCTGCGGCGCCGGTGGAGGGCTGCCCTGCATCGGGGCCGGGCCGGCGCCGGGGATGGAGCCCGGCGGCCGCGGCACGTCGCTTTGTGCCGTGGACCGGCGTGGTGCCGCGGGCGGGACCGGGATCGAGCCGACCTGCGCCGGCGCCGGCTGTCCGGCCGGTTGCGCCACCGGTGCCGGTGGAACCAGGATCATCGGCCCCTGGGCGGGCGCGCGCAGGGCGGGAGCCGCCTCGCCGGGCTGAGGGCTGGACGGCATCGACATGGGCGGCAGCGGCGGCGGCGCTTCGGGACTGCCGGCGGGGCGCCAGCCGCCGGGCCCGCCCCCGGGCAGCCCGGTCGACGGCTGGTTCGCCAGCGCGGTCCGCATGAACTTGCTCCACACCTCGGTCGGCAGGTTGGATCCCGAGACCCGCTTGGTCGGAGAACCGTCGTCGTTGCCGAGCCAGACGCCGGCCACGAGCGAGCCCGTGTAGCCGACGAACCAGGCGTCACGATAGTCCTGGCTGGTTCCGGTCTTGCCCGCCGCGTCCCAGCCGGGCAGTTCGGCCTTGCGGGCCGTCCCCGTCGCCAGCGTCTCGCGCAGCATCAGGTTCATCATGCCCACCGTGCCGCTGTCGACGACGCGGCCGAGTCCCGTGCCGGTGCGCGCATAGACGAGTTCTCCCGACACCGTCTTCACCTGCCGGATCACGTAGGGAAGGACGCCGACGCCTCCATTGGCGAAGGGCGCGTACGCGGCCACCAGTTCCAGCGGCACCACTTCGGAGGTCCCCAGCGCGATCGACGCGTTGGGCTCCAGCTTGGACTGGATGCCGAGCCGCTGTGCCGTCTTGACCACCGCCTTCGGCCCCACCTCGACGGCAAGCCGGACCGCCACGGTATTGATCGACAGCGACAGGGCCTGGGTCAGCGTGACCGGGCCGCGATACTCGCGGCTGGAGTTCTCCGGCGTCCAGCCCTTGATGTTGACCGGCGAGTCCTGGCGCACCGTTTCGGGCGACAGTCCCTGTTCGAGCGCGGTCAGGTACACGAACGGCTTGAAGGCGGACCCCGGCTGGCGCCGTGCGGACGTGGCGCGGTTGAACTGGCTCTCGCTGTAGCTTCGGCCGCCGACGAGGGCCCGCACGGCCCCGTCCGGCTGCATCGCCACCACGGCGCCCTGCGACACGCCGAACCTCTCACCCTTCAGCGTCAGCTCGTCGACCAGCGCCCGTTCCGCCGCGGACTGCATGGCCGGGTCGATCGTCGTGGCGACGACGATGTCCTTGTCGATCGTGCCGATGAAGTCGTCGAGCACGTCCATGACGTAGTCGGCGGCATAGTTCACCGAGCCTGCCCCGCCGGGCCGCACCGGTTCGGGCGGGTTGGACAGCGCGAGCTTCGCCATCTGGTCGGAGACCAGGCCCTCGCGCGCCATCGCCGCCAGCACCAGCGCGGCGCGCGCTTGCGCGGCCTCGGGATTGCGGTTCGGCGCCAGCCTGGACGGTGCCTGGACGAGGCCGGCCAGCACGGCCGCCTCGGCCAGCGTGGCGGCCCGTGCCGACTTGCCGAAATACTTCTGCGACGCCGCTTCGACGCCGTAGGCGCCCGAGCCGAAATAGACGCGGTTGAGATAGAGTTCGAGGATCTGGTCCTTGGAGTAGTTGTGCTCCAGCCAGATCGACAGGATCGCCTCCTGGATCTTGCGGGACGCGGTGCGCTCCTGCGTCAGGAACAGGTTCTTCGCGAGCTGCTGGGTCAGCGTCGATCCGCCCTGCATCGAGCTGCCCGTCCGCGTCACGTTGCGGTAGAGCGCCCGTGCGATCCCGATCGGATCGATCCCCTCGTGCTCGTAGAAGCGGTGGTCCTCGATGGCGACGAACGCCTTCGGCAGGTAGGGCGGCAATTCCTTCAGCGTCACCGTGCGACCGCCCGTCTCGCCGCGGTTGGCGAGCAGCGAGCCGTCGGCCGCCAGGATGGCGATGTTCGGCGGCCGCTTCGGCACGGCCAGCTGGTCGATGGGCGGCAGCTTCGACGCATGGAAGGCGACGAGCCCGACGACGCCGATCACCAGCCAAAGGCCGGCGACGGCGCTCCAGTAGGCCAGGTGCCCGAGAACCGAGCGACCCCTGCGGCCGCCGCGCTTCTTGCGCGAGGCGCTGCGATGAGGCGTGTCGGCGGATCTGGCGCGGCTGCGCGACATCGGTTCGTCCTGTTGATCGTCCCGCTCGTCCGGATCGGCGCCCGCAAGGGCCTGAGCCGGAGCCGGATCCGGCCTCGCCCGCCCGCGACCCGCCGCGAGCGGATCCTCGCCGGGCCGCACCACGGGGGCGAAGGAGGGCTCCTGCCGTCGCATCGGGTCCGGCCGGCGATCCTGAGCCGGCCGCCGGGTGCCGGAAGCCTGCCGGTTCGGCCCCGGACGGTCGTCGGCGGTCAGCCGGATGTCGGTCGGCGGCCGGTTCCGCGAATCCTCGAAGGACGGCTCGCGCCGCTCTCCTCCGCCCGATCGCGGTTCGTCCCCTATGCCCATACCGCCCCGTCCTGGCTTCTGCCGGCCCGGCCCGCCGCCGGGCAAGGCCGTCGGTTCAGGAGCCGTCGCGACGCAGCACACATCAGGTTAAATGCGGCAAATTAAGGGGTGGTTAAGGATCGCTGCCCAGCGCACCCCTGCGCGGCCGTCCGGAGGGGCGACGTGTCCTCGCCGCTGG
>CAZJCW010000285.1:0-5461 GCA_964544365.1 uncultured Alsobacter sp.
GCTGGAATTTCTGCGGATCGCGCAGGAACTCGACGATCTCCTGCAGATCCTCCTTGGCCTCCTCGATGCCGGCCACGTCCGCGAAAGTGACGCGGGCGTTTTCCGGCGCCACGAGCCGGGCCCGCGAGCGACCGAAGGAGAACGGGCCGCCGTTCCCGCCGCCCATGTTGTTCATGGCGTTGCGGGTCATCCACAGCGAAATGCCGACCAGGATCACGACCGGCAGGAGCGCCCACATCAGGCTGCCGAGCAGGCTCGGGCGCGGCGGCGGAACAGCCGTAACCTCGACGTTGTTGCGGCGCAGCACCGCGAAGGTGTCGGCGTTTTCGGGCGCGAAGGTCGCGATCGTGCCGCCGTCGGTGCGGATACCCTCGATGACCTGGTCCTGGATCCGCACGGAGCGGACCTGACCGTTCTCGACCGCGGCGAGGAACGCCGAATAGGGCATGGGTTCGGCCCGATTGCCTGACTGGGGCAGAAGCTGCGCCAGGGCGATCGATACCACGGCCACCACGAGCACCATCACGCCCAGGCGGCGGGGATCGAACGGGGGCTTGTTCATGAAGTCGGCCTCCTGCGAGGGCGGTTGGAGTCCGACATCGCAGTCGCGGGGAGCGACCGCCAGAGGGGCCCGGACTCAGGCTCTTGACTTAATTGGACGTGTCGGGCCGACGTTTCAAGCCCGTTGCGGCGACGACGCTAACGCATCCTTCGCGTCAGCGCGCCAACTGCAGCCGGCGCGAGCAGGATCAGGCCGAGCCCGACGAGCCATGCCACCACGACGCCGGCGAGGCCCACGCTGGTCAGCACGGACGCCGCCCAGGACAGGAACACCACCGTCTCGGGATGCCCTGTGACCATGTCAGCGTTCTGCGCGGCGAACTGGCCGACCCAGCCGATCAGGGCGTAGCTGCCCCACGCGACGAGGGACCAGACGACTGCGGCAACGACGGCGATGCCCTTGGCCAGCGTTCTCATCGCCAGCCCTCCCTCGAGGTCGGCTCGAGGTCGATGGTCCGGGAAAACCGGTCATCGCCCGCCGTGGTGACACGATCGAGGTGGGCGCGCAGCAGATCGACGTTGCGGCGATTGGCGCGGAAGAACACGTCGCCGAACCAGCCGACGACCGGGATCACGCTGATCACGAAGTCGACCCCGACATTGCCCGCCATGCGAACGAGCGTGCCGGCCGGGACGCCGAGGCGGCGGGCTTCCCAGATGATGTAGGCCGACAGGGCCTTGGCGCAGGCCGTGCCGATGCCGGGCACGATGTTCATCAGCGCGTCGGCGCCCACGGTCACTTGGGTTCCGGGCACGCGCACGGCGCTGTCGAGCAGTTTCGCCAGCGCCTCGATGCGGCGGCGGCTCTCGGCGAGGTCACGCTCGCGCTGCGGAGCGCGGGCATGAAGATGGCTGTGGGTGGATGCAATCATCGCGAACTCCCAAGATCGGAGCGGCTGCGCCGCTCGTCAGGTGGAAGAGTCCGACATCGCAGCCGCTTGGCTGCCAGAGGGGCCCGGACCCGGGTGATGGTTAGGTGATGCCGACAGTCCACGTCTTCAAGGGCCGACGTCTCGCCGTTGCGCTTGACCGCGCTTGCCGGGACTGGCGCGATCATGAAGCCCGAACAGGGCCTCATAGGCACGGCCGCCCTCGGCTCGAGCTTGACAAGGCCGTGCCGCCGGGCGACCGGAGACGTGTTTCTCCCGCCGCCGGCCAGCACGCATGATGCAGTTCGTTATCCTCGCGATCGATTTCGGGATCGTTGCCGCGGCGCTGGCGTCGGCATGGCTGTGGTGGAAGGCCAGCACGCAGCACATCCGGCGGATCAGGCGCACGGAAGAGCTCGATGCGGCCGACATCAACCGCATCGTCACCGCCCTGAACCGCGCGCAGATCCTGAACTCCCGTGCAGCGCTTGCGACCGCCATCGCCGCGTTCCTGGCGGGAGCGCGGATCGCCATCGGCTTCGGGTGAGGCCTTCTTCTCCGGCGCGGCCTGACATCGAGACCGGCGAACGGGGAAGGCGGACGCCGCCGCCCTCCCCGCCCCGTGGCTCAGGCTGCTTTCCTGGCCGGCCCGCTGCTGCGCTCGTAGCGCGCCAGATGCGTGATGACCTGTGCCATCAGGATGTACCGGTTGGTCGCCAGATCCTCGACGGTCCTGATACCGGCCGCCTCCTCGATCATGGCCGCCTCCTTGACGGACAGCCCGGTGAAGATCGAGGGCCTTGCCCGTGCAAGGTCCCTCAGGCTCTTCTTCTCCCACTGTCCGTCGAGGATCGCCGCGAGGCTGGGATTGAAGGCGTCGACGCGCTCGTACTTCGCCAGATGGGTGATCGACTGCGCCCACAGCACGTAGCGCGACTGTGCCAGCTCCTCGATCGTCGTGACGTCGAGCGCCTGCATCAGCTTGGCGCCCTGCGCATGGGTCAGCCCGGCAAGGATGCCCGGCGGCGACGCGGCGAGTTCGCCGAAGGTCTTGGAGCGGTGGCTTTCGTCGATGAGGGCGACGAGGTCGTTCTTGAACGGCATGATCAGTCCTCCTGGTGTGACGGTCCGACATCACGGAGGGCTCTCCGTCAGAGGGGCCCGGACCTGGGATGAAGACTGCCCGTCACTGCGCGCGACATTGGGGCGCGATACGCAACGTTTCTTGGACAATTCATGATGTTTTTGTGTCTATACACTCAATGGCGATGTATAAATGCTCGATCTTCACCGACATAACACTGAATGCATGAGTATTTTTCGCCACCTGGGTGAAAATCGGTTGATAGTTCCTTGACGATGCAATCGCTGGACTGCGCCCGCGCCGCCCCGACGCAGAAGACAAGTCCGAGAAGGACCATCGCCCCGATCAGCGCGTCGCCGAGAAAACGGTCCAGTCGTCCTGCCCGTTGCGTGTCGTCGCCAACCGCCCGTTCACCGCGCATCATGCTCTCCTCCATCCGGCCTCTTGCCGCTCCGGCACGGGAATGAAATAGGATGGAGGGGTGTCAAATCCTGTCAGGGTGCTTTCATGGCCTTCGCCAAGGCGGACCAGCTGCTCGACCTCGCCACCATGGTCCGCGCCCATCGGACGGGGATCGCACTCGCCCAGGTTGAGGAACGCTTCGGATGTTCCCGGCGTACGGCGCAGCGGATGCTGCGAAGCCTCGAGCTGCGGTTCCCCGACGTCGAGGCTGCCCACGGCGAGGACGGCCTGAAGCGCTGGCGGATGCGCGGCGCCGCGCTGCGCGACTTCCTCTCCCTGGAGGCGGATGAACTCGCCGCCCTCGACCTCGCGACGGCCCAACTGAGCCGCGACGGCCAGCTCCGCGAGGCCCGCCTGCTGGGAGCCCTGAAGGACAAGATCCTCGCCCTCGTGCCCGACGCCAGGGCGGGGCGGGTCGAGACCGACCACGATGCGCTGCTCGAGGCCCAGGGCTTCGTCGCGCGGCCCGGACCACGCCCCCGCGTCGACGAGGCGGTGTCCGAGGCCGTCGCGCAGGCGATCAAGGCCTGCCTTGTCCTCGAGATCGACTACCGCGCCCGCACGGATCCCGCCCCCCGCCGCCGCGCCGTGATGCCGTACGGCCTCCTGTCAGGCGCGCGCCGCTACCTCGTCGCACGACCCGAGAACGACCCGCAGGGTCCGGTGCGGACCTACCGGCTGGACTCCGTCGCCGGCGCGTCTCCTACAACCCGTGGTTTCGAAAGGCCGGCGGACTTCGACTTGCAGGTCTTCTCCCAGCGTGCATTCGGCCTCTTCCAGAACGACCGCGAGTTCGGCGAGGTCGTCTGGCGGTTCTCGCCGCGTGCCGCGGAGCAGGCGGCCGGCTATCTCTTCCATCCCGGGCAGTCCGTCACGCCGAACCCGGACGGCTCGCTGACGGTGCGCTTCGAGGCGGCGGGCCATCTGGAAATGGCATGGCATCTCTATGCCTGGGGCGATTCCGTCGAGGTTCTCAAGCCGCTGCGCCTGCGCCGTCTCGTGGAACACCATCGCCGCAGCGACTTCGACAGCCTTCCTTGAGCCCCGGCGGGCCGGCCCCGGGTTCCGCGACAAGTGGCGACGTCGACGCCCTGACATAAGAATAAATTGCTTTTCTGTCATGACGCCGATTGCAACTTGCGGTTCATTTACAGCCGAGAGAGATCAGAACAAGATTTTCGGCGTTGCAAACGAAGACTTGGCTGTCATCGATGAAAATCTCCAGAGCGATGATCCTTGAGACGGCACTTCGCCGACCGTTCGAGACCAACGCCGCAGTCCGTCGCATGATCCTCGATGGACTGAGTGAAGGCGGCACCGAAGGGCTCGACAAGATCGTGAGCGCCTACAAGATCGGACATGCCTCCGATCTCCTCAGCTGGTCCTACCTGAAGGATTCCCAACCGGGCGAGATCGTCGAGGCTGCACGCAGGGTCGCGGATCGATACCAGAATCTCGCCCGTCCGCGCCCCATCGCCGACGGAAACGGCGACACGCCGAAGAGCTAGCGCGCATCGAGGCTGGCCTTATGCTGGCTCGCATCGGGACGACGCTGTCGGCCGCCCGCTCATTCCGGCCATCCGGGCGCTAGCGCCCCCGGTCGGATCAGGTCGTCTTGTCCGGAGCAGCCCCGAGGCGGGCAGCCACGGCTCGAGTGCGGGCAACGCAGGTCCAGAGGCTTCCCACCGTAACAACCCACAAGGCGCCGAGCAGCACCACCCCATGGCCGAAGGCGATCGCCTCGGCAAAGGCGGCCACGCAGGCCGCCGTCAGCAGCGCCATCCTGTGTTGCTTCGCCATCGGCCCGCGGAAATCCTGCGGCTGGCCGAGTGCCCCGCCCAGCACGCGAATATAAGCTGTGGCCATGGCCGCGAGGGCAGCAGACCAGCCGAGCCAGGGCTGTCCGCTGGCAAAGCCCCAGGCGACAAGAAAGAAACTGTCGGCCACCCGGTCGGGGATTTCGTTGAACAGGGCGCCGACCGGCGTCCCCCGCCCCCCCTCGACGGCCACCATCCCGTCGAGAAGATTGCAAGCGAGCCTGAGCTGGACGCACAGGGCTGTCGCCAGGAACAGCCAGGGCGACTGCGGCGCAGCGAGCAGCGCCACCGCGCCGACGGCCGAGACGACGATGCTGGCCATCGAGATCTGGTTGGGCGTCACGCCCGTCCGGAGCAGGGCGGCGGCACAACGCTTCGCCATCGCGCTGCCGCGGCTTGCGAGGGGCCGGCGGGAGTGTGTCTTGGGATCGGTGTCGACGGTCATCACGGCATCCTGGGTCGACAAGCGACCACCCTAGCTTCGGTCACGCTCGCGGGCGGAGCCCTCACGGCACCCACCAGTAGCGGGTCAGGTGGAAGAAGATGGGCGCGGAGAAGACGATGCTGTCGATCCGGTCCAGCACGCCGCCATGGCCAGCGATCATGCGGCCCCAGTCCTTGACGCCGCGGTCGCGCTTGATGCCGGACATCACCAGCCCGCCGAGGAA
>CAZJCW010000286.1:0-5434 GCA_964544365.1 uncultured Alsobacter sp.
CGCCAGCGCAGCCTGCTGAAGCTCAGCGTCTATCCCGAGGACATCGCCGAGGCGGCTTACTTCCTGGCCTCCGACATGAGCGCGAAGTCGACAGGCAACATCATCAACGTCGACGCAGGCAACGTGCAGTCCTTCACCCGCTGACACGGCGCCAGGATCAGGACGACCGGGGAGACAACGACCATGGCGAAGGCCTTCCGCATCGATGACGGCTTCGTGGCCGAGGAGAACCGCCGCCTCGCTGCGGCGCTGGAGGACGACTACGCGTCACTCGGACGTCAACTCGCCCGGCGCGGCCTCGACATCGAAGGAATCACCGCAGCCGTGGCCGGATTCGCGGTGGCCGTGCCGACCTGGGGTGTCGGAACCGGCGGGACGCGCTTCGCCCGCTTCCCCGGCGTCGGCGAGCCGCGCGGCATCCACGACAAGCTGCAGGACTGCGCGACCATCCACCAGCTCACCCGGGCCACGCCCACGGTGTCGCCCCACTTCCCGTGGGACCATGTCGATGACTGGAAGGCGTTGCGCGAGCAGGCGGCGGGTCTCGGCCTTCGCTTCGACGCCGTGAACTCGAACACCTTCCAGGACCAGCCGGGCCAGCTGCTGTCCTACAAGTTCGGGTCCCTCAGCCACACCGACCGCGCGGTGCGCGACCTCGCCGTCGCGCATAACCTGGCCTGCATCGAGGCCGGCGTGGCGCTGGGCTCGCGGGCGCTGACGGTCTGGATCGCCGATGGATCGAACTTCGCCGGCCAGTCCAGCCTGACGGGCGCCTTCGACCGCTACCTCGACAGCATGCACCGCATCTATGCGGCGCTCCCGGCCGACTGGCACGTCTTCATCGAGCACAAGCTCTACGAGCCGGCCTTCTATTCGACCGTGATCGCCGACTGGGGAACCAGCCTGATGGCCGCCCAGATGCTGGGCGAAAAGGCGCGGTGCCTCGTCGACCTCGGCCACCACGCACCCAACACCAACATCGAGATGATCGTCGCCCGGCTCGTGCGCGCCGGCAAGCTCGCCGGCTTTCACTTCAACGACTCGAAGTATGGCGACGACGACCTCGATTCCGGCTCGGTCGACCCCTTCCGCCTGTTCCTCGTGTTCAACGAACTGGTCGACGCCGCCGCCCGGAAGGCGCCGGGCTTCGACCCGGCCTACATGATCGACCAGTCGCACAACGTCACCGATCCGGTCGAGAGCCTGATGGGAAGCGCCATCGAACTGCAGCGGTCCTACGCACAGGCCCTGCTCGTCGATCGCACGGCGCTGGCCGCCCTGCAGGACGCCAACGACGCCTTCGGCGCGCACCGCCTGGTCAAGCAGGCCTTCACGACCGACGTCTCGCCCATCCTGGCCATGGCCCGCGCCCGAGCGGGAGGCGCCATCGACCCCGTGGCCGTCTATCGGGCGGCGGGCTACCGCGCCCGAAAGGCGCAGGAGCGTCCGGTCACCGGCGTTGTCTCGGCAGGCATCGTCTAGGCAGGGATCGTCCAGGCCGGGCCCGCGTGGTTCCTCCGCCCCTCAGGCGGTCAGCTTGCGGAAGCGCGACGACCGCTTCGGGTGCCACCACCGGCCCTTCAGCACCACCCCCTCCGCGGCGATCCGCCGGTCGCCGGCGAGGTGCTCGCCCACCACGTCGACATAGTCGAACCGACCCTCCTTCACCGACAGGATCGTCGCGTCACCGAGCGACCCCACCCGAAGCGAGCCGTACTCCGGCCGCCGCAGCATCATGCCCGCGTTCAACGTCGAGGCCTTCACCACGTCGAAGAGGCTCATGCCGAGGCACAGGAACTTCGACATCGTCGTCACCTGGTCGAAGGCTGGCCCGTCGATGCACAGTTGATGGATGTCCGAGGAAATGGTGTCCGGCTCGAAGCCGTTCGCCAGCATGGCGCGCGCCGTCTTGAACGCGAACGAGCCCTTGCCGTGTCCGATGTCGAACAGGACGCCCCGCTTGCGCGCAGCCAGCACGGCCGGCTTCACGGTGCCCTGGGCCGTCGCCGGCGTGTTCGGGAAGGGACGGAAGGCGTGCGTGAGGATGTCGCCCGGCCGCAGCCGGTCGAGCACCTCTTCGTAGGAGGGCGGCGGATGGTCGATATGCGCCATCAGCGGCAGCCCCGTTTCCTGCGCAACCTCCAGCGCGAGATCGAGCGGCGCGATGCCCTGGTCACCGGAGGAGTTTCGCCCGACGCGCACCTTGATGCCGACGACGAGGTCGCGGTTCCTGTCGGCGACCTCCGCGCACTCGGCCGGCGCGAGCAGCCGCATGTTCTCGCTCTCGCCCACCATGATCGTCGACGAAAAGCCGTAGATGCCGGCGAACGACACGTGCAGATAGGCGAGGATCCGGGCTTCGCTCCGCTCGATGACGTGCTTGCGGAATCCCGCCCAGTTGCCCGGCCCGGCCGAACCCGTGTCGACCGATGTCGTGACGCCCGAGTTACGGCAGAAATCGTCGGCATCGATGCCGAGCGACGTGCCGCCCCAGTAGACATGGGTGTGCATGTCGATCAGCCCCGGCGTGACGATGTATCCGCTGACATCGCGGATCTCGGCCGCGCCGCGCAGGTCCGCGCCGAACCCGGACACCTTGCCCCCCGTGAACGCCACGTCGATGACGCCGTCGTGCTTCTGCGACGGGTCGATGACATGGCCCCCCTTCAGGATGAGGTCATGGGCCATGGCGGGTCTCCGGGTTTCGTGGTGATGCCGGGCCGCCGGCCCGTGCCGCGTGCGCCGCCCCGAGGGCGGGCGGCACGGGCGCCAGCGTACCGCCAAAGGCGACGAGACTTCCATCGCCGCGCATGGGCGTGGCGAAATCATCCCCAATTTCGCGCAACCGGCCGGTCTAGCCGCAATCGGCTTGCGAAACGGCCCCGTCGCGGGCACCGTGTGCCGCCCCGACCAGGACCCCCGGCCCCAGCCTGATGACCACCGCTGAACGCATTCTCAGGAGCCTTTGGCGCAACGGCCTGGCGGCGATCCCGACGGTCCTTGTCATCGTCATTCTGAACTTTTTCCTGCTGAAGCTGGCGCCCGGCGATGCGGCGGACGTGATGGCCGGCGAATCCGGCGCGGCGACCGAGGAGCTGATGGTCCAGCTTCGCGCGCGCTTCGGCCTCGACCTGCCGGTGCTCGGCCAGTTGCAGGCCTATCTCGGCGGACTGGCACAGGGCAGCCTCGGCTTCTCGCCGCGCTACAACATGCCCGTCACCGACCTGATCCTGCAGAGACTGCCGCGGACGCTGACGCTGATGGGGTTCTCCCTGTCGATCGCCATCGCGCTCGGGCTGCTTGCCGGTACGGTGATGGCGCTGAACGCCGGCCGCTGGCCGGATCGCGTTCTGTCCGTCACCACGCTCCTGCTCTACTCGGTGCCGGGCTTCTGGATCGGCCTTATGCTGATCGTCCTCTTCTCCATCAAGCTCGGGTGGCTGCCGAGCGGCGGGTCGGAGACGATCGCCTCGGGGCTGCGGGGTTTCGACCTGTTCGTCGACCGCCTGCGCCACATGATCCTGCCCGCCCTCACGCTCGCGCTGTTCTACGTCGCCGTCTACGCCAGGCTCACCCGCGCCGCTGTGATGGAGGTGGCGGAGCAGGACTATGTCCGCACCGCCCGCGCCAAGGGCCTGTCGGCCTTCGCCGTCGGCTCCAGGCACATCCTGCGCAACGCGCTGTTGCCCGTGACCACGCTGGCCGGCATGCACATCGGCGGCATCCTCGGCGGCGCCGTCGTGGTGGAGACGGTCTACAGCTGGCCCGGCCTCGGGCGGCTCGCCTTCGAGGCGGTTCTGCGGCGCGACTACAACGTTCTGCTGGGCGTGCTGCTGCTGTCGTCCGTCCTCGTCATCATGGCCAACATGATCGTCGACATGCTCCAGGCATGGCTCGATCCGCGGATCGAGGTGCGCTGAATGACGCTCGCCCTCGACACACCGATCGCTCCGGCGCCCGCCATGCGGCCGCGGGCCCTGCGTGCCTTCCTGCGCAACCCCGCGGGGCTGGCCTCGCTGTCCTTCCTGGTGGCGCTCTTCGCCATGGCGCTGGCGGCGCCGTATCTCTATCCGGAAGACCCGCTGTCCATGGTGGCGCGACCCTTCCTGTGGCCGGGCCAGAACCCCGCCTATCCGCTCGGCACCGACAGCCTGGGCCGCGACGTGGCCGCCGGGGTGGTGTGGGGGGCGCGGGTCTCGCTCCTCGTGGGGTTCTCCGCGATGGCGCTCGGCGTCACGCTCGGCCTCGTCGTCGGCTCCCTCGCCGGCTATTTCGGGGGGCGCGTCGACGACGTGCTGGTCAAGATCATCGAGATCTTCCAGACGCCGCCGAACTTCGTGCTGCTGGTCGTGCTCGTCGCGATCGCCCAGCCCTCCGTCTCCACCGTCATCCTCGCCATCGCCGCGGTGACATGGCCGACGACGGCGCGCCTGATGCGTGCCGAGTTCAGGTCGCTGCGCAGCAAGGACTTCGTCGTCGCCGCCCGGGGACTGGGCTATGGCCATGCGCGGATCATCGCGCGCGAGATCCTGCCCAATGCGCTTCCGCCCCTGATCGTCACGTCTTCCGTCCTGGTCGCGACGGCGATCCTCATGGAATCCGCGCTCTCCTTCCTGGGCCTCAGCGACCCGAATGTCGTGAGCTGGGGCAGCATGATCGGCGCCGGCCGCGAGCTGCTGCGCACGGCGTGGTTTCTCAGCGCCGTGCCGGGCGTCGCCATCGTCCTGACGGTCCTGGCGCTGAACCTGCTGGGCGATGCGCTGAACGACGCCCTCAACCCGCGCGTCTCGGGTGCCCGGTGATGGCCGCGCCGGGGACAGCAAACGCGCCGCTGCTCGACGTGCGCGACCTGACCATCGCCTTCGACGGCGTCGTGCGCGTCCGCGACCTGTCCTTCACCGTTCGCGAGGCCGAGACGGTGGCCATCGTCGGCGAATCCGGGTCCGGCAAGTCGCTGACCGGACTGGCGCTGATGCGCCTCCTGCCGCGCTCGGCGCGGATCGCCGGTGGTCCCATGACGTTCATGGGCCACGACCTCGCCTCGCTCGCCGAGCCGGACCTCCGGCGGCTGCGCGGCCGGGAGATCGCGATGATCTTCCAGGAACCGATGACCTCGCTCAACCCGGTGCTCACCATCGGCGCGCAGATTGCCGAGGTGGTGATGCTGCACGAGGGCCTCTCCCGGTCGGCCGCCCGCCGCCGCGCCATCGACCTGCTCGATCGCGTGCGCGTGCCCGATCCGGCGCGACGGGTGGACGACTACCCGCACCGCCTGTCGGGTGGCATGCGCCAGCGGGTGATGATCGCCATGGCCGTCGCTTGCGGCCCGCGCCTGCTCATCGCCGACGCGCCGACGACGGCACTCGACGTCACCATCCCGGCGCAGGTGCTCGATCTTCTGGACGGTGACGTCGAGTGCCGTCGTCGGCTCGTC
>CAZJCW010000287.1:0-5352 GCA_964544365.1 uncultured Alsobacter sp.
CGCCGGCGCGGACGCGGCACCGCGACCAACCGCTCGGGCCGGTTCGAGCCCGTGGCGCGCGAGACCGCCGACGACGGCTGGGGCAGTGTCGCCGAGCTTCCGCCGCTGCGCACCGAGGTGACGCCCGAAAAGGCCCGGTCGGTCATCAGCCGCAACGAGTCGCCGGACATCTCCTTCGACCGGTCCATCAATCCCTATCGCGGCTGCGAGCATGGCTGCGTCTACTGTTTCGCGAGGCCGACGCACGCCTACATGGGCCTGTCGCCCGGGCTCGACTTCGAGACGAAGCTCTTCGTCAAGACGGGCGCGGCGCAGGTTCTGGAACGGGAACTCGGCGCGGAGGGATATGTCCCCAAGACCATCGCCATCGGCACCAACACGGATCCGTACCAGCCCATCGAGCGCGAGCACCGCGTGATGCGGCAGATCCTCGAGGTGCTGGCGCGGGCGAACCATCCCGTCGGCATCGTCACCAAGTCCGCGCTCGTGACGCGGGACATCGACCTCCTGGGGCCGATGGCCGAGCGGGGCCTGGTGAAGGTCGCGCTCTCCGTGACGACGCTGGATCCCAAGCTCGCCCGCTCCATGGAGCCGCGCGCGAGCGCGCCGCACCGTCGTCTCGAGGCGATCCGGACGCTGGCTCAGGCCGGCATCCCGACATCCGTGATGGTGGCGCCGATCATCCCGGCGGTGAACGACCCGGAGATCGAGCGCATCCTGGAGGCGGCATGGGAGGCCGGCGCGCGCGAGGCGGGGTACGTCCTGCTTCGCCTGCCGCTCGAGGTCCGCGACCTGGTGCGGGAGTGGCTGATGGAGCATCATCCGGACAAGCTGCGCCATGTCCTGTCTCTCATCCGCTCCACGCGCGGCGGCAAGGACTACGACGCGAAGTGGGGTGAGCGGATGACCGGTGACGGGCCCTATGCCTGGATGATCGGCCGCCGGTTCGAGATCGCGGCGCAGCGTCTGGGCTACAACAAGCGGCGGCTGAAGCTTCGCACGGACCTGTTCGTCCCGCCGGGGCCGCGAGGCCGCCAGCTCTCGCTGTTCTGATCCGGTTCCATGCGTGAGGGAGACGTACCATGTCCTTCGCCCCGTCCCTGAGCCTGCTGACCCTGCCGGTGGCAGACGTCGCCCGGTCCCGTGCCTTCTACGAGCGCCTCGGCTGGCGGGCTTCGGCTGACAGCCAGCCGGGCGTGGCCTTCTTCGATTGCGGCGGCACCGTGCTGTCGCTCTATGGCCGGGAGGATCTCGCCCGCGACTGTGGCCGGCCGATCGGCGAGCCGGGCGGCGTCACGCTGGCCCACAACGTGGCCGATGCCGCCTCCGTCGCGCTTGCCGTCGATGCCTTTGTCGCCGCAGGCGGCACCGTGGTTGCGGAACCCGGCCTGGCGCCCTGGGGTGGCACGATCGCCTTCGTGGCCGATCCCGACGGGCACCTGTGGGAGATCGCCCACAATCCGTTCTGGCCCATCGATGGCGCCGGGCGCGTCACGATCCCGCCGCCTGCCGAAGGCTGAGCGACATGGGCCGCATTTCCGCGATGCGAAATCTCGGCCCCGTCATGGAGCGCCAGCTGGCCGAGGTCGGTATCGACAGCGAGGAGGCGCTGCGGACGGTCGGCGCGGTGGAGGCATTTGCCCGGCTGCGGTTCGCCGTCCCGCGGATCAGCCTGAATGCGCTGCACGCCATGGAGGCGGCGTTGCTGGGCATTCCATGGCAGGACCTCCCGCGCGAAACCAAGGACCGCCTCGCGGCGGAACTGGGCGGCGTGCGCAAGTCGCCGCGCAGGCGTGCGTGACGCTTGCCAACGGCGAGGCGGCCGTGACGATGGGGTCATGGCTCGAATCGCACGCGGATCTGCGTCTTCCATCGTCTTGCCGAACGGCCCCGACTTCTCCCGCGAAGCTGCGCTGCTGCGCGGCGGTCACGCGCCAGTCGCCGGGGTCGACGAGGCTGGGAGGGGCCCGCTCGCCGGCACGGTGGTGGCCGCGGCGGTCGTGCTCGATCCAGGAAACGTTCCCGACGGCCTGATCGATTAGAAGTTCCTGACGCCCGAAAGGCGCGAGGCCCTGTTCGACCGGATCGTCGCCACGGCGGACGTGGCCGTCGCCTCGGTCTCCGCCGCGACCATCGACGCGACCGACATCCGCAAGGCAACGCTCGAAGCGATGCGGCGCGCGATTGCGGGATTGAAGCGGACGCCGGCGCGCATCCTTGTCGACGGGCGCGACCTTCCGCCCTGTCCGATCCCCGGCGAGGCCGTGATCCGCGGCGACGGACTCGTCGTGTCCATCGCCGCCGCGTCCATCGTCGCGAAGGTGACCCGCGACCGAATGATGGCGAGGCTGTCCCGGCACTATCCCGGCTACGGGTTCGAGCGGCACGCAGGTTATGCAACCGCCTTTCACCGCAACGCGATACGGACCCTCGGTCCCTGCCCGTTTCACCGCCTGAGCTTCGGTCCGCTTTTCGCGGCCGCGGACGGTACGGTCGGAGACTAGGCCCCGGCCCTTGCGCGCAAGCGCCGGGCCTTCGTCCCTTTACCTGCGGCAGACGATGGGTTCGCCATAACCCGTCCCCACGACGCGCACCGGACGGGCGCAGGAGGAGTCGGTGGACGGCGGGGCGATGGCCTTGGCCTGTGCGGCGTCGGCAAGGCCGCGGTCGGCCTCGATGTCGCGCATGACCTGGATGGTGGTCACCGGCGCATCCAGAACCGCCGTGACGGTGGCCCGGGGCGCTGCCGCGCCGACGACGGTGACGGCGAAGGGCGTGATGGCTGCCGCCGCGAGTGCCGCGCCGGCGAACAGTGCGATCTTCATGACAACCTCCCGTATGTGGCCCGTTCGGGCTTGAACAAGGCGTACCCCGACCCCGGCCCGCCTTCGGTGCGCTGGCGCACATGGCGCACGAGGGCCTCCGGCTTGACCGGGGTAGGGGCCGCTTCTACGGTGCGCGCCGATCGGGGCTGGGCCCCGCTGACGGACCATCCGATGACCGCAACGTTGCGACCCGAACGCTCGTTCCAGGGGCTGATCCTCACGCTGCACCGCTTTTGGGCGGAGCATGGCTGCGTGGTTCTGCAGCCCTACGACATGGAGGTGGGCGCCGGGACGTTCCATCCCGCGACGACGCTGCGGTCCCTCGGTCCGAAGCCGTGGAAGGCCGCCTACGTGCAGCCGTCCCGCCGTCCGAAGGACGGCCGCTATGGCGAGAATCCCAATCGCCTGCAGCACTATTACCAGTACCAGGTCATCCTGAAGCCGTCCCCGCCGGACCTGCAGGACCTGTATCTCCGGTCGCTCTATGCCATCGGCATCGATCCCGGCCTGCACGACATCCGGTTCGTCGAGGACGATTGGGAAAGCCCCACCCTCGGCGCCTGGGGGCTCGGCTGGGAATGCTGGTGCGACGGCATGGAGGTGAGCCAGTTCACCTATTTCCAGCAGGTCGCCGGTTTCGAGTGCTCGCCCGTCTCGGGCGAATTGACCTACGGCCTCGAGCGCCTCGCCATGTACGTGCAGGGGGTCGACAACGTCTACGACCTCAACTTCAACGGCGGCGAGGGAGCGGACAAGGTCACCTATGGCGACGTCTTCCTCCAGGCCGAGCAGGAATACTCGCGCCACAATTTCGAAGCGGCGAACACCGAGATGCTGTTCCGCCACTTCCGCGACGCGGAGGCGGAGTGCAAGGCCCTGCTCGACAAGGGAGACCGGGGCGATGGCGAGCGCCATGCCATGGCCCTGCCGGCCTACGACCAGTGCATCAAGGCGAGCCACGCCTTCAACCTGCTGGATGCGCGCGGCGTGATCTCCGTGACCGAGCGGCAGAGCTACATCCTGCGCGTGCGCGAACTCGCCAAGGCCTGTGGCGCCGCCTGGCTCCGCACCGAGGGCGGCGGCGCCTGAGACGCCCGCCGATCCGCTTGCATCAGCGCACAACCGTCGTTGCACGCGATTCCTTTGCACCTGGTGCGGCCTCGTCCTAGCTTGGCGCGAAGGCGCCGTCGCCTTGCCAGGAGAATCCGACATGTCCAAGCCCGCAATCGGCGG
This sequence comes from uncultured Alsobacter sp., assembly GCA_964544365.1. Classification (GTDB taxonomy): domain Bacteria; phylum Pseudomonadota; class Alphaproteobacteria; order Rhizobiales; family Beijerinckiaceae; genus Alsobacter. The sequence continues at coordinate 4,059 of CAZJCW010000287.1, forward strand.
CACCGCCCCCATTCCCGTCGAGGTGAAGGCCGGCGAGACGTACTGGTGGTGTTCCTGCGGCCAGTCCAAGAACCAGCCCTTCTGCGACGGTTCGCATCAGGGCTCGGCGTTCCTGCCGATGGAGTGGACCGCCGACGCCGACAAGAAGGCCTTTTTCTGCACGTGCAAGCAGACGACCAAGTCGCCGCTCTGCGACGGCAGCCACAAGGCTCTCTGACGTCCCTCGTCGGAAGGCGCCGTTCAGCGCAGGACGGTCGGCGCGATCCACCATCCCGGATGTGCCGACCGCAACCGCCGCGCGGCTCTCGCCGCGGCCCGGCAGTCGCCGAACAGCCCGAAGCACGTCGCGCCGGACCCCGACATCCGCGCAAGCGTACAGCCGTCCTGCGCGCGCAGGGCATGGAGCACGTCCCCGATCACGGGTGCCGTCCGCAGCGCAGGCGATTCCAGGTCGTTTCGGCCATTGGCGATCCAGAGGTCCGGCCCGTCTCCGGCGGGTCGGTCGCTGGAAGGACCGGCATCGCCGGGAGTGAGGCCGAGGGCCCGGAACACCGCAGGCGTCGGCACCGCGACCCGAGGATTGGCCAGCACCGCGAAGAGCGGCCTCATGCCGAGGGCAGGGCCGATGCGGTCTCCCGTCCCCTCCATCAGTCGCGCACGCGGATCGAGGCAGACCGCCACGTCCGATCCCGTCGCCCGCGCCGCGTCCAGCAGGCGCGGGTCGTCCGCGGCCAGGCCGTTCGCGATGGCGAGCAGGCGCAGCGCCGCCGCTGCGTCGGACGATCCGCCGCCCAGTCCCGCCGCCACTGGCAGCCGCTTGACGAGTTGGAAGGAGCCGGTGGCAAGTCCCGGCACACGGGCCTCCAGGGCCCGGGTCGCCTTGAGCACGAGGTTGTCGTCATCCGGCCCGGCCGCCGCCGCCGTTGGCCCGGAGACGGAGACGGCCAGCGCCGCGCGGGGCGTCAGGGTCAACATATCCCCGACGCCGGCGAAGGCCACCAGGCTCAGGAGGTCGTGGTAGCCGTCGGCCCGTCGGCCCAGCACATGAAGCGTCAGGTTGACCTTGGCCGGCGCACGGCTGCGAAGCAGCCCGTCGCCCGGCCGAAGCCGGGGGACGTCGTTCAACCGCCGTTCGCCTTCTTGTCGATCTCGGCCGCTGCGGGCTTGGGCTCGTCTTCCAGCCCGACTTCGATCTTTCGCAGGATCTTCGGCATGTCTTCGGGCTCGGGCTTCAGGTCCCGGGCGTGGTTCCACTGGAACGTCGCCTCGAGCTTGCGCCCGACCCGCCAGTAGG
>CAZJCW010000288.1:0-5349 GCA_964544365.1 uncultured Alsobacter sp.
ACGGTGCGCGAGGCCAAGGAGCGCATGGCGGCGGCCGGCATTCCCGTGAGGATGATCTAGATGGCGTTCACGCTGGGCGACCTCGAAACCTTCCTGGCGGTGCGGGCCAAGGCCGCGCCCAGCGAGTCCTACACGGCGAAGCTGCTCGCCGCCGGTCCGCCCCATGCCGCCAAGAAGCTCGGCGAGGAGGCCGTCGAGGCGGTGATCGCGGCGGTGCAGGGCGACTACCGGGCGCTGGTGATGGAAAGCGCGGACGTCCTCTATCATCTCTTGGTCGTGCTTCGCTCGCGCGGCGTCCCGTTGCAGGATGTGCTCGACGAGCTCGAGCGCCGCACGGCGCAGTCCGGGCTGCAGGAAAAGGCATCGCGGCAGCCGGGATGAGGCGCTGCCGGCGGTGCGGGCTTTCGGGGTCGCCGGAATGGATGTTCGTTTGCCGCAGGCCGAGTTTGAGGAAGTGTCGCCGTTCCGCACCTTCAGCCGGGACGAATGGGCGGCCTTGCGGGCCGACACGCCGCTGACGCTGACGGTCGACGACCTGATGCGGATCCAGTCGCTCAACGACCCGATCTCGCTGGAGGAGGTCGTGGCGATCTACCTGCCGCTGTCGCGCATGCTTTCGCTCTACGTCGCAGCGACGCAGGGGCTGTTCAAGGCGACCCAGCGCTTCCTCCTCGCCGAGGACGGCAAGGTCCCCTACGTGATCGGCATCGCCGGCTCCGTCTCGGCCGGCAAGTCGACGACGGCGCGCGTGCTCCGGGCGCTGCTGTCGCGCTGGCCGAACACGCCGAAGGTCGACCTCGTCACGACCGACGGGTTCCTGCATCCCAATGCCGTGCTGCTCCGCGAGAACCTGATGGAGCGCAAGGGCTTTCCCGAAAGCTACGACGGCGCGGCGCTGATCCGCTTCCTCTCCCAGGTGAAGGCGGGGAAGCATCACGTCGAGGCGCCGGTCTACTCGCACCTCGTCTACGACGTCGTGCCGGGCGAGACGGTCAGCGTCGACCGGCCCGACATCCTCATCGTCGAAGGGCTGAACGTGCTGCTGCCGAGCCGGATGCCCCGGGACGGCAAGCCGGTGCCCTTCGTGTCGGACTTCTTCGACTTCGCGGTCTATCTCGATGCCGACGAGGACCTGCTGGAGAAGTGGTACGTCCAGCGCTTCATGACGCTGCGCGAGACGGCGTTCCGCGACCCGCGCAGCTACTTCAAGAAGTACGCGCAGATCTCCGACACCGAGGCGGAGGCGACCGCGCATGCCATCTGGCACCGCATCAACCTGCCGAACCTGCGCGAGAACGTGCTGCCGACCCGGCCGCGCGCGGACCTGATCCTGACCAAGGGCGCCAGCCACCGGATCGAGCAGGTGGCGCTGCGGAAGCTGTGACACCGGCGGATCGGGGCCGCCGGTGTTTCACGTGAATCATCGGGCGGCGAAAGGCCTCAGACCGGGAGGCCGTTCTGCCGGGCGAGGTCGCGCAGGTCGACGGCGGGGCGCGCGCCGATGTGCTGGATGATCTCGGCGGCGGCGAGGCCACCGAGGCGGGCGCAGGTGACCGCGTCGAAGCCCTTCGCCATGCCGAACAGGACGCCGGCCGCGAAGAGATCGCCCGCGCCGGTCGTGTCGACGAGCGTTTCCACCGGATGGGCCGGCACGGCCTGGGTCTGCTCCCTCTCGACGATCAGGCAGCCCTTCTCGGAGCGGGTCACGATGCCGACGACCCCCTCCTCGCGCAACGCCGCCAGGGCGCTGTCGAAGTCGGCGGTGGTGTAGAGGCTCATCAGCTCGTGCTCGTTGGCGAACACGATGTCGAGGAGCCCCGAGCGCATCAGGCCGAGGAACTCGTCGCGGTAGCGGTCGACGCAGAAGCTGTCCGACAGGGTGATCGCGACCTTGCGTCCGGCGGAGTGGGCGATGTCGGCGGCGCGGCGGAACGCTTCCTTCGCCTGCTCGCGGTCCCACAGATAGCCCTCGAGATAGACGAAGGCGGAGGCTTCGACCGTCTCGCGGTCGACATCGTCCGGCCCGAGGTTCTGGCACGCGCCGAGATAGGTGTTCATCGTCCGCTCGCCGTCGGGCGTGACGAGAATGAAGCTGCGGGCCGTCGCCGGTCCATCGGCGGCGGCGCGGGTCGAGAAGTGGACGCCCGTCGCCCGGATGTCGTGGGTGAACGCCGCGCCGACCTCGTCCGCCCGGACCTTCCCGATATAGGCCCCGCGTCCGCCGAGCGAGGCGACGCCGACGATCGAGTTGGCGACGGATCCGCCCGAGATGATGGTGGCGGGGCCCATCGCGGCGTAGAGCCGCTCGGCCTCCGCTTCGTCGATCAGGCGCATGGAGCCCTTGTGAAGGCTGTTCGCAAGCAGGAAGTCGTCGTCCGTGCGGGCGAGGACGTCGACGATGGCGTTGCCGAGACCGAGGACGTCGAAACGGGGCGCTGTCATGGGAACTCCGGAAGAGGGCGCCGGTCCCTTCGCATCCGGGCGGCGATGAATCAAGCGGTTCCCGTTGGCCTGTCGTTCAGCAGGAGCGCCAGCAGGGCCTCGATCCGCTCGGGCGGCAGGCCGGCGATGTCGCGCGACAGGCGGTTGGCGAGCAGCGTCGCGCGGGGCGACAGGCCGGCCGTGTCGATGACGACGCGCGGATGCGAGAGGTCGGCGAGGCGCTGGAGCTCCTCGGCGTCGTCCCAGATGACGTTGAAGTACTGGATGACGCGCTGGACGAACCCCCAGTTCGGGCGGCCACGGCGGCCGTGCTCGAGCGCCGAGAGATAGGTGGACGAGACGCCCAGTTCGGACGCCATTTCCTTCAGCGTCAGGCCGCGCTCGGCACGAAGCGAACGCAGGCGCTCTCCGAAGGGCGTCATGGCTCGGCTCCCGGTCCGCGGCGCCGGCGCAGCCGGACATAGAGCGCCCCACCGCCGCCATGATGGGCTACGGCCTCCTCGAACCCCGTCACCACCGTTCGCAGGTCCGGCAGGCGGAGCCAGTGCGGCACCGACCGCCGCAGGACGCCCCGCTCCTCGAACAGCCCGCCCTCGGCGGCGCCGGCACCCTTGCCGGTGACCACCAGCACGACCTGGTGACCCCGCGCCTGGGCCCCGAGCAGGAACGACCGGAGCGCCGCGTGCGCCTCCGCCTGGCGCATGCCGTGCAGGTCGATCACGGCGTCGATCGGGTGCGTCCCGCGCGACAGGCGCTGCCGGAGCCGGCGCTCCAGCGGGACGATGGGCGGCAGCGGCGGTGCCGCGGGCTTCGGCACCGGAGCCTTCGCCTCGGTGCCCGGCGCCGGCTTGACCCGCTTTGCCGGCGGCGGAGGGGGTGGCGGGGTCGCGGGAGTGGCGACCGGAGGAACCGGCGGCTCGGCCAGCCGGGACGGCTTCACGCTGGCCAGCGGGGAGACGTGGCGGGTGACGTGCGACCACAGCGCATGCTCGTCGCTGGTCAGGATCCGCCGCCGCCGCTCGCTCACGGCGCATCCTCGCGCGGCAGGAGAACGAGGAAGTCGGGCCGGTTCCGGACCATGCCGGCGCGCAGTCCGGCGTCGCGGCCGGACCCGAAGAACAGGTCGCCGCGGGCCGGTCCGACGATCGCCGACCCGGTGTCCTGGGCGACCAGCAGCCGGGAGAACGGCCGCGGGGGCGCGCCGTCCGGCGAGGGCAGGTCCACGTCGATCCACACCGGCGTGCCGTAGGGCCAGGCCGTCCGGTCGACGGCGATCGACCGCAGGGGCGTCAGGGGCACCGACGCGGCACCGATGGGCCCGTCGTCGGGATCGAGGTCGGAGCGGAGCGAAAAGAAGATGTAGGAGCGGTTCAGCCGCATGATCCGTCGCGCCTCGGCCGGGCGGGCCCGCAGCCAGGCCTTCAGGCCTTCGAGGTGCATCTGCTCTGCGGTGGCATGCCCTTCCGTCACGATGACGCGACCGATGGACGTGTAGGGGTGACCGTTGCGGCCGGCATAGACGAGACGCAGGACCCGGCCGTCGGTCAGGCGCACCCGGGCCGATCCCTGCACCTGCGTCATGAACACCTCGACGCCGTCGCGCAGATGGACGAGTTCGAGCCCCCTGCCCGCCAGCGCGCCGTCCTCGATGGCGGCGCGATCGGGATAGGGAACGGGGCCGGTCGGGGTCGCCCGCGCGGCCGTGAGCTCGGCAGGAAGCGGCGGCGGAGCACCGTCCGGAAAGGACAGCAGATCGGGCGGGCGTGCGAGGACGGGGACCGGAAACGCGGGGGTCCGCTCCAGCGATCCCTCGACCTCGGGCTCGTAGTAGCCGGTGAGGAACGGGCCGCCTTCGGCCGGCCGCACGCGCCACGCGGCGAAACGGTCCTCGATCCAGCGTCGCGCAGCGTCGCCGTCGACCGGGGCGGCCGCGACCGCCTCGCGGCAGACCCGCAGGAGCGCGGCAGTCGGCGGCAGGCCGGGGCGAAGCTCGCCCTGCCCGCCGAGGATCGCCTCGCAGCTGCGCCGGAAGGTCGCCAAGGCGGCGGCGTGGTCGTCGCCGGTCCAGCCCTTCAGGGAGTCAAAGGAAACCCGCTGGAGCGTCGATCCAGCGGGTCCGGGTCTCTCGGCGGCTAGGGCGGATGACATGCCGAGCGCTCCGGCCACGACCAGGATCGCCGCGCCCGGGCGCCAGCGCATGAGCCTTCAGTGACCGGATTCCGTGGCGATGAGCCTCCAGTTGGGATCGCGCGAACCGGCGTCCCGCGAGAAGGTCCACACGTCCGTCACGTCGACCACCTTGTCCGGCGCACCGTCGACCACCGCATTGGCGCGGTCGTAGGTGGCGGTGATGAGCTTCGACAGGAAGCGCATCGTCACCTGGGCCTGCTTGCCCTTGAGCTGGGCGTCGACGAACTCCGCCTTGTCGATCGAGACGAACGTGGTCTCGACCCGCTCGCCACGCTTCTCGCGGTCGGCAATGGCCCCCACGAAGCCGTCGAAGACTTCCTTCGAGAGGAGATCCTTGAGCGTCCTGCGGTCGCCCTGGGCAAACGCGGTGACGATCATCTCGTAGGCGGACTTCGCGCCCTCCCGGAAGCCGGGGGCGTCGAACCCGCCTTCGGCCAGGGCGATGGCGTCGAGACCGGCGGCCAGCGGCGTGCCGGGCTCCGTGATTCCCTTCCAGCGGTCGGGATCGTCCGACATTTGCGCCGGGGCGTCTCCGTTGCGGCCCGGGAGCCGGACGACATTGGCGTCGTTCGCCGGCGCCGGCGCCTTCGGCTCGGAACGCCGCACCACCTCCCCGGGTGGCGGACCCTGGTGACCGGTTCGCTGCCCGAGAACGGACCGCAGCCGCCAGATCACGAAGACCGCGAGGGCGAGAAAGATGATCGTCGTGAGATCGAA
>CAZJCW010000289.1:0-5334 GCA_964544365.1 uncultured Alsobacter sp.
GCCTACAACAAGGGCGTGCCGGTGGCGCCCGACACCCTGCTCGACCACGATGGCGAGCCGACGACGGATCCCGCCCACATGTTCGAGGAGCCGCTGGGCGCCATCCTGCCTTTCGGCGGCCACAAGGGCTGGGCGCTGGGGCTGGCCTGCGAACTCATCGCCGGCGCGCTGACCGGCGGCGGAACCATGAACAGCCGCCGCAAGCGTCCCGCGATCATCAACAACATGGTGTCCATGGTCCTCTCGCCCGAGGCGATGGGCACGTCGGAACGCTTCAACGCCGAGATGGAGGCCTTCATCGGCTGGGCGAAGTCGCCGCCTCCCGGCCGCGAGCCGACCGTGCAGATTGCCGGCGAGCCGGAACTCGCCACCCGCGCGGCGCGACTCGCTGGCGGAATCCCGATCGATCCCACCACCTGGGAGCAGATTCTCGCCGCGGGGGAGGCCGTGGCTCTTCCGCGCGACCGCCTCTCCTCCATCGCCGGCCTGTCCTGAACGGAACCCGCCATGAGCCAAGATCCAGCATCCGAACCCCTGCCGCGCTCCGTCCTGGAGGCGCTCGGGCGCTACGACACGCCGACGGTCTGCAACGCGCTGGAACTCGTCGCGCCCGAGCGCCGGCTCACCGGGTACACGGTCCGACCGCTCGTCTGCCCCTTCCCCGACCTTCCTCCGATCGTCGGCTATGCCCGCACCGCCACCATCCGGGCCACCGCCCCATCGGGGCGCCGGGCAGAGGAGGAGAGGGCGCTTCGCCTCGCCTACTACGAGTATGTCGGCAGCGGGCCGGCTCCGCGGATCAGCGTGATCCAGGACCTGGACGCCGAAATGGCCGGCTACGGCGCGTTCTGGGGCGAGGTGCACAGCGCCGTCCACAAGGCGCTGGGCTGCCTCGGCGTGGTCACGGACGGCAGCATCCGTGACATCCCGCAATGGGCCGAGGGCTTCCAGGCCCTGGCCGGCATGATCGGCCCGTCGCATGCCCACGTGCATCTTGCCGGGTTCGGCGATGTCGTTCGTGTCGCGGGAATGACCGTGCGATCCGGGGATCTCATCCATGCCGACCGGCACGGCGCCGTGGTCGTCCCGATCGACATCGCGGACAAGGTGCCTGCCGCGGCAGAGCTGTGCGCACGGCGCGAGGAGCCCATCCTCGCCGTGGCCCGCAGCAAGGATTTCTCCCTCGCCGGTCTGCGCGCGGCGCTCGCCAGGGCGAACGAGATCCACTGACGCCCGGGGCAAGCCCGGCCGGTCTGCAAGGAGGTCCGACCTGCGGGACCTGCCGGCCTGCGAGACTTGCCGGCGGACCCGAGCGCTGCGATAGAGGCGCGCGAGCCCTCTCTCCCCCGGCAGGAACGACGCATGGACACGATGGCGCCGCCGCCGGCGGATCCGGACGACGAGGAAGGCAGCGGCATCGTCCGCTCCCGGTCCCGTTGGCGCTGGGTCGGCACCGGGCTCAGCGTGCTGCTGTTCGCCGTGTCGCTGGTCGTGCTGTGGCAGATCGTCTCGCAGGTGAAGTTCGAGGACGTGACGGCGGCCTTCGCGGGCAAGGCGCGCGAGCAGCTGGCCCTCGCCTTCTTCTTCACGATCGTCAGCTACCTGCTGCTGACGGGCTATGACGCGCTCGCCCTGCACCAGATGCGGGCACGCATTCCATACCGCACCACGGCGCTGGCCTCTTTCACCAGCTACGCGATCTCGTTCACGCTGGGCTTCCCGCTCTTCACCGCCGGCGCCGTCCGCTACTGGATCTACGCGCCGCGCGGGCTACCGGCGAGCAAGGTGGCGGGACTGACGCTCATCGCCGGCTCGACGTTCCTGCTCGGGATGGGCGCGGTGGTCGGCTTCGGCCTCGTGTTCCGCGCGGAGGCGCTGGCCGAGATCAACCGCCTGGCCGTCTCGGTGAACCGGCTCATCGGCATCGCCGTTCTGGGCGGGATCACCGCCTACATCGTCTATTCCTTCCTCGGCCGGCGCCGCATCCGCATCGGCCGCTGGCGGCTCGAACTGCCGAGCTTCCGCGTGTCGCTGGGCCAGATCCTGCTCGGGATCGGCGACGTCTGCTGCGCCGCGACGGTCCTCTATGTCCTGCTGCCGTCCGGCTATGCCGTCGATTTCGGCACCTTCGCCGCCGTCTACGCGTTCGCCTGCATTCTCGGCATGGTGAGCCACGCGCCGGGCGGGCTCGGCGTCTTCGAGGCGACGATCCTCCTGGCCTTCTGGCGCCTGCCTTACGAGGGCCTGATCGGCGCGCTGCTGCTGTTCCGCATCTGCTACTACCTCGTCCCGTTCGTCATCGCGCTCCTGGTGCTGGGCGGTCGCGAGATTGCCACGCGCGTTCGTGCGTTCCGCGCCCGCGTCGAGCTGGATGCGGTCCGCGACGACTGACACCGGGGCGTCGCACTGGCAGGGAATGGTCCGTCGCCGCCCAAGCGATCAGGAGTTCGAGGATGCCCCGCGCAGACAACATCGAAGCAGCCGACGGCGCCCTGCTCGTCGCGCTCGTGGGCGCCCTGCCCGAGCCACTGATCGTGACGGACAGGACGGGCGCCGTCATCGCCTTCAACGATCCCGCGATGGCGGCGTGGCCCGGCCTCGGACGCGGGCGCCCGCTGTCGCTTGCGGTGCGCTCTCCCGACGTGCTGGGCGCCGTCGACCGGCTGCAGCGGGGCGAGACGAACGTGACGGCCCATTACTCCGAGCGGGTGCCTGTCGAGCGGATCTTCGAGGTCACGCTGTCGTCGGTCGAGGTGCGCGCTGCCGAAGGCCGCGTGCCGATCTTCGTGCTCGCCTTCCGCGACCGGACCGAACAGCACCGCCTCGACATGATGCGGGTCGACTTCATCGCCAATGCCAGCCACGAGCTGCGCACCCCGCTCGCGTCCCTGCTCGGCTTCATCGAGACGTTGCAGGGGCCGGCGCGGGACGATCCGGCGGCGCGGGAGCGCTTTCTTCAGATCATGCGCCAGCAGGCGCAGCGCATGGCGCGGCTGATCGACGACCTTCTGTCGCTGTCGCGCGTCGAAATGGCCGAGCACCGCAGGCCCGAAACCTCCGTCGACCTGGCCGTGATCGTCGGCCAGATGGTCGACACGCTGCGACCGCTGGCCGATGAGCGCGAGGTCGCCCTCTCCTTCACCGCTCCGCCGGGAGGCGTTGTCGTTCCCGGCGACCGGGACGACCTGATGCGCGTGGCCGAGAACCTGGTCGAGAACGCCATCAAGTACGGCCAGGACGGTGGACGGGTCGACGTGGGCGTGAGCCTCGCCCAGGACGGCACCGGGCCCGCACAGGCCATCCTGCTCGTCCGGGACTACGGCCAGGGCATCGCTCCCGAGCACGTTCCCCGGCTGACCGAGCGCTTCTACCGGGTCGACACCGGCAAGAGCCGGGGGCAGGGCGGCACCGGGCTCGGGCTCGCGCTGGTCAAGCACATCGTCAACCGCCATCGGGGCAGGCTGGCCATCGAAAGCCGGCCCGGAGAAGGCGCGACGTTCCGTGTCTCCCTCCCTGCAAGCGTCGATGTTTCGCGGACCTGAGCCCGGCTGTTATAAAAACGTCATTGCACGGTCATAGAAGACGCGTGTCCCGAAGGGGGAGACGTGACCATGGCAAGCACGCCGCGCATTCTGATCGTCGAAGACGAGGAGCCGCTGACGCTGCTGCTTCGCTACAACCTCGAGGCGGAAGGCTACGCCGTCGAGACCGTGGCGCGAGGAGACGATGCGGAACTCGTCCTGCGCGAGAGCGTCCCCGATCTCGTCCTGCTCGACTGGATGCTTCCCGGCCTCTCCGGCATCGAGCTGTGCCGGCGCCTGCGCCAGCGGCCGGACACGCAACGCCTGCCGGTGATCATGCTGACGGCGCGCGGCGAGGAGAGCGAGCGCGTGCGCGGCCTCGCAACCGGGGCCGACGACTACATCGTCAAGCCGTTCTCCGTTCCTGAGCTGCTGGCCCGGGTCCGCGCGCTGCTGCGGCGGGCTTCTCCCGAGCGCGTCGCGAGCATGCTGGAGGCAGGCGACATCGCGCTCGACCGCGAGACGCGCCGGGTCCGCAGGTCGGGGCGCGAACTGCACCTTGGGCCGACGGAATTCCGGATGCTCGAGTTCCTGATGGAGAAGCCGGGCCGGGTGTTCAGCCGTTCGCAGCTCCTCGACGGGGTCTGGGGCATGGACAGCGAGATCGACGAGCGCACGGTCGACGTGCATGTCGGGCGGCTTCGCAAGGCGATCAACCGCCCGCGGGACAAGGATCCGATCCGGACCGTGCGCGGTGCCGGCTATTCCTTCGACGAGACCTTCGCACGACGCAGCTGACGCACGGCGGGCGGCGCGTTGCATGCGCACCACGCTCGGAGGTGGGTCGCGTTTTCCGCGCAGGATCCGGCTCCACAGCGCCGGAAAATCGGCTAGGCTGGGATCATGTCGGAGCTTCGCACGCGTCCCATCCGTCGACATCCGCCCGCCCGGCCCCCGGAGCGCCGGGCACCGACCGCCGTTGCCGAGGCGCTCGCCGACATCGCCCTGAGGGTCACGACGTCGCGCATCGCGCTGCGGCAGACGCAAACGACGTTTTCCATCGAGGGAACGGGCACGGCGGGGCTGGCCTGGTTCGTCATCGCCATCGACCTGCGCAGCGGCCGCTACGAGGTCCATGTCGAGGACGTCGAACAGATCGGGAGCCTTCGCGGCCTCCGGCACGGTGAACTCGAAGCCGTGCTGCGCGCGCTGATCGGAGGCGACGTCTGGGTCGTCGGCACGGTGGACAGGCGGGCTTCGCGGACCCGTATCCGCCTGCGCGAGCCCGGCCTCGAGGACTGGGTGCACCGCCGCAAGCGGTGGCTCATGCCGCGCCGCCCCGGTTTCCGGCGCCAGCGCTTCGGCGACTACCGCGACGAGCCGCGGTAGCGCCGGACGTCGTCACGCATCACGGGCCGTCATCACTCGCCCCGCGCCGAGCGGGCACGGTCGCGCCTGCGCTCCATCGACGGCTGGTAGGCGATCTGGGCGTGGTAGCTGCAATAGGGCGTGCCGGGCGGTGACTTCGCTCCGCAGAACCGGAACTCCGGCGACGTCGGGTCGCCGTGCGGCCAACGGCACATGGAGTCGCGCAGTTCCATGATCGTGACCCGCTCGGACATCGGGATCACGACCTCCTGGGCGGGGGCCGGCGCGACATGCAGCACCGGCGCCGGGGCCGGCGCGGTCTTCGGGCTGAGCGCGAGATTGCCCCTCGTGGCCGGGCCGTGGCTCAGGGGATGGCTGGGCGCCCGGGTGGCCTTGCGCGGACGGGCTGCCTGAGGGGCCGGCGCCTTGGCGCGTCACGACAGAC
>CAZJCW010000290.1:0-5328 GCA_964544365.1 uncultured Alsobacter sp.
GATGCGCGCGCCGGGCCGCTCGCGGGCGAGGCGCCGGATCGCCTGGCGGGCCTGCCGGGCGGCCTCCGCCGTGACCGCGCAGGTGTTGACGATGACGAGGCCCTCATGCCCGGCCTGCGTCGCCGCCCGGCGCATGGCCTCGGATTCGACCATGTTGAGCCGGCAGCCGAAGGTCAGGACCTCGACGGCCATTCACGCCGCCCCGGCGAAGACGGACGCGGCGAAGCGCCCCTCGTGCTCCAGCTCGACCGGGCCGGTCATCAGGACATGCCCGTCGCCCTCGCGCCAGTCGATCAGCAGGTCGCCGCCGGGCAGCGACACCCGGACGCGGCGGCCGGTGAGGCCCTTGCGGGCGGCGGCCACCGCGGCGGCGCAGGCGGCGGAGCCGCAGGCACGGGTGAGGCCGGCGCCGCGCTCCCAGACGCGCAGGATCATGGAATCGGGGCCGGTCACCTGCGCGAGCGAGATGTTCGCCCGCTCGGGGAAGATCGGATGGTGCTCGAGCAGGGGGCCGACGCGGGACAGGTCGTGGGCGTCGACGTCCGGCACCCAGAAGATGGCGTGCGGATTGCCCATGTTGACGGCGGACGGCGTGTGCAGCACCGGCGCGTCGATGGGGCCGACCTGCAGTTCGATGCCGGTGGTGTCCTCGAAGGGTTCGGCCAGCGGGATTTCGTCCCAGCGCAGCCGCGGCGGCCCCATGTCGACGGTGAAGGTCACGTCGCCCTCCCGCGTCGTGGGAAGCAGTCCGGCCTTCGTCTCGAGCAGGAGTTCGCGGCGGTCGCCGTCGCGCAGGAGGGCCCAGGCGACGCAGCGCGTGCCGTTGCCGCAGGCGCCCGATTCCGACCCGTCCGTGTTGTAGATCCGCATGAACGCATCGGCGCCCGGCGTGACCGGGTCGTGCAGCACCATCAGCTGGTCGAAGGCCGAGCCGGGCGCCCGCGCGATCGCGCGCGCCTCCGCCGCCGACACGCGAAGCCGCGTTCCGCGCAGGTCGAGGACGACGATCTCGTTGCCGAGGCCGTTCATCTTGAGGAACGGCTGGCCGGCGAGGGCGCTCATCGTTAGGCTCTCCGGACTGTGGCCGCCGACGGGCGGGACCGCGCAGCATATAGCGGCTCGGGCGACGACAGACGAGTCCCGCGCGGCGAGGCGGCTCGACCCGGCCGGGCCGAGGCCCTTAGACTCGGCGGCGGGTTTGGGCGATTCGCGGCGCCCGGCGGGGCCGGTCACGCAGGACAGGCGAGGGACCACGATGAGACAAGTCCGCATCCCCACGGCCGGCGCATTCGGGTGTGTCCTCGGCTGCCTGCTCGCCGGCTTCGTGCTGCCGCTGTCGGCGCAGACCGTCCCGCCGCCGGCGAAAGTCGAGACCCAGCCGCTGCCGCCCCTGCCGCAGGCGGCTCCGACTCCCGCCCCGCCGACTCCCGCCGCGCCGATGCCGTCCGCCCCGCCCGTGGCGCAGACCCCGGCTCCGCCGCCGCCGGCGGCGGTGCCTCCGGGCCGCCTGACGACGCTGGCCCCCCCGCCGGCCGATCCCTCGGTGCCGGACGAGGTGCAGCTGTCCGCCCGCCCGGCGACGACGCTGCAGGGGCAGACGACCTGGGACGAGGGCTACGAGACCCTGGTGAAGGCCTTCGACGTGCTGAAGGCCGAGACGTCCAAGGCCGGTGTCCCCGTGGTCGGCCTGCCGCTGGCGACCTTCCTGGAGACGGACGACCTGGGCTTCCGCTTCGAGGCGCAGCTGCCGGTCGCCTCGCTGCCGGCGGCGCGGCCGCCGGGACTGCCGGCGGAGATCGGCTTCGGCTCGACGCCGGCCGGCCGGGCGATCCGCTTCACCCACCGCGCGCCCTACGACGACATCGATTCCACCTACGAGGCGATCTCGGCCTACCTGGATTCCAAGGGAATCGAGGTGAGGGAGAGCTTCACGGAGGAATACGTGAACCAGGGCGTCGATGCCGGCGACGCGGCGCTCGAAATCTTCATCTACGTGCTGCCGAAATAGGACCGGCGCGCGGCCCGGCCGCTCCCGTCCTCCCCCGATCCCCCTCGTTCCCCCTCCGGATCCGACCCTATTGGCCCGCGACAGCGACCTTCCGAAGCCGCCGACCGCGGTGATCTTCGACCTCGACGGCACGCTCACCGATCCCAAGCCCGGCATCACGGGCTGCGTCCGCGACGCGCTGGGGCGGCTCGGCGTGCCGGTTCCCGACGCGGACGCGCTCGACTGGGTGATCGGCCCGCCACTGCGGCAGAGCTTCCTGACGCTGACCGGATCCGAGGCGATGGCCGACGAAGGGGTTCGGCTCTACCGCGAGCGCTACGGGGTGACCGGGCTCTTCGAGAACGCGGTCATACCGGGGATTCCCGCGCTGCTCGCCGGCCTCGAGAGCCACGGCATCGCGCTCTACGTCGCGACGTCGAAGCCGCGCGACTATGCCCGCCGCATCCTCGATCATTTCGGGCTGGCCGGGGCCTTCCGGGCGATCCACGGCTCGGAGTTCGACGGCACGCGCTCCGACAAGCGCGACCTGCTGCGCCATGTGGTGGAGGCGGAGGGGGTCCGGGCCGGGACCAGCGTCATGATCGGCGACCGGGAGCACGACGTGATCGGCGCCGGCGTGGTCGGCATCCGCACCATCGGCGTGCGCTGGGGCTACGGCTCCGACCACGAGCTGCGCGAGGCGGGCGCGGCGGCGCTGGTCGACCACCCGCGCGACATCGCGGCCCTGCTGCTGCGCTGAGGCCGGCGGCGGTCAGGCGCCGGCGACGGCCGGAATCTCCCAGGACTGGCCGGGCCGCAGCGGGCGGAAGCGGTCGCCGTCGTGGCCGTGCGCGGCGAGCGCGGCGGCCAGCGCCTCGAGCGGCCGCTCGATGCCCTCGTCGGTGAGCTTGAAGGTGCCCCAGTGGTGGCCGACGGCGTAGTGGGCGCCGCAGGCCCGCACGATGCGCACCGCCTCGTCCGGGTTGATGTGCTGGTCCTGCATGAACCAGCGCGGCTCGTAGGCGCCGATGGGGACGATGGCGAGGCGGGGACGGCCATGGCGGCGGCGGATCTCGCCGAAGGGCGCGCCGTCGCCGAAGCCGGTGTCTCCGATGTGGTAGACCGGACCGCCGGGGCCATCGAGGACGAAGGCCGCCCACAGGGCGTGACGCCGGTCGAACAGGCCGCGCGCCGACCAGTGGTAGCAGGGCTCCAGATGCACGGCGAGCGCGTCGGAGAGGGCGACCCGGTCGCCCCAGTCATGCGCCTCGACCCGGCCGCCGACGCCGGCGGACGCCATGATCGTGTCGTTGCCGAGCGGGGTGACGATGCGCGGGTCGTGCTCCCGGACGAGGCGGGCCAGCGTGTCGGTGCACAGATGGTCGTAGTGGTTGTGCGTGACGAGCACGGCGTCGATCTTCGGCAGGTCCTCGAAGGCGATGCCGGGCTCGTTGACGCGCTTGGGCCCGGCGAAGCCCACGGGAGAGGCGCGCGACGACCACACCGGGTCGACGAGGATGTTGTGCCCGGCCGTCTGGATGAGGAAGGACGCGTGCCCGACGGGCGTGACCCGCAGCTTCGCCCCGGCGACGCGCGGCGGCGGCTTGTCGCGGAACGGGCTCGGATAGCGCTCCGGCCAGGGCTCCTTGCCCTCGCGGGAGAGGTTCCACTTCAGCAGGTCGAGCGGCGTCTTCGTCCACGGCTTGCCGGGATTGAAGAACACCTGCCCGTCGAAATGGTCCGAGACGGGCCCCTCGTAGTAGAAATTGCGTCCGCGGGCCATGGCGGCGGTTCCTCCGACGACGGCCGCGACGACGGGCAGGGCGGCGAGCTTCAGGAGCGTGCGACGGTTCATGGGGGATGAGATGGGGCGTCCGGGCGGGGCGGAAAGGATCGCTCCGCGGGCCCCGCGATGATTCGGCGGTCACATCTTTCGTCAACGGACGGTCTCGCCCGACGGCTGCTCCCCGAGGGCCGGCCGCGGAGGGGCGCTTTCCGGCGCTTCCTTGACTCGCCGCCCGCATTCCCCTATCGGCTTGCCACTTCAACGGCGATCCTTCGTCCTTGAGCCACCGCCCGGGCCCGGAGCCCGGAGGTCCACGCCCGACAGCGCGATGCGCCCTCGGGCGCGTTCGGCTTTGGGCGTCGGCCGTGGCCTGTGCCGGCCATGGCGTTGCCGCGAAGCGGTTGCATTCTCGGAGACGGTCGCGCGGGGCGGCCGTCCGGCAAAGGCGGTTCTCGATGTTCGACGGGCTTTCCGAAAAGCTCTCCGGCATTCTCGACAAGCTCACGCGCCGCGGCGCGCTGACCGAGGACGACGTCAACGCGGCGCTGCGCGAGGTGCGGCGCGCGCTGATCGAGGCCGACGTGGCGCTCGAGGTGGTGCGCTCGTTCACCGACAAGGTCCGCGGCCGCGCCGTCGGCGCCGAGGTGGTGAAGTCCGTCACCCCCGGCCAGATGGTGGTCAAGATCGTCCACGACACGCTCGTGGAGACGCTGGGCTCGGACGCCGACCCGATCAACCTCGACGCCGTGCCGCCCGTGCCGATCCTCATGGTCGGCCTGCAGGGCTCCGGCAAGACGACGTCGACCGCCAAGATCGCGCGGCGCCTGCAGGACCGGTCGGGCCGCAAGGTGCTGATGGCCTCGCTCGACACGCGCCGCCCGGCCGCGATGGAGCAGCTCGCGGTGCTGGGCGGGCAGGTGGGCGTGCAGACGCTGCCCATCGTCGCCGGCCAGTCGGCCGTGCAGATCGCCCGCCGGGCGCTCGAGGCGGCCCGCCTCGGCGGCTACGACGTGGTGATGCTCGACACCGCCGGCCGCGTCACGGTGGACGAGGCGCTCATGGCCGAGGTCGCCGAGGTCAAGGCGATCGCCAACCCGCACGAGGTGCTGCTGGTCGCCGACGCCCTGACCGGCCAGGACGCGGTGAACACCGCCCGCGCCTTCGACGGGCGCGTCGGCATCACCGGCATCGTGCTGACGCGCGTCGACGGCGACGGCCGCGGCGGCGCGGCGCTCTCGATGCGCGCCGTCACCGGCAAGCCCATCAAGCTCGTCGGCACCGGCGAGAAGATGGACGCGCTGGACGAGTTCCATCCCGGCCGCATCGCCAACCGCATCCTCGGCATGGGCGACATCGTCTCGCTCGTCGAGAAGGCGGCGCAGACGATCGACGCCGAGAAGGCCGAGGCGATGGCCGCCCGCATGAAGAAGGGCGAGTTCGACCTCGAGGACATGGCCGAGCAGATCAAGCAGATGGAGAAGCTCGGCGGCATGGGCGGCGTGCTGGGCATGCTGCCGGGCATCGGCAAGCTGAAGAACCAGATCAATGAAGCCGG
>CAZJCW010000291.1:0-5312 GCA_964544365.1 uncultured Alsobacter sp.
TCGAGCGCCGTCGTCGGCTCGTCGGCGATGACGAGGGCCGGTGCATGCAGCAGGCTGAGCGCGATCATGACGCGCTGGCGCATGCCGCCCGACAGTTCGTGCGGATAGGCCGAGAGGCGCTCCCGCGGGATGCCGATCATGTCGAACACCTCGGCGATGCGGCCCTCCACCTGGGCCTGCGAAGCCGTCGGTCGATGCAGGCGATAGGCCTCGGAGAGCTGCCGGCCGACCGTCATCACCGGGTTGAGCGCGTTCATCGCGCTCTGGAAGATGATCGAGACGCTCGTCCAGCGCAGGTCGGCGATGACGTCCCGGCCACCGGTCCGCACGGTGCGGCCGTCGCGCAGGACGGGACGGCCGTCGATGCGGACGTCGCCGGCCTCGAGCGTGGCGTTGGGGGCCATGACCTGCAGCAGCGCAGCGCCGAGGCTCGACTTGCCGCAGCCGCTCTCCCCGACGATGCCGAGGCTGCCGCCGCGCGGCAGGCTGAAGGTGACACGGTCGACGGCGCGCAGGGTGCGGCCGTCGAGGGCGTAGGAGAGGGTGAGGTCGCGGACCTCGAGCACCGGCGCGCCGGCAGCGGGCTGCGCTTCCACGGGCTCGACGTCAACGGGTCTCCGCGGCACGGCGCGCGCCGCGAGGCGACGCAACTGCGGGCTGAGCGCCTGGTTGAGGCCGTCGCCGACGAGGTTGAATGCGGCGACGAGAACGAGAAGCGACAGGCCCGGAAAGATCGACATCCACGGGGCGAGGCGCAGCTGACGCTGGCCCTCGAAGATCATGCGTCCCCAGCTCACGACGTTCTGGTCGCCGAGCCCGAGGAAGCTGAGCCCCGCTTCCGTGAGGATCGCGAGCCCCATCAGGATCGTCGCGTCGGTGACGATGGGCGCGATGCCGTTGGGCACCACGTGGCGCACGAGCGCGTGCGTGTGGGACGCGCCGGCGGAGCGGGCCGCCTGGACGTAGACGCGCGACTTCAGGCTCAGCACCTGTGCCCGCATGATGCGCGCCGAGCGAGGCCATGTGGTCAGCGCGATGGCCACCATCGTGTAGCTGATGTGCGAGCCGAACAGGGCCACGATGAGAAGCACGAGGAAGAACGAAGGGATGAGCAGGAAGACGTCGAAGGTCCGGCTGAGAACGGCATCGACCGGCCCGCCGAAATAGCCGGCGATGGAGCCCAGGACGATGCCGAGCAGGCTGGCGATGGCCGACGACACGATGGCGACGGTGAGCGCGAGGCGCGTGCCCCATACGAGGCGCGAAAGGATGTCCCGCCCGAAATTGTCCGTGCCCAGCCAATGCTCCGCGCCCGGCGGCGAATAGGGCATCGCGTTCATCGCGTCGGGATCGGCCAGGGGCAGGTACGGCGCGAGGACGGCGAGGACGGCCGCCAGCAGGATGACGGCGACGCTGAGCCCAAGCGCGGCGCGCGAGCGGATGGCGGCCAGCAGGACCCCGGTCACGTGAGCTTCACCCGCGGGTCGAGGGCGGCGTAGACGAGGTCGGTCAACAGCGAGGCGAAGGCGACGGTCACGGACATCACGATGAAGGCGCCCATGATGACCGGCGTGTCGCGCGCCAGGATCGCGTCATAGATGAGCCGCCCCAGGCCGGGCCAGGAGAACACCGTCTCGGTGAGGACGGCGCCCGTCAGCACGAGACCGAGTTGCAGGCCGAGGACCGTGACGACCGGCAGCAGCGCATTGCGCAGGGCGTAGTGCATCAGGATGGTGCGCTCGGGAAAACCGATGGCGCGCACGGTGGTGATGTAGCTCTCCGACATCACCTCCGCGACGGCGCTGCGCGAGAGGCGGACATACTGGCCGAAGGAGACGGTCGTCAGGGCGAGAACCGGAAGGATCATGTGGGTGGCGACGTCGAGGATGCGCCCGAGTCCGTCGCGCGGCCCGTCGACGCTGGCCATGCCCATGGCCGGCAGGACCTGCAGCTCCACGGCGAAGAGCAGCACCAGCATCAGGCCGAGCCAGAAGACCGGCATGCTGAACAGCGCCACGGCCAGCGCGCTGACGGAGCTGTCGAGCGCCGAGCCGGGCCGGCGGGCGATCCAGGCTCCGACCATGGTTCCCAGCACCACCGACAGGACGAGGCTGGTGCCGACGAGGAGGAGGGTTGCCGGCACGCGCGACATGATTTCCGCGAAGACTGGCTCGCGCGACCGGAACGACACGCCGAGGTCGCCCGAGCCGACCTGCACGAGGTAGCGCCAGAGCTGCTCGAGAAAGGGCCGGTCGAGGCCGTAGCGCTCTCGAATGATGGCGAGGTAGGCCGGGTCGGCGTTGTCGCCGGCCAGCACGATCGACACGTCGCCCGGCGCGAGATGCACCAGCAGGAAGTTCAGCACGATCACCACGAGGGTGACCGGCACGAGCTGGAGCACCCGCAGCAGGAGGTAACGTCTCACGCCGGCACCCCGACCCCACGCCTTGCAGGGGAAGCCCCGGGCGACACCGGGACTTCCCTGTTCCTGCCGATCACCGTCCCGGAGGAACGACGCTGTAGTAGCCGAACCAGGTGATGGCCTTGTCGAAGGCCTCGGGCTCGGTGTTGAAGCCGGACCAGCCGGCCCGGATCAGCGTCGTCTTCTGCTCGTTGAAGAGATTGATGTAGGGCAGGTCGGTGACGATGATCTCCTGGATGCGGTGGTAGATCTTGCGCCGCTCGTCCTTGTTGTTGAGGGTCGCCGCCTTCTGCGCGAGCGCGTCGAGCTCGGGGTTGGAATAGCTCATGTTGTTGCGGCCGCCGCCGGTCATGAAGTGCTCGCGGAAGGCGTCCGGATCGGGTCCGTAGCGGGTGAAGTAGCAGGAGATGTCGAACTGCTTCTCGGCCTGCCGACGGAACCACGTCGCCTGGTCGAACTGCTCCAGCTTGGCGTTGATTCCGACCTGCCGGAGCTGCTGCACCAGCACCTCCATCATGGCCTTGCAGTCCGGGAAGTTCGGGTTCGTGACGGAGACGTCGAAGCGCCAGCCGCCGGCGCCGCGCGGCAGCCCGGCCTCGTCGAGCAGCTTCTCGGCCTTGGCCTTGTCGAAGGCGGGGAACTTCGCGTCGCGGTTGATCAGGTCGCCCTGGCTCTCGACGCTGGCGTGGATCGCCGGCTTCCAGAAGCCGCTGAAGGCGAGCTTGTTCATCGCCTCGCGATCGATGGCGTGCGCGATCGCCTGGCGCACCTGCTGCTTGTCGAGCGGCGCCTTCTTCAGGTTGATCTGGATGTCGCGGCTGAAGTGCGACGGCGTGAAGACGACCTTGACCTTCGGGTCACGCTGCAGCGCGGGGATCTCGGCGAGCGGCGGCGCGTACTCGTAGTTCAGGAACTGAAGCCGGCCGCTGTCGAACTCGGCGCGGGCGACGTTGACGTCGGTGACCTGGCGGAAGACGAGACGATCGACCTTCGGCGCGCCGCGGAAGTAATCCTTGTTGGCCTCGAGTTCGACGAGGCCGCCCTTCTCCCACCGGGCGAACTTGAACGGGCCGGAGCCGACCGGCGCGTTGACGAGCGGGCCGGTGTCGAACCCGTCCTGACCCTCCCAGAGATGCTTGGGGTAGATCTTTGCCGTCCAGGTCGACACCTGCGCGAGCATCGGCACGAAGCCGACCTCCGGGTCGATGAGGCTCAGCACCACGGTGTTGTCGTCGGGGACCGTGATTTCCTTCACGTTCTTCAGGACGACGAAGGCCGGGTACTTCTTCCGGATGATGGTGTCGAAGGTGAACTTGACGTCATGGGCGGTGACGGGCTTGCCGTCATGCCACTTCGCCGCCTTGTTCAGCTTGAAGGTGACGGTCTTGCCGTCGTCGCTGGTCGTCCAGCTTTCGGCGAGGTCGCCATAGGCGCCGGTGCCCTTGTTGACCCCCCAGTCGATGGCCACGAGGTGGCTGTAGACGTTCGAGGTGGGCGCGAAGCCGAGCGAGTCGGACGCGAAATTCGGGCTCAGCGTCTTGGGCTCGCCAAGCTGCGGCACCACCAGCGTGGCCGGCTGCTGCGCCGCCGCCGTGGCGACGCCGAGCGACAGGCCCAACCAGGCCAGGGACAGTGTCTTCGTCAGCGCTTTCATTGCGTCTCTCCCCACTATTCCAATGGCGATGTCCCGGACCGGGAGCGGATCAGTAGAGCCGCTTCTTGTCCAGGATGTTGACCATGTCCTGCGGCCTTCCTGCGAGGTAGGCCTGCAGGTTCCTGCAGAAAATGTCGGTGATCTTGCCGTTCTCGCTCGGGGCCGTGCTGGCCGAATGCGGGCTGACCAGCACGTTCTCCATGTCCCACAGGGGCGAGTCCGAGGGTAGCGGCTCGATGGCGGCGACGTCGAGCGCCGCGAAGCCGATGCGGCCGTCGCGCAATGCCTCGATCATCGCCGGTTCGTCGATGACGACGCCGCGCGCGACATTGACCAGCGTCACGCCCGGCTTCATCCGCGCGATCTGCTCCCGGCCGATCATGCCCTCGGTCTCGGCGGTGTGGGGGACGCTGAGGACGACGGCGTCCGCCTCCGGCAGGAGGGACATCAGCGCGTCCGGCCCGTGGACTTCATCGAGCCCGAGGCCAGCGGCGCGGCCGGGATCGGGACGCGCCAGGATGCCGATGCTGCGCATGCCGAAGGCGCGGGCAAGATCGCCCACGCGGCGACCGATCTTTCCGGCACCGACAACGAGCATGGTGCGGCCCGACAACTCGCCGCAGCAGTAGCGCTCCCAATGGTGGGCCTGCTGCTCGCGGCGAAGTCGCGGCAGGTCCTTCACGCCGGCCAGCAGCGCCAGCATGACGAACTCGGCCAGCGAATCCGCGTGGACGCCGCTCGCGGTCGTGACGGTGACGTCGCTGTCGGCAAGGCCCATGCGGGCGACTGCCTGCCCCACGCCGGCGCTCGTCGTCTGCACCCAGCGCACGAGCGGGGCATCGGCCAGGCCGTTCGGCCCGCCGGCGGCACGGGGCGGAAAGTCCCACAGGATGGTGGCGCGGGCGAGGTGTCGGCGCCAGCGCTCCTCCTGCTCGGGCGTCCTGCGAAAGCCCGCGACGCCGACATGGTCGGCGACGTAGCGCGTCGGCGGATGCAGGTCCGGCTCGTGCACGACCTCGGCCAGCGTCCCCGCCGCCGCCCTGATGCGGGCGACATGCTCCGCCTCGAGCGGCGTCGCGATGAAAACGACATGGCGGGCGGTCATGGGGTGGGGCAGCCTCACGGACGCTCTGGCGATGGTTGTTATACAAACTAACGTTGCAGCATTCCGGGATCGAGTACAGCGGAAAAGAGCGGCAGCGGATGGCGTCGGCTGCGCCAAAATCAGGCGGTGCC
>CAZJCW010000292.1:0-5294 GCA_964544365.1 uncultured Alsobacter sp.
CGATAGTCCATTGGTTCCCGCGATGTCTTGGGGCGGCCCTCGTTCCATGTGAGTCGACAAGAGCGGGGGGCGCCTCTGCCTGGCATTTCGAGACGCTGTCGTTGCAAGAATACGTCGATCGATTTCTAGACATCATTGTTGAGGTAGGGGTTTGTTCCCATGTCCGAGCTTCGATCTCCACCCATGCGAGATGTCCCTCTTGTAATCGGCTTTCTGTATACTGATCACTGCAACGCTTCGTGCAGCCATTGCTCGACGGATTGCGGGCCGAAGTCCCGCACGTATCTCGATGAGAACGCGATCTATCGCGTCATTGACGAAGCCTTGGAGTTGGAGCCGGATCGCCCGCTGCAGGTGTGTTTTTCAGGCGGCGAGCCATTTCTGGACACGACGCTTCTGCACCGTCTCGTGAGCTACGCAGGACAGCGTGCCCGTGACGTGAGCTGCGTGACCAACGGCTTCTGGGCAACGACCGAAGCGGTCGCGGAGGCCCAGCTCAGGGCCTTGGCGAATGCCGGCCTGACGGGGATCGCGCTGAGCGCCAGCGAGTTTCACGCGGCCTATGTGAGCCCGGCGCGGGTCAGGAACGCTCTTTCGGCGGCCGGACGGTTGGGTCTCGGGCGCGTTCTGAAGTTTCCGTCGGTGGTTGGGGGCGAGGATGCGATCGCCTGGGCCAAGCGGGAGGGCTGCGACCTTGATGGCGTCACGGTAGAGCAGTTCGCCATCATGCCGACCCTGCGGACGGGCTTTCAGCTTGCTCCCGAAAAATATCCTCGGATCAAGGGCATCCCCAAAGGCGCGTGTCCGGGCGCCACGATGACGTATCGTGAGACGGGAGAGGCGTTTACGTGCTGCACGCCCGGGGGATTTGTCGAACCCCTCCGCATCGGGCACATCGAGGAGCAGTCGTTCGCCGCCGTTCTGGATCGCTTCGTCAACGGTGGCGTGCAGCAGGTCCTGCGAAGCGACGGCCCATCCGGCTTTGTCGAGACGATCCGCGCCTCAGGTCTCGGAGACCGCTTGCGCGACGAATACGACGGCATTTGCGACCTGTGCACACACCTGATGGGCGATCCCGTGCTTGCGACGGCGTGCCGTGCAGCCGGCGCCGCGCGCGAAGTGGAGACGCTGGCCGAGTGGTTTGGCGTGCGGCCGCCGTCGACGCGGACCGTGCGGCACCCGGACCAACAGGCCGATCTTTGAACCGCGGACTCTGCAACGCTATCGCGAGATCTCAGGGGCGGTTGTCCACGACGCCCCTTGGCGACCTGAAACGGCTCCGTGGACAGAGAACGAAGGAGATATCCATGGCTACCAACGATGAACTTCACACGCTTCTTGCCAAAGCGGCAGCAAGCAAGACGTTCAGGACCAAGCTCTCGGCTGATCCGTCGGGGGCTGCGGCGTCAATTGGCGTCAAGCTCGATGCCGCGCAGGTTGCCACCTTCAAAGGCGCGGCGCAGAGGCTCAAGGACAGTACACTGAACCTCAACATTACGGACAAGGTGGCGAAACTGCTCGTCGCTTGGGTCTGACAAGACGATCTGTTTCGACATTTTCAAATGGGTATGGGTTGCGTCGGCAGCCATCTCGCCGACGCGACCCCGTTTCGAGAGGTCCAGAAGGGCCATGGATAGCAGATCCAGCGTTGCTCTTGTCGTCATGCCGTTCTTTTCGATCACGCGTGCGTCGCTTGGAGCGAGCATGCTCAAGTCTTCGCTGGAGCGAAGCGGAATCGGGTGCGACGTTCATTACTTCAACATCGACCTGGCCGAGGAACTCGGCTTTTTCGACTATGGCTGGATCGGCGAGATATCGCCGCCGGCATCGCTCGTCGGCGACTGGATCTTCAGTCCATGGGCCCACCCGAACAACGCGGCGCCGGCTGACGACGATGCCGAGGATGACCGGGATGCAAGCTACATCGCGAACGTCCTGTTGCGCCGGTTCGGCCACAAGATCGGGCCAGGCGATGCATTGAGGCTGCTTCATGTCCGCGACCGTATCGGACACTATCTGGAGCAATGCCTCGCTCGATGCGATTGGAGTTCCTACCGCGTTGTCGGATTTACGACGACGTTCAACCAGACCTGTGCGTCGCTGTCGCTCGCGCGCATGATCAAGGAGCGCCATCCCGACGTCATGATCGTGTTCGGCGGGTCGAACTGCGAAGGAGACATGGGCCCCGGGCTCCTTGACGCCTACGACTGCATCGATGCGGTTTGCAGCGGGGAAGGAGAGGCGGCATTCCCCCTCCTCGTCAGGAGCGTTCTGGACGGAAAGGCCATCCACTCCGCCGGCGGGATGACCGTTCGCCGTTCGACCGGATCACCCGTCAGCGTGCCGGGCGTCGTCATGGACGCCTTACCTTACCCGGATTTCGACGACTACTATCGGGCGATCGAGACGTCCGGCTTCAAGGGGCAGTTCAAGCCGCTTGTGCCGTTCGAAACCGCCCGCGGTTGCTGGTGGGGCGAGAAGAAGCACTGTACCTTTTGTGGATTGAATGGCCTCAGCATGGCCTTCCGCAGCAAGTCACAAGAGCGAGCCTTTGAAGAGCTGGCCACTTTGGTCGAAAAATACGGCACCGATATTCTCTGTGTCGATAACATTCTCGACATGAAGTATTTCAAGTCATTCTTGCCACGCTTGGCCAGCGCGTCGCTGAACATCAATCTGCATTACGAAGTCAAGGTGAACCTGTCGAAACCGCAGCTGCGCATCCTGTCCGATGCCGGTGTCGCGGCCATCCAGCCGGGAATCGAGAGCTTCATCGACCCGGTTCTGCGATTGATGGAGAAGGGGTCGAGCCGACTGCAGAACATCCAGCTGATGCGATGGTGCCGGGAAGCCGGCATCCAGGTTGCGTGGAACCTGCTGTACGGGTTTCCCGGCGAGGACGCTTCGGACTATCGCGACATGATCGCGTTTCTCGACCAACTGTCCCACCTTGATCCGCCGCAACATTGTGGTCGTGTGAGGGCAGATCGGCACTCGCCCTATTTCATGAAGCCCGATGACTACGGTGTCACTCTCGATATCGAGCCGGCGTATAGTTTCGTCTACAGACATGCGCCCGAGCGGGTCAGGCGCATTGCTTATTACTTCGATATGATTTTCGAGGGGAAGGATCGTATTGCGGAGTATGAGTCCAGCCTTCAGGAGGCTGTCGCACACTGGCAGACGCGTTCCTCCGCTGGTGCAACCCTCGCCGTGAGGGCCGAGGGCACCGATTTCACGATCGTCGACACCCGGCAAGGCGACGAACCGGTCGTCTGTGGCATCAGCCGGCAGGAGGCCGCAATCCTGCGGGCGTGTGACGCCATTTCCGGTCTGGACGTCACGAGCCGGCTTCCGATCTGGAATGGCGAGCCGCAGCCTTCGGCATCGTTGGACGCGATCGAGCGGCTCGTCGCGCGCGGCTGGCTTCTCCGCAAGAACAACCAGCTGCTTGCGCTGCCCCTGATCGATCGAAGCGCCTTAGGGGCCTGAGTTCCGCCCATCTTGCCATGGCGGCGGCGCGCCGGACCGTGGGCGGCGCAACGCGGAGGAAGATCCCCGATGTCCTGGGGTTCTTGGGGCGAGCGGGCCGGGATGTACGCCGCCGTCTCCAGCGGCGGTCACGGACGACCGGCGTCGAGGCAATTGACACAATCCGCGAGGCGTCTCTTGATGCCACACAGCTGACCGGCGTCCGTCGGTCGACCGCCGGGGGGCTGCCATCTATCTGCTGTTCGACCGCATCGCCCATATGTCCGATCTCGCGATCCTGGCGATTGGCGCGTTCGGAACGGCTGGGCTTGCACTGGTCATCGCGCTGCTCTCGCGCCGCTTCCTGTTCTCGGGCGACACGCTGCGGCTCGCCGAGCACGGCAAGCTTGCCGAACTCGTGCATGGAAGCCTGCTCGGTTTCACGGTGTTCGTGCTGGCGCTCGTCCTGTCCGATGTCCGCACCAATCTCGGCAAGGCGTCGGACGCCGTGCTGTCCGAGGCGGCCATCATCCAGAAGTTCGACCGCGAGTTGAAGCGGCTGGCGGATCCGCGAGCCGCGGCGGTGCGGGCCGATCTTCGCGCCTATGTGCAGTCGCTGGCCACGTCGGATTGGCCGGCGCTCGGCGGCGGTGAGCCGGCGCTCGGCGCCGAAGCCGAGAGGACCATCAACCGGCTCGACGAATCCTTCGATTCCCTGGTCCAGGGACTCGCGCGGGGCGGCGACGGACTCGACGATCTGATGTCCAAGATCGAGGAGTTCCGGTCGGGCCGTCTGGAGATGGCGACCAAGTCCGTGCCAGCGGTGTTCTGGTGGGTGGTGACCCTGTTCCTGGTCGGCGCCATGGTCATGAACGGCCGCCATCAGCTCGACCTCACGAGCGGCTCGCTGATCACGCTGCACATGGGCGCCATCGGGCTCGTGCTCGGCTTGATCATCGTGATGGACGAGCCATTCCGAGGCGAGTCGAGCGTCTCGCCGGCCGCGATCATCAAGGCCGTCGAAAAGCCGTGAGGCCGCACGGCGGTTGCCACCGGCGAAAGTTCAACCTCCGCGCCCTTTCCTTGCTGCCCCGATTAAGGTCACAGTGCCCACAGCACGATGCAAGGAGCGTCCCGTCATGACCGTGTCAGTCGTTGCCCGCCTCTCCCGGCGGGGTTTCGCCGCGTCCGCGCTCGCCTCGGTTCTCGCGCTGTCGGTCGCCGGCTGCGCGTCGCTGACGCAGGAGAGCCCCGTTCCGATTGCCGCGCCGACGCAGCAGGACATCGCCGACCTGGAGCCGTCGGGAACGGTGACCCTGACGGAGGTCTATGTCGCCAGCGCCGGCGTCGGAAAGGGCGTGCTGACGTTCCGCGGCAAGAAGTATCCCTTCAAGCTGGCCGCGACCGTGTTCGGCCCGGGCAGCGTGACCAAGCGGACCGTGTCCGGGAAGATCTACAAGCTCGACAACATCTCGCAGTTCCCCGGCCTGTGGGTTGAAGGAACGGGCCCGATCGGCCTCGAGACGGGCAAGACGAGCGAGCTCTGGCTCGAGAACAAGCAGGGCGTCATCATGCACCTCGTCGGTCAGAGCGAAGGCGTGACGCTGAGCCTCGGCAAGGACGAGGTGCTGATCGAATTGTCGAAGTGAGGATGCCGCGCCGGGACGGGAGCAGGCACGTCCGGCTCCGTCCGGTGGCGACAACGGCCTTCATGGACGCGGCTCCGGCTATGTCTTTGGTGAGCGGGGCGGGGATCGAACCCGCGACCAGCTGATTAAAAGTCAGCTGCTCTACCACTGAGCTACCCGCCCGGCCGTCGGCCG
>CAZJCW010000293.1:0-5258 GCA_964544365.1 uncultured Alsobacter sp.
ATGCAGAGGCGCTGCTGCTGGCCGCCGGAGAGGCCGGTGCCCGGCGCGGCGAGGCGGTCCTTCACCTCTTCCCACAGGCCGGCCTTGCGCAGGCTCGACTCGACGATGACGTCCAGGTCGGCCTTGCCGGCGGCAAAGCCGTGGATGCGCGGTCCGTAGGCGATGTTCTCGTAGATCGACTGGGGAAACGGGTTGGGCTTCTGGACGACCATGCCGACCCGCGCGCGCAGCTGCACGACATCGAGGGACCGGTCGTAGATGTCCTGGCCGTCGATCTCGATGAGGCCGGTCACCCGGCAGGTCGGGATCGTGTCGTTCATGCGATTGATGCAGCGCAGGAACGTCGACTTGCCGCAGCCGGACGGGCCGATGAAGGCCGTGACGGACTTCTCGGGAATGTCGACGGAAACGTCGATCAGGGCGTGCTTGGTGCCGTAGTGGACGTTCACGTCGCGGGCGACGATCTTCGTGGCATGGCCGGCCGGGATCTGTCCCTTGCTCAGCACGGCGGTATCGATGGCGCTCATGGGATAGGATCCTGGCAGGGTCACCACCGCCGCTCGAAGCGGCGGCGCAGAACGATCGCGAGACCGTTCATGATGAAGAGGAAGACGAGCAGCACCATGATCGCGGCCGCCGTCTTGGCCTGGAAGGCCAGTTCCGGAAGATCCGACCACAGGTAGATCTG
This sequence comes from uncultured Alsobacter sp., assembly GCA_964544365.1. Lineage (GTDB taxonomy): Bacteria > Pseudomonadota > Alphaproteobacteria > Rhizobiales > Beijerinckiaceae > Alsobacter. The sequence continues at coordinate 689 of CAZJCW010000293.1, forward strand.
AACCGGCAGGACGGTTGCAGCCTGGGTCAGACCCGAGGGAATGTCGACGATGAAGGCGACCATGCCGATCATCAGCAACGGCGCGGTCTCTCCCAGGGCGTGAGCCATGCCGATGATCGTTCCCGTCATGATGCCGGGCATGGCGACCGGGAGCACGTGGTGGAACACGGCCTGCTGGTGCGAGGCGCCGACGCCGAGCGCCGCTTCCTTGATCGACGGCGGCACGGCCTTCAGCGCTGCCCGCGAGGCGATGATGATGGTCGGCAGGACGAGCAGGGCCAGCACGAGGCCGCCGACCAGCGGGGCCGATCTTGGCAGGCCGAAGAAGTTGAGGAACATCGCGAGGCCGAGCAGGCCGAAGACGATGGAGGGGACCGCGGCGAGGTTGTTGATGTTCACCTCGACGATCTCCGTCAGCCGGTTCTTCGGCGCGAACTCCTCGAGGTAGACGGCTGCCGCCACGCCGAGGGGCAGGCACAGGGCCAGCGTTACCAGCAATGTCAGCGCCGAACCGACGATCGCGCCGCGAATGCCGGCGAGTTCCGGCTCGCGGCTGTCGCCCGCCGTGAAGAGGCGCCATGCGAAGTGGCCCTCCACCTGTCCGCGCGCCTTCAGGGCGTCGAGCCAAGCGGCCTGCTGGTCGCCGATGCGCCGGTTCGCTTCAGGCGTCATGAAGGTGACGATCCGCCAGTCGCCGGCCTTGACCGCGCCGTCGGCCTTGAGAGCCAGGAGCGTTGTTCCCGTCGCGGTGGCGCCGTCGATGGACGCCAGCTTCACGATGCCGCCGTTGACGGCGACGAGGAGGCTCGGCTTCGAGGTGTCCAGGGCGACGGCGGGTCCCGCAAGACCTGCGGCGGACAGCGCGGCCGCAAAGGACGTCGGCGAGGCCGCGGTCAGCGTCACGTTGCCCGATGTGCCGGCGACCGTCAGGGCGGAGCTGCCGTCGACGGTCGCGGACCGGGTTTCCTGGCCCTTGAAGTAGAGGTCGCTGTCGTCGGACAGCAGAACCGACAGCCGTACGGTCGTCCCGACGACGCGCGGGTCCGCCAGCACGCGCTCGCGCAACTGCTCGGTGGCTCCCGTCGACACGAGCCCGGTGAGCAGGCGGCGCTGGGCGCGGCTGGTGTTGCCGGGGAACACGGCCGACAGGGCGTCGCGGATCGGGACCGCGAAATCCCCCTCAGTGGCCATCTTCGCGGGATCGCGCGAGCCGGCAGGGTCCACCGCTTCCGCGCTGACCGGAATGTCGAGCGTCAGAGAATGCTGCCAGAAGGCCGGCAGGCCCTTGCCGACGATGTCGACGATCACCACGGCGATGAACACCGCCGTCAAGGCGATGGCGGCGAGCCCATAGGCCCGGAACCGACGCTCGGCGGCATAGCGCTGGGCGATGCGCTTCTGGTCGAGTTCGAACGGTGTCGCCGCCCGGGCGGCGGGAGCGAGCGCGGCCTCAGTCATACTGTTCCCGATACTTCTGGACGATCCGCAGGGCGATGACGTTGAGCGTCAGCGTGAAGAAGAAGAGCACGAAGCCGAGAGCGAAGGCGGCGAGCGTCTTGGCGCTGTCGAACTCCTGGTCGCCGACGAGGATGGTCTTGATCTGCACCGTGAAGGTGGTCACCGCCTCGAGCGGGTTGAAGGTGAGGTTCGCGGCGAGGCCGGCGGCCATCACGACGATCATCGTCTCGCCCACGGCGCGGGAGATGGCGAGCATGAACGCCGAGACGATGCCGGGCAGGGCGGCCGGCAGGACGACCTTCTTGATCGTCTCGGACTGGGTCGCGCCGAGCGCATAGGAGCCGTCGCGCAGCGACTGCGGCACCGCGTTGATGACGTCGTCGGACAGCGATGACACGAAGGGAATGATCATCATCCCCATCACCAGCCCGGCCGCCAGGGCCGACTCGGAGGCGACCGACAATCCGAGCGACTCGCCGAACCCCCGGATGAAGGGCGCCACCGTCAGGGCCGCGAAGAAGCCGAGCACCACGGTCGGGATGCCGGCCAGGATCTCGAGGAGCGGCTTGGCGAACGCGCGGAAGCGCGGGGTCGCGTACTCGCTCATGTAGACCGCGGCGAACAGGCCGACCGGCCCGGCGACGAGCATCGCGATGCTGGTGATCAGGAGCGTCCCGGCCACGAGGGGCACGATGCCGAAGGCGCCGCCGGTCTGGCCCTGGTCGGCGCGAAGCGCCGTCTGCGGCGACCATTGCGTGCCGAACAGGAACTCGAAGACGCCCGGCCGGCCCTTCAGCGTCGGGTCGAAGAAAAAGCGGTAGGTTTCGAACACCACCGAGAAGACGATGCCGATCGTCGTCAGGACCGCGACGCCCGCGGCTGCCATCAGGACGACCTTCACGAAGCGCTCGACCCTGTTGCGGGCCCTGTACTCCACGGTCACGGTCCGCAGGGACAGCAGCAGGGCCGCGGCCCCCGCAGCGAGCCCGAGCGCGATCATGAGCCAGCCGGATGCGGCCCTCGCCGTCGAGAGCGAACCGGCGGCGGCGCGCAGTTCCGGGCTCGGCTCGCCCCTGTAGCTGCCGTCGGCGAGGCTGACCGCATCGCGGAGCGCGGCGCCTCGGCGCAGCGGATCGGCGGCGACCTCTGGACTGAAGGCCGACAAGGTGGCTGCGGTCGACACCTGCCGCTCGATCGCGACACCGGCGATGAGGACGGCGACCATCACGACGAAGACCGCGATCGCGGCCTGGAACCCGTGATAGCTGGGCAGCGAGTGGAGGCGAGGGCCGCCGGCGATCATCAGGCCGCTCGCGCGCTTCGATCCCGCAACCATGGCCGCCAGGACGAGCGCTGCCGTCAGCAGCAGGTAGATGGCGACCATGATTCCCCCGCATTCCCTACGCGGATCGGCTCCGTCCGGAGCCTCCAAGGCGGAAGGCGGGCCGGCATCGCCGGCCCGCCCCAGACATCAGGCTTTCGACTTCAGTTCGTCAACTGATCGACGGCGACCGGCTGAAGCTGAAGGGCGGATGCGCGAACCTTGTCGCCTTCCGCCTTCGGCAGGGCGACGAGGCCCTTCTTGGACAGGTAGCCGTCCTCGCCGGTGGCCTTGGTGGATACGTACTCGGCAATGAACTTGTCGAGGCCGGGGATCACGCCGACATGCTGCTTCTTGACGTAGACGAACAGCGGGCGGGCGCCCTTGTACTTGCCCTCGGCGATGTTCTCGAAGGTCGGCTCGACGCCGTCGAGCGCCACGCCGCGCAGCTTCGCGGCGTTCTCCTCGAGGAACGAGTACCCGAAGATGCCGAAGGCGTTCTGGTTGGCCTCGAGCTTCTGGACGATGACGTTGTCGTTCTCGCCGGCCTCGACGTAGAAGCCGTCCTCGCGGATCGACTTCCAGGCCTTCTCGAAGGCCTTGGCGTCGGCCTTCTTGAGCGCCTGAAGTGCCGGGATCTGGTTCGCACCGGCTTCCATGAACAGTTCATGCAGCGAGTCGCGGGTGCCCGAGGTCGGCGGCGGGCCGAGAACCTCGATCTTGACGTTCGGCAGCGACTTCTCGATGTCCGACCAGGTCTTGTACGGGTTCGGGATCATCTTGCCGTCGGGGCCGGGAACCTCCTTGGCGAGCGCCAGGAACAGCTGGGCCAGCGTGAGCTGCATCTTCGGCCCGGCCTTGGACTCGGACAGGGTGAGGCCGTCGAAGCCGACCTTCAGTTCGACGATGTCGGTGACGCCGTTCTTGGCGCAGGCTTCCGCCTCGTTCTTCTTGAGGCGGCGGGACGCGTTGACCACGTCGGGCTTGTCCACGCCGACGCCGTCGCAGAACAGCTTGATGCCGCCGCCCGTACCGGTCGACTCGACCACCGGGGTCTTGAAGCCGGCCGTCTTGCCGAACTGCTCGGCGACCGCTGTGGTGAAGGGATAGACCGTCGAGGAGCCGACGATGCGGATCTGGTCGCGCGCGCTGGCGGAACCGGCCGCGACGACGCAGCCCAGCACCAGTCCGGCGCTCATCAGGATCGACCTGTTCATGAATGTGCTCCCACAAGAGGATGTCGAGGCGGGTTCGCGCCAGCGTCGTGCCGTCGCGATCCCCCGTCCTCGGACACCTCTAGGGGGTCATCGCAACAGTTTCATGACAATGACGCAGGTCATGCAGAGGCGCCGAAAACGCGTCCGAAAATCGTGTCGACATGCTTCAGATGGTAGCCGAGGTCGAACAGCTCCTCGAGTTCGACCGCCGTAAGTCTTTGAGAAACCTCGGCGTCCAGCTTCAGCAGGCTGAGGAAGTCGCCTTCGCCGCGCCACACCGGCATCGCGTTGCGCTGGACCAGCCGGTAGGCGTCCTCGCGGGACACGCCCTTTTGTGTCAGTGCCAGCAACACGCGCTGGGAGTGCACCAGCCCGCCCAGCCGATCGAGGTTCCTGCGCATGTTCTCGGGGTACACGACGAGCTTGTCGACCACCCCGGTGAGGCGCGCGAGGGCGAAATCGAGCGTCACCGTCGCGTCGGGCCCGATCATGCGCTCGACGGAGGAGTGCGAGATGTCGCGCTCGTGCCAGAGCGCGACGTTCTCCATCGCCGGCATGGCGAAGGCCCGAACCA
>CAZJCW010000294.1:0-5255 GCA_964544365.1 uncultured Alsobacter sp.
CGGCCGCGCTCTACTTCGCGGACCTGCGCATGAAGACGCCGGACAACTGGTTCGCCGGGTTTCCGGCCGTGTGGAACGTCGTCGTCTTCTATCTCGTGGTCTATGAACCGTCGGCCTGGGTCGCCAGCGCCATCATCGCGGCCGCCGCGATCGGGCAGGCCATGCCGCTGGTCTTCGTCCACCCGTTCCGGGTCCAGCAGTTCAAGCCCCTGACGCTGGCCATGTGCGTCGTGTGGGCGGTCGCGGCTTTCGCCTGCATCGCCGAAGGGTTGAAGCCCGATCCCCTGACGAATGTCGTCCTGCTGGCCTGCGCGGCCTACTTCTGCGGGCTCGGCATCCTGCGGCGCGCACCGAAGCACAAGGCCGAGTGACGGGAACCGGCGGGACCGGTCAGCCCGCGACCGCCAACGCGCCCTGGACGTCCGCCGCAAAAGTCACGTCCGGCTCATGAATTTCGTGCTGGAACAACACGTTGCGCACGCCGCTTGACGCGCCCGACAGGATGATCCGCGTCCCGTTCCGGCCGGCCTTCCGGACGAAGCCGGCGAGCGACTGCGCTGCCGTCGAATCGACGAAGGGCACGCCGGCCATGTCGAGCACGAAGACCTTCGGGGTCTGGCCGATCCGGTCCAGAACGGCGGCCACTTCCGCCGCCGCGCCGAAGAAGAACGGGCCGGTCAGTGTGTAGACGGTGACCTCGTCGGCGCCGGGCGGTCCCTCATAGGGCCCGCGGGCAGGACCCTCGGTGTCGGCGACATCGGTCTGGATGATCGGCGAATGGGTCTGCACTTCCACCAGCTGCGCCATGCGGTGCATGAAGAGGATGGACCCCATGACCACGCCGACGGCGATGCCTTCGGTCAGGTCACGGAACACGACCAGCAGGAAGGTGACGAGGAGTACCGCGGAATCGCCCCGCGAGCGCCGGAGAATGGCAGCGAATTCAACGCGCTCGGCCATGTTCCACGACACGATCGCGAGCACGGCGGCCAGCGCCGCCAGCGGGATGTAGGAGGCCAGCGGGGCCGCTGCGAGCATCAGGACGAGCAGCGTGGCCGAGTGGACGATCCCGGCGATGGGGCTGCGTCCGCCAGCGCGCACGTTCGTCGCCGTCCGCGCAATCGTCCCGGTCGCGCAGATGCCGCCGAAGATCGCCGAACCGATGTTGGCGAAGCCCTGGGCGACCAGCTCGCAGTTCGAGCGGTGCCGGCGACCGCTCATCCCGTCGGCCACTACTGCCGACAGCAACGATTCGATCCCACCGAGGAGCGCGATCGCGAGCGCGTCGGGCAGCAACTCTGCCATCCGTTCCAGCGAAACGGGCGGGAGGGAGGGAGCGGGCAGCGTCGAGGGGATGCCGCCGAACTTCGAGCCGATGGTCGCGACCGGGAAGCCCGCGGCCTCGAGTGCGGCCGACAATCCCGCGGCCGCGACGATGGCGATGAGGAAGCCGGGCCAGTGCGGCTTCAGGCGTCGCAGGACGAGGATCAGCGCGATCGAGACCCCGGCGATGGCGACGGCGGCCGGCGTGACCGTCGGCAGGGCATCGCGAATGGCGGCCAGCTTGGGCAGGAAGGCGGCCGGTTCCCGACCAGGGAGCATCAGGCCGAGCAGGTCCGTGATCTGGCTCGCGAAGATGATGACGGCGATGCCGCTGGTGAAGCCCACCGTCACCGGATGTGGAATGTACTTGATGTAGGTGCCCAGCCGCAGGAACCCGATGGCGAGCAGGAACACGCCGGCCATCAGCGTGGCCAGAAGCAACCCGTCGATGCCGTGGCGCTCGATCACGGAGGCGACGAGGACGATGAACGCCCCGGCCGGTCCGCCGATCTGGAACCGGCTGCCCCCCAGTGCCGAGATCAGGAACCCGCCGACGATGGCCGTGTAGAGCCCCCGGTCCGGGGTGGTTCCCGACGCCTTGGCGATCGCCATGGACAGCGGCAGGGCCACCATGGCGACGGTGATGCCGGCAATGACGTCTGCGCGAAGCGAGGCCCAGCCGTAGCCCTCACGCAGGACAGTCACCAGCTTCGGCGTGAAGAGCTCCGCGAAGGTCGGGTCAGGGCGCAGCGAAGGGCGGCGGTCGTTCGTCATCGGCCTTCAGGCCTCTCGGATCTCATAAAATACGTGGATCTTCTGTAGATTATGAATCCTGCCAGAGATCAACCCCGTTGCCCAGTCGGGACGGCCCCTTAGAATGGTGCAGAGAGCAGGGGAGGCGGGCATGGTCGCTGGGATTCGGATTCACAAGGTCGGCGGGCCGGAGGTTCTGGCATACGAGGAGTTCGACCTGCCGCCGCCTGGTCCCGGCGAGGTGCGCATGAAGAACCGCGCCATCGGGCTGAACTTCATCGACGTGTATCACCGAACCGGCCTCTACCCGGTCGCGCAGTCGCCCTTCGTGCCTGGCGGCGAATCGGCCGGCGACGTCATCGCGGTCGGCCCCGGCGTCACGGGGTTCCGGAAGGGCGACCGTGTCGCGCTGGCGGCCGGGATGGGGGCATATGCCACCGAGCGCAACGTGGCGGCATCCCAGCTCGTCAAGATCCCGGAGGCGATCGGCTACGAGACCGCCGCGGCAATGATGCTCAAGGGTCTGACGACCCAGTATCTCGTCCGGCGGACCTACAAGGTGAAGCCCGGCGACGTGGTGCTGCTGCATGCGGCGGCCGGCGGCGTCGGCCTCATCGCCAGCCAGTGGCTCAAGCATCTCGGCGCCACGGTGATCGGAACGGTGGGCGACAAGGACAAGGCGAAGCTCGCCAAGAAGCACGGCTGCGACCACGTGATCCTGTATCGCGACGAAGACTGGGTAAAGCGGGTGGCCGAGATCACCAAGGGGCAGAAGTGCCACGTCGTCTACGACGGCGTCGGGAAGGCGACCTATCCCGGCTCGCTCGACTGCCTGCGTCCCTTCGGCCTGTTCGTCAGCTTCGGCAACGCGTCGGGGGCCATCGACAACTTCAACATCCTCCACCTGTCGCAGAAGGGCTCGCTCTACGCGACCCGCCCGACGCTGTTCACCCACACGCAGGATCGCAAGGTGCTCAATGCCATGGCGAAGGACCTGTTCGGCGTCGTCGCGAGCGGCGCCGTGAAGATCCCGGTCCGCTCGAAAGTGAAGCTGAAGGACGCGGCGGAGGCCCACCGGCAGCTCGAGGCCCGCGCCACGACGGGAGCCACCGTCCTGATCCCCTGATGGAGGATCAGAGCCGAGGCTTCGGGCCGGACACTGAAAACGACGATGCGCGCTGCGGGGGGCCCGGCGCGTGACCGGTGGCTTTTTCTGCGGGCGTGGCCCTGGAACCCCTTCCCGCGCCTTCCGCGCGCCGGTGACGAAGGGACCTCTCGGGCTGCCGGAGCCGGAACGGCCGGTCAGTCTGCCCGACGCGGATGTGGACCGCGCGCCAAAGCGCTCGCAATCCGCTGGGTTTTCGGGCGAAACTCCCTCGCCGCGGGGTGAGGAGAGCGCAAGGCGATGAGTGACGGTGCCGGAACGGGGGATGCCGTGCCGCTGGTGTCGTTGCGCGGCATCGTGAAGCGCTTCGGCACGCTCACCGCCAACGACCATGTCGACCTCGACGTCATGCCGGGCGAGATCCACGCCCTGCTCGGGGAGAACGGCGCGGGCAAGTCGACGCTGGTCAAGATCCTGTACGGGTTGCTGCAGCCCAACGAGGGAGAGATCCGCTGGCAGGGACGGCCGGTCACGCTGGCGCGGCCGGACTCGGCGATGGCGCTGGGCATCGGCATGGTGTTCCAGCATTTCTCGCTGTTCGACAACCTGACCGTGGCCGAGAACGTCGCGGTGGCGCTGCCGCCCGGCGAGGACCTGCGCAATCTCGACACGCGCATCGCGGCGGTGGGCAGCCGATATGGCCTCGCGCTGGACCCGTCGCGGCCGGTGTGGACGCTTTCGGCGGGCGAGCGCCAGCGCATCGAGATCGTCCGCGCGCTCCTGCGCGAGCCCCGGTTGCTGATCCTCGACGAACCGACGTCGGTGCTGACGCCGCAGGAGGCGGAGGTGCTGTTCGCCACGCTCGACACGCTGGCGCGGGGCGGCTGCGGGCTGCTCTACATCACGCACCGGCTGGAGGAGGTGCGGCGGCTGTGCCACCGGGCCACGGTCCTGCGCGGCGGGCGGGTCGTCGCGGCCTGCGATCCCCGCCGGGAGAGTGTCGCGGCGCTGGCCAGCCTGATGGTGGGCGCCGACGTCGCCGAGGTCCGGCCGGCGCCGGCGCACGCGGCGGGGCCCGTCCGCTTCGAGTTGCGCGCGCTCGGCCTCGAATCGGCGGACTTGCACGGGGTCGCGCTGGTCGACGTCTCGCTGGCCGTGCGCGGCGGCGAAATCGTCGGCATCGCCGGCGTCGCCGGGAACGGCCAGTCGGAGCTGTTCGCCGCCATGTCGGGCGAGAGCGTGGCGGAGCGTGCCGATGCGGTGGCCATCGACGGCAAGCCGGTCGGCAGCCTCGGGATCGACGCACGCCGGCGGCTCGGGGCCGGCTTCGTTCCGGAAGAGCGCAACGGACACGCGGCCGCGCCGCGGCTCACCCTGTCGGAGAACATCGTTCTGTCGCGCCATGCCGACGGAATCGCCCGCCGCGGCCTCGTCGACCTGGCGGCTGCGCGCGAGGCGGCGCAGGCCGTCATCCGCGCCTTCGACGTGCGCAAGGGCAAGGTCGACCCGCCGGCCGGCACGCTCTCGGGCGGCAACCTGCAGAAATTCGTCGTCGGCCGGGAGATGCTGCGCAAGCCGGGCGTGCTGATCGTGAACCAGCCGACATGGGGCGTCGATCCCGGCGCGACCGCGACGATCCGGCAGGCCCTCATCGATCTTGCGGCCGGCGGCGCCGCGGTCGTCGTCATCAGCCAGGATCTCGACGAGATCTTCGCCATCGCCGACCGGATCGCCGTCATCCACGACGGCCGGCTGTCGCCCGCCCATCCGGCCCGCTCGATCGGCCGCGAGGAGATCGGGCTTCTGATGGCCGGCAGCGGAGGGGGCGCGGCCCATGCGGCTTGAACTCGTGCCGCGCGGCGACGTCTCGCCGCTCGCGCGCCTGCTGTCGCCGGTGGCGGCGCTGGCGGTCGCGATCCTGATCGGCGGGGTCATCGTCGCGCTGATGGGCCGCTCGCCGATGGCGGCGCTGCAGGTCTATTTCATCGAGCCGCTGACGGAGGGCTGGGCGCAGCAGGAGCTGGTGATCAAGGCGACGCCGCTCCTCATCATCGCCGTCGGCCTGTCCTTCTGC
>CAZJCW010000295.1:0-5245 GCA_964544365.1 uncultured Alsobacter sp.
TGCACGAGGAGATGGCCGCTGGCATTCCCGGCGCGCGTCTCGTGGTCGTGCCCAAAGCCGGACATTTTGCCCTCCTCGAGGAACCCGACACCGTCGCCGCGGCGATGCGCGACTGGCTCGACGAAACCCCTGCCGTCGCCGCGGCGACCCCTTCGAAGAGGACTGCCCATGACCGACGAGACACCGACCGACCCGGGGAGCAGCAACGTCCGTGACGTGCTGCAGTCGGAGCGCCGCGACTTCGTCGACCTCGTGCCGACCGACCGGCCACGCGTGCAGGGCCTGCGTGGCTTCGATCCTGAGTACACCGACATCGTCGACTACATCGTGCGCTGCACCCACCGGATCTGGGACGAGCGCAATGTCGGCCTCATCTACACTCACTACACCCACAACTCGGTCATCTATACGCCGCTCGGCACGATCTACGACCGCGAGGAGGTGGTTCGGGCCACCATCCAGCGCATCGCCGAGTTTCCCGACCGGCGCGGCATGGCCACCCAGGTGATCTGGCGCGGCAACGAGAACGACGGCTTCTACACGTCCCACCTCGTCACCAGCACCGGCCGCCACACGGAGCCGGGCCCCCTCGGGCCGCCGACGAACCGCACCTTCGTGATGCGGACCATCGCCGACTGCATGGTCTACGAGAACAAGATCTACCGCGAGTGGCTGGTGCGAGACGGCTACGCCATGTTCCGCTCCCTGGGCATCGACATCTGGGCGCAGGCCGAGCGCACCGCCAAGGACCTTCTGGCGCGCAACGTCGTTCTCACAGACCTCGGCGAGAACGGCCATCGCGTGGGCCAGTATCCGCCCAATGCCAAGCCCGACACCTCGATTGCCCACACCGAGACCGAGGCCGCCTGCCTCAGGTGGCTGCACGAGGTTTGGAACCGGCGCATGTACGGCCACCTCAACGACGTCTGCGCGCCGGGCGTCCGCTGGCACGGTCCCGGCATGGCCGAGCTCACCGGCATCGCCTCGCTGAGCACCCAGGTCATGCGGCTCGCCGCCATGATCCCGGACCTGGCCTTCACGCCGCTGCACGTCTGCTCGATCCCCTGCGAGGAGGGTGGCGTTAAGATCGCGGTGAGATGGATCATGCACGGCCATCACCTGGGGTGGGGCGTGCTGGGCTCACCTTCCGGCTGCCCGCTCGTGCTGATGGGCATGAACCACTTCCATGTCCAGGATGGCCAGATCGTCGACGACTGGACCGTCTACGACATCTTCTCGCTGATGGTGCAGGTGAAGGCTGCCCAGTTGCAGAAGGCTTCGCCATGACGACGATCGCCTTCATCGGCCTCGGTCGCATGGGCCTGCCCATGGCGACCAACCTGCTGGCGGGCGGCTTTCACGTCGTGGGCTGTGACGTCGATCCCGTCCGCGCGTCGCTTCTGGCGCAGAAGGGCGCCACCGTCGCGTCAAGCCCTGCGGATGCGGCGGCGCAGGCCGATGTCACCTTCTCCATCATCATGAATGACGACATCCTGCGTTCCGTCGCGCTGGGGCCGATGGGAGTGCTCGCCGGTGCGAAAGCCGGGCACGTCTTTGCCGACTTGTCGACCGTGTCGCCGAAGGCCTCCGGCGATGTTGGCGACGCCGCGGTGAAGGCGGGCGTGGGCTATGTCTGCGCCAAGGTCGCGGGCAGCATCGGGCTCGCAGAGACCGCCGGCCTCACCTTGTTCGGATCGGGCGCGCCGGTCGACTTCGAGCGCTGCCGGCCGGCCTTCGAGGCCATGGCAGCCAAGGTGCACCATGTGGGCGAGGGGAGTGCCGCCGCCTATCTCAAGCTCGTGCATAGCCTCATTGTCGGCGTCTACTCGTCGATGATCGGCGAGGCGCTGGCCTTCGGCGAACGCGGGGGCCTCGACCTCGACACCATGATCGACATACTCGAGGCTGGCCCGCTCGGCTCGCGCCAGTTGACGCTGAAGGCGCCGATCCTCAAGGAACGCCGGTTCGCGTCGCCCCCGTCGGACATCGACACGGCGGCGAAGGACATGGACCTCATCCTCGACACCGCCCGGCGGGACGCCATGCCGCTGCCGCTCGCCTCCGTCGTACGCCAGCTCATGGCGTCCGCGCAGGCCGGCGGGCGCGGCAAGCGCGACATCTACTCAATCCTCGAGACCTTCGAGGCCTTGGCCGGACTGGGCAGGGTGCCGTGACGCTCGGTGACCGGGTCAGGCTTCCAGGAACGACGCTCGACATCTCGCCGTTGTGCCTCGGCGGGAATCGGCTGGGTGGCGACCTCGACGAGTACGCGTCCTTCGCCCTCCTCGACGCCTTCGTCGAACACGGCGGCAATTTCATCGATACGGCGCATGTCTACGCGGACTGGCTGCCACACGCGGAGCGGAGCTGCAGCGAGAAGACGATCGGGCGTTGGCTTAGGATGTGCGGTGACGCGGGCGTGGTCATCGCGACCAAGGGCGGCCATCCGAGGCTCGACGATCCGAACGTAAGGCGTCTCGACGCCGCATCCCTGCGTCAGGACGTCGAGGAGGCGCTCCGAAACCTCGGGGTCGACACGCTCGACCTCTTCTACCTGCACCGTGATGATCCCAGCCGCGCGGTCGAGGCAATCCTCGCATCCCTCGAGGCCTTGCGGCGGGAGGGGCTTATCCGACACGTCGCGGCCTCGAACTGGAGCGCGGCTCGCCTCGCCGAGGCGGCAGCCGTCTCGAAGGCGCGGGGCTGGCAGAGCTTCTGCGCCAACCAGTGCGAGTGGAGCCTCGCCCGCCGTAACCCCGGGTCTGCATCCGGCGATCTCGTCGCCATGGACCAGGAATTGCTGCATTGGCACCGGCACACACAGGTGGCTGCGGTCCCCTATTCGTCGCAGGCGAAGGGATACTTCGAAAAGCGTGCGGCCGGTAAGCTCGACGAGGTCACGGCGCGTGCCTATGACGGCAAGGCAAACCGCACCATGTCCGAAGAGCTCGGCGCGATCGCCAGCGCCCTCTCGGCCACGCCGACGCAGGTGATGCTTCGGGCCCTGACGCTTTCTCCGTTCCCGACAATCCCCGTAGTGGGGTGCCGCGACGCGCGCCAAGTGGCCGAAAGCGCGGCCGCTCTCGCTGTTCCGCTGCGGAGCGACACCGCAGCGGCCCTTCTCGCTATGGCTGAAAGGAATTGAAGATGAACGCCGAACCTGCCGCGCCGATGTCCGGAACGCGCTACCTGAAGGCTCCGCGGCCGGGCGCAGCGGCAGAGGCGGCCGCCATCGGCGTCACCGTGGCGGGCATCCTGCGTGACGTGCGCCACGGAGGCGACGACGCCGTCCGACGCTACACATTGCAGTTCGACCGTATGGAGACATTCGTTCTTGAAGTGACAACCGACGAGCGAGAGGCCGCAGTGGCTGCGCTCGACCCGCAGACGCGAGCCGACACGGAGTTCGCCATCGCTCGCGTGCGCGACTTTGCGCAGTCCCAACTGGCGACGATCCTGCCGCTTGAGGTCGAGCCTCTTCCCGGGCTGCATCTAGGGCATCGGGTCATTCCGATCCGGCGCGTCGGATGTTATGTGCCGGGAGGCCGTTACCCGTTGCTCTCGGCGCCCATCATGACGCTGGTGCCCGCGAAAGTCGCCGGTTGCGAGGAGGTCATCGCCTGCCTGCCACCGACGGCCCATCCCGCCATGATCGCCGGTTGCCACCTTTCCGGCGCCGACCGCATCTTCCGCATCGGGGGCGCCCAGGCGATCGCGGCCATGGCATTCGGGACGCAGTCCGTGCCGGCGGTGGACAAGATCTTCGGCCCAGGCAACGCCTACGTGAACGAGGCCAAGCGGCAGGTGTTCGGTCCGGTCGGCATCGACCAACTCGCCGGACCGAGCGAGATCTTCGTGGTGGCTGATTCCAGCGGCGACGCCGCCACCATCGCGACTGACCTGCTGGCCCAAGCCGAGCATGACATCCACACCAGGGTCGGCCTCATCACCACCGACTGGGCGCTCGCGGAAGCGACGCTGAAGGAAGTAGAGCGCCAACTGAAGGACCTGTCGACGGCGGGAGTGGCAGGGACGTCGTGGGACAATGGCGGCGAGATCGTGCTGTGCGACGACGAGGCGACAATGATCGCCTATTCGGACCACGTCGCGGCCGAGCATCTGCAGGTCCACACGGCCGATCCGCATTCCACGGCCAAGAAGCTGCGCAACTACGGGTCGCTTTTCATCGGCAAGCTCGCCAGCGTCGTTTATTCCGACAAGTGCTGCGGCACCAACCATACCCTGCCAACGGGTGGCGCCGGCCGCTACACGGGCGGCCTATGGGTCGGGTCCTACGTCAAGATCTGCACACACCAGTGGCTGGACGAGCGCGGTGTCGATGCCGTCGCCCCGTCGGCGGTGCGGCAGAGCGCCAGCGAGGGGCTGGAGGGACATCGCCGGGCGGCCGCCCTGCGATTGCAATGGCTGCAGCGCCCGGTGCCGGGCCAGCACTGAAGGATAGGATACCGGACATGGCGAGGAAGGGTCGGGCGATGAGCGAGATGACTGCAAACGGGGCGACCCACGGCGGCGCTGTGCTGCAAGTGGAGCGGCGCGACTATGTTGACCTGGCACCAACCGGCCGGCCGCGGGTACAGAGCCTGCGCGGCTTCGACGACTGCTACACGGACATCGTCGACTACATCGTGCGCTGCACCCACAAGATCTGGGACGAGCGCGACATCGGGCTCATCTACTCGCACTACACGCACAACGCTGTTCTCTATCACACGACCGGCGCGCTTTATTCCCGCGAGGAGGTGGTGCACGACACCATCCAGCGCCTCGTCTCCTTCCCCGAGCGTCGCGGCATGGCGACACAGGTGATCTGGCGCGGCAACGATGTGGACGGCTTCTACACCTCCCACCTCGTCACCGGGGTGGGCAAGCACACCCAGTACGGCCACTTTGGCAAGCCGACCGATCGCACGTTCGTGTCACGCACGGTCGCGGACTGCATGATCTTGGAGAACAAGATCTACCGGGAGTGGGTGGTGGCCGACCAGATGGCCATTGTCCAGCAACTCGGGCTGGATGCGAAAGCCATCGCGGCGTCCCGCGCCCGCGACATGTTCGCCCGTGGCGTGCGCAACATCGACATCGGCGAAAACCGTCGCCTGCTTGGACAGTATCCGCCGGAGACCGAAGCCGACGTCTCGATCGCTCACACCGACACCGAAGCTTGGTGCCTCGCCCAGCTCCACCACATCTTCAACAAGCGCATGTTCGGTTGCATCCGCGATAT
>CAZJCW010000296.1:0-5242 GCA_964544365.1 uncultured Alsobacter sp.
TCATCCTCACGGGAATGCCGGCCGCCGCCATGCGCTCCTTGGCCTCGCGCACCGTATGCTGGCCGAAATGGAAGATCGACGCGGCAAGCACCGCGCTCGCATGGCCCTCGGTGACGCCGGCCACCAGGTGGTCGAGCGACCCGACCCCGCCGGAGGCGATCACCGGCACCGGCACCGCATCGGCGATGGCGCGGGTCAGGGCGACGTCGTAGCCGACGCGCGTGCCGTCGCGGTCCATGGACGTCAGCAGGATCTCGCCCGCCCCGAGCTCGCAGACCTCCTCGGCGAAGCCGATGGCGTCGATGCCGGTCGGCCGGCGCCCGCCATGGGTGAAGATCTCCCACCGCTCCGTCTCGCCCTCGCCCGACACAAGCTTGGCGTCGATGGCGACCACGATGCACTGCACGCCGAACTTCTCGGCGGCGCGCCGGACGAACTGCCGGTCGTTCACGGCCGCCGTGTTGATCGAGACCTTGTCCGCCCCGGCCAGCAACAGCGCGCGGATATCGTCCACCGTGCGCACGCCGCCGCCCACCGTCAGCGGCATGAAGCAGGCCTCAGCCGTGCGGGTCACGACGTCCAGAATGATGCCCCGGTTCTCGTGGCTGGCGGTGATGTCGAGGAAACACAACTCGTCGGCGCCCGCCGCGTCGTAGGCGATCGCGCTCTCCACGGGGTCGCCGGCGTCCTTGAGCTCCATGAACTGGACGCCCTTGACCACGCGCCCGTCCTTGACGTCGAGGCAGGGAATGACCCGGACCTTAAGCACGGGACGCTCCCTCGACGGGCCGTTCCGCGCCGCGCCGCGAGGCGATGAGGGCAAGGGCCTCGACCGGATCGAGCCGTCCGTCATACAGCGCACGCCCGGTGATCGCGCCCTCCAGCACCGCGCAGTCCGGCTCCAGCATGCGCTTGACATCCTCGATCGAGGCGAGGCCGCCGGAGGCGATGACCGGAATGCCGACCGCGTTGGCCAGCCCCAGCGTCGCCTCGATGTTCAGTCCCTTGAGCACGCCGTCGCGCGCGATGTCCGTGTAGACGATCGCCGCGACGCCGGCGTCCTCGAAGCGCCGCCCGAGGTCTTCGGCCGACATCTCGGAGAGGTGCGCCCAGCCTTCGACGGCCACCCGGCCGTCCTTCGCGTCGATCCCGACGGCCACCCGGCCCGGATACAACCGTGCCGCTTCCCGCACGAATTCCGGGTCGCGCACCGCCGCCGTCCCGATGATGACGCGCCGCACCCCCCGGGCCAGCCACCCCTCCACCGTCCGCATGTCGCGGATGCCGCCGCCGAGCTGGGTCGGCAGCGTCGTCGTCGACAGGATCTCGTCGACGGCCGCCGCGTTCACCGGCCGGCCGGCGAAGGCACCGTCGAGATCGACGAGATGCAGCCACGAAAAGCCCTGCCGCTCGAAATCCAGCGCCTGCGCGGCCGGATCGTCGTTGAAGACCGTGGCCTGCGCCATGTCGCCCTGGACGAGACGGACGCAACGCCCTTCCTTGAGGTCGATCGCGGGGAAGAGGATCACGGGCGCCACCTCAGGAAGTTCGTGATGAGGGCGAGCCCCAGCGTCTGGCTCTTCTCGGGATGGAACTGCGTTCCGACGAGGTTGTCGCGGCCGACCACCGCCGTGACCGTGCCGCCATAGTCCGTCGTGGCGACGAGGCTCGCCGCGTCGCTGGTGACGAGGTGGTACGAGTGGACGAAATAGGCGTGCCAGCCGTCCGGCCCCGTCGGGATCCCGGCGAGGATCGCGTGCTCGCGGCGGGAGTCGAGGGTGTTCCAGCCCATGTGCGGGATCTTCAGGTCCGGGTCGGACGGCTGGATCATTGCCACGTCCCCGCCGATCCAGCCCAGCCCCTGGCTGGTCACGTATTCCAGCCCGCGGTCGGCCATCAGCTGCATGCCGACGCAGATGCCGAGGAACGGCTTGCCGCGCCGGCGGACCGCTTCCTCGAGGGCCTCGACCATGCCTGGCACGGCGTCGAGCCCGGCGCGGCAGTCGGCGAAGGCGCCGACGCCCGGCAGCACGATCCGTTCGGCCGCCAGCACCGTCTCCGGATCGCTGGACACGACCACCGGCATGGCGAGGCCGGCTTCGCGCGCCGCCCGTTCGAAGGCCTTGTGGGCCGAATGAAGGTTGCCCGAGCCGTAGTCGATGATGGCGACGGTCATGACCGCCCGGCCTCGGGGAACAGTCCGACGACGGGCTGGTAGGACGACGCACCGCCGGTCCGGGCCACGCCGGCGGGCGCCGGGCGAAGCGCCGGGGCGGCCGCCGAGAGCCACCGGTCGCAGAAGCGGCGGGCGGCGTCGTCCTCGTCGACGGCGGACACCACGTCCACGAAGCGGAACCCGCGGCGCGACAGGGTCCAGCTCCGCACATCGCTCGCGAACACCGCCAGCGCTCCGCTCAGCACGAACTGGCTGGCTGCCACGGCGCCGTCCGGAAAGCCCGCGAGGGTCTCGAGGAACACCAGCGCGCCGGCCGCCACGACATAGCCGAGAAGCGCCAGCCATGCGCGGTGATAGAGGAGCCACAGGACCGGAAACAGGAAGGCGAGAAAATGGACGCGGTCCTTCACGAACACCGCCCGGTCCAGGCCGGCGACGGCGCCAGGCTGCGCCGTGACGGGAACGTGGACGAGATAGCTGGTCATGGTGCCCTCAGAGCGAGCCCTTCGTGGACGGAATGCGGTCCGCGTCGCGGGGATCGACGGCGACCGCTTCCCGCAGCGCGCGGGCGAGACCCTTGAAGCAGCTTTCGGCGATATGATGGCTGTTCTCGCCGTAGAGCGTCTCGACATGCGCCGTGATGCCGGCGTTCATCACGAAGGCCTGGAACCACTCGCGAACGAGTTCGGTGTCGAAGTCGCCGATCTTCTCCCGGGTGAAGGTCGTGCGGAAGACCAGGAACGGGCGCCCCGAAATGTCGATGCTGACCCGCGTCAGCGTCTCGTCCATCGGCAGGTGGACGCAGGAATAGCGGCGGATGCCCTTCTTGTCGCCGAGCGCCCTGGCGAAGGCCTGGCCGAGCGCGATGCCGATATCCTCGACGCTGTGGTGCTGGTCGACATGCAGGTCGCCCGCGCATGTGGCGGTGACGTCGAACAGGCCGTGGCGCGCGAACAGCTCCAGCATGTGGTCGAGGAAACCCACGCCCGTGCGGATGGTGGACGCTCCCGTCCCGTCCAGCCCGATGCTGACGGCGATGTCGGTCTCGGCGGTCTTGCGCGACAGGCTCGCGGCACGCATCGGTGTCTCCTCATCCGGCGAGCCAGGGCTCAGGGCGGGCTTCTAGCAACTCGCGTGCCTGAACGCCACTGCTGCTGCCGCTTCAATGTGCACTTCGCCGCCGCCGCCGGCGACGGTGGTTGGCGCAGGGCGGGTGCCAGGCAGGGTGATCAGAAAAGAGGCACGCATCGCTTGGGTGTTGGTATCCCGCCTCCGGTCGCCTACATCATGGTCATTCTTCTGGCAGGAACGCGGGACGATGACCGGAACGGACGACGGGCGCTGGCGCGCCACAACGATCTGCATGGTTCGCCACAGGGGCCAGGTGGTCATCGGCGGCGACGGGCAGGTCAGCCTCGGCCAGACCGTCATGAAGGCGAACGCCCGCAAGGTCCGCCGGCTCGCGAAGGGCGACGTGATCGTGGGTTTCGCCGGCGCGACCGCCGACGCATTCACCCTCTTCGAGCGGCTCGAGACCAAGCTGGAACAGTACCCCGGCCAGCTGATGCGCTCCTGCGTGGAGCTCGCGAAGGACTGGCGCACCGACCGCTACCTGCGGCGCCTGGAGGCGATGCTGCTGGTCGCCGACCGGCAGACGAGCCTGGTCCTGTCCGGCACCGGCGACGTGCTCGAACCCCAGTACGGTGTCATGGCCATCGGATCGGGAGGCAACTACGCTCTGGCCGCCGCCCGCGCCCTGATCGAGAACACCGAGCTCGACGCCGAGGCGATCGTGCGTCGCAGCCTCGGCATCGCGGCCGATATCTGCGTCTACACCAATGCGAACGTCGTGATCGAAAGCCTGGCCGACGCATGAACGGGTCTTTCGAGGCGGACGGCTACCGCTTCAGTCCCGTGGCCGTGACGGATCTCGGGCTGCTGCGGGACTGGCTTGCGCAACCGCATGTCATGGAGTGGTGGGGCGATCCGGATCACGAAATCGCGTTGATCGAGGAAGGCCTGGATCTGCCGTGGGTGGCCTCGTATGTCGTGTCGCGCGACGGGGATCCCTTCGCCTACGTGCAGAGCTGGCAGGTCTTCGGCGATCCGGAGGACGTTCCCTTTCCGGACCAGCCGCCCGGAACCCTGGGCGTCGACCCCTTCATCGGGCCGCCGGAATGGCTGGGTCGGGGACACGGCTCGGCGTTCCTGCGCCGGTTCCTCCGCCACGGCTTCGCGCAGGGCGTCCCGCGCTTCGTGATCGATCCCGATCCGGCCAACGCGCGCGCCATCGCCGCCTACGCCAAGGCCGGGTTCGTCCCTGAAGGCGAACGCGAGACCACCGACGGCCGGGTTTACTTCATGGTCTGCGAAAGCGGACACTTTGGGACGGTGCCATGACCACGTTCTCTCCCCGCGAGATCGTTTCCGAACTCGACCGCCACATCGTCGGCCAGCGCGATGCCAAGCGCGCCGTCGCCATCGCCCTGCGGAACCGGTGGCGCCGCCAGCAGCTCACCGGCACGATGCGCGAGGAGGTTCTGCCCAAGAACATCCTCATGATCGGGCCCACGGGCTGCGGAAAGACCGAGATCTCCCGGCGGCTGGCGCGGCTGGCCGGCGCGCCCTTCCTCAAGATCGAGGCGACCAAGTTCACCGAGGTGGGCTATGTCGGTCGCGACGTGGAGCAGATCGTCCGCGACCTCGTCGAGGTCGGCATCGGCCTCGTCAAGGAAGCCCGCCGCAAGGACGTGCAGGCCCGCGCGCAGAAGTCCGCCGAGGAACGGGTGCTCGACGCCCTGGTCGGGCCCGGATCGAGCGCCTCCACCCGCGATGCGTTCCGCCGCAAGCTGCGGGCCGGCGAACTGGACGACAAGGAGATCGAGATCGAGTTCCAGCAGGCCGGCGGCGGGTTGCCGATGTTCGAGCTGCCCAACATGCCGGGTGCCTCCGTGGGCGCGATCTCGCTCGGCGACATCTTCGGCAAGGCGCTCGGGGGGCGCACCAAGACGCGCCGGACGACGGTGCGCGAGGCGCACGAGCCGCTCGTGGCCGAGGAAAGCGACA
>CAZJCW010000297.1:0-5155 GCA_964544365.1 uncultured Alsobacter sp.
GATCATCACGCCGAAGCCGCGGGCGAATTTCGACGCGTGATAAGCGATGTCGGAGGCACAATAGGTGTAGGAGCCGTCGGACTTCAGCAGCGGCCGATCGACGTCGTCGCCGAACGCGGTCGCGCGGAACAGGGTTTGCTCCCGGTCCTCCCAATCCTCCACGGGCTGGCCCTTGGGCGGCGCCAGTCGGCCTTCGTAGACGAGATCCCGGCTCCGCAACTCGGCGATCAGGGCAGCGATGGCATCGACGGGCCCCGTTGCGAGCGAGCGCTCCGAGAAGAACACGTCGTGACGGATGTCCAGCGCGGCGAGATCGGTGCGAATCATGTCCATCATCATGGCGATGGCCGTCTCGCGCACGGGAGCGAGCCACTGCGCCTCCGGCTGGTCGAGGAGCGCGCGGCCATGCGCGGCCGCGAGCGCCGCGCCGACGGGCTTGAGGTAGTCACCCGGATAAAGCCCCTCCGGAATCGTGCCGATATCCTCGCCGAGCGCCTCGCGGTAGCGCAGGAAAGCGGACCGGGCGAGCACGTCGACCTGCGCTCCGGCGTCGTTGATGTAGTACTCGCGCGTCACCTTGCGGCCGGCGAAGGCCAGAAGATTGGCCAAGGCGTCGCCGAAGACCGCGCCACGACCGTGCCCGACGTGCATCGGTCCGGTCGGATTGGCGGAGACATACTCGACGTTGACCGGAACCGGGTCTGCCGCTTCGGGCGGGCCGAACGCCGGACCGGCCCCGACCACCGCCCGCACGACATCCCGGTAGACGCCTTCGTCGAGGCGGATGTTGATGAAGCCCGGGCCGGCGACCTCCACCGCACGCACGCCGGGCTCTGCCGACAACAGTCCGACGACGAGATCGGCCAGCGCCCTCGGCTTCAGGCCCGCGTCCCTGGCGAGCACCATGGCGACATTCGTCGCGAGGTCGCCGTGGGAGGGATCGCGCGGCGGTTCCACGACGATCCGGCCCGTGTCGAGGCCGGCGGGCAGCGAGCCGGCCTGCGCCAGCTTTTCAACTGCGGCGGCGACCCGGCGCTGGAAGTCGTTGAAAATGTTCATCGGATCAAGCCTCGGGCGATCTGCGGACCGGTTGCGGGAACGGCCGGGACGCAGCACAGGGAGCGGCGGAAGGGCGGCTTTCGGCGGTTGCGCGCCTAACGCAATTCCGGGGTGACGTCAAACAGCCGACGGTGTTCCAGCAGCGCGTAGCGGTCCGTCATGCCGGCGATGTAGTCCGCCACGCGGCGCACCCGGCGGTCCGTCGAGGCGTCCTCGAGACCGCGACGCCACTCTTCCGGCATCAGGGACGGATCGTCGCCGAACCGGGCGAACAGGTCGCGCACCACCCGGTCGGCCTGCTGGCGCACCACCACGACGCTGGGGTGCCGGTACATGTTGGCGAACAGGAACCGCTTGATGTCGGCGTCGGCAGCGGTCATCGCCGCGCTGAAGGCGACCACGGCACCGGGCGCGCGGCGCACCGCGTCGGCATCGGCCGGATCGAGTGCCGCGATCCGCCGTTCGCTCTCGCCGATGACGTCCTCGACGAACCGCGTGATGAGGCGCCGTCCCAGTTCGTGGATGACGCGGCTGCGCTCCAGGCCCGGCCATGCCACCTCGATCTCGCGCAGCAGGGCGTCGACAAGCGGCACCGACCGCAGGGCCTCGAGCGTGAAGAGGCCCGCCCGCAGCCCGTCGTCGATGTCGTGGGCATCATAGGCGATGTCGTCGGCGACCGCCGCGACCTGCGCCTCGGCGCTCGGCTGCGACCACAACCACAGGTCGTGGCGACGGTCGTATTCGAGGATCGCGGCCGGGACGCCGCGCTCGCGGTAGCGGGCCAGCGGCGCTCCGGCCGCATCGACGAGCGGCCCGTTGTGCTTGACGAGCCCCTCCAGCGTTTCCCAGGCGAGGTTGAGCCCGTCGAACGCGGCGTAGCGCTGTTCCAGCCGGGTCACGATGCGCAGGGCCTGCGCGTTGTGGTCGAAGCCGCCATGGCCGGCCATGCAGGCGTCGAGCGCATCCTCGCCCGTGTGGCCGAACGGCGTGTGGCCGAGGTCATGCGACAGGGCCAGCGCTTCCGCCAGATCCTCGTCGAGGCCGAGGGCACGGGCGATCGAGCGGGTGATCTGCGCGACCTCGATGGTGTGGGTCAGGCGGGTCCGGTAGTGGTCCCCCTCGTGGTAGACGAAGACCTGTGTCTTGTGCTTCAGCCGCCGAAAGGCCGTGGCATGGACGATCCGGTCCCGGTCGCGCTGGAATTCGCTGCGGGTCGGCGAGCCGGGTTCGGACACCAGCCGGCCGCGACTTTCGGCGGGATCGGCGGCCCATGGCGCCCGCCAGCGATCGAAGCGTCCGCGCTCACGCTCTCGCGACACGTCCGGGCCTCCGGTTGAAGTTCACCCTGATGGCACTTACGTTCCGGTCCTGACGGAATGCAAGTGTCGTCAACCCCCGGTGCCCCCATGACGATGGTCGAAGCCCCAGCCTCCCCGTTCACCGTGACCGAGCGGGCGGCCCGCCGGATCCAGGCGATCGCGGCGAAGGAGCCGCCGGGCTCGCGCCTGCGCGTCAGCGTCAGCGGCGGCGGCTGTTCAGGCTTCCAGTACGAGTTCGGCTTCGACACGACCGTGCAGCCTGACGACCTCGTCATCGAGCGCGACGGAGTCGAGGTGCTGGTGGACGCGGTGTCCCTCCCCTTCGTCGAAGGGTCGACGCTGGATTTCGTCGACGACCTGATGGGCCAGTCCTTCCGGGTCGCCAACCCCAACGCCACCGCGTCATGCGGCTGCGGGACCAGCTTCACGATCTGACGGCGCGACGAGGCGCCTCCATGATGCCGCCGCGTTCGCGTGCAAATGTTCTGATTCCGCGGCCGGTTGGCCCGCGCCCCTGACGAAAACGTTGTTTACCGGGACATGCTACGCATCGGGCGATCGCACCGCGGCGTGAGCGCCGCGTGCCCGGCTCGGGAGACTTCCAGGATGACTTCGCGGCTTCGGCGTTTCGGCTCGACGGTGTCCGTGTTCGCGCTTCTCGGCGTCGGCGCCTATGCGGGTGGCCATTGGATGCTGCAGGCATCGGCGGAGCGGCTCATCCGGGAAGCCGTCGCACCCGGGAGCGCCGTCGGCATCGGCTCGGTCCAGGTGGAGCCGCTGTCGGGCCGGGTCGCGATCCGGGATGTGGTGGTCACCTCCGGCTCCGGGGCGCGCGGCAGCATCGAGCGGATCGTGCTGCAGCGGCAAGGGCTGGTGTCGTCGGCGCTCGCCGCGTCGAACTTCACCGTCGACGGTCTCAGGTTCGAAGCAGCCGGCGCCCGCTACGCGATCCCGCGCGTCGACGTCGTCGGCGGCACCATGACGGCGGCGGACGTGCGCGCGATCTTCGACCCGGCATCCACGGAGCCGATGTCGGCGCGCATGGCGCGGTTGACGGCCGAATCGGTCGCGATCCCGGAGATCAGCGCGTCCGCCGTGCAAGGCGGCATCACCTCGACATTCGTGTATCGCGACGTCCGCCTGTTCGGCCTCGCCAACGGTGTCGTCCGGTCCCTGGCCATCTCCGGCGGAAGCTTCGACAGCCAGTCGACCGAACACCCGACGAGCAAGGGCGAATTCGGCCCCATGGCGGCGACGGCGATCGACCTCCCCTGGATCGCCAAGTCCTACACCGAGAAGGCCGGGCCCGGCGACACGGCCGCGCGTGTCGGTTACGCCACCTTCGGGATCGACGGCATCTCGGCCACGACCATGGACAAGGAAGGCAAGCCGATCGGCAAGGTCGAGGTCGGGCGCATCGTCGGCAAGGACTTCAAGGTGCGGCCGTCCAAGGAGCCCTGGCTGCCGATCGTGCAGGAACTGGCGACGAAGCCCGAGCACGAGATGCAGAACCTGCCGCCGCTGGAGCGGAGCCGCCTCGTCAATGCGCTCGCCGACATGATGGAGGCCAGCGATGTCGGCCTCGTGGAGGCGACCGACCTGCGGTTCGCCGGTCCGTCGGCCACCGACGGGACCGGGCGCATCGGCCGCATGTCCTACTCCGGCGCCGCTGTCGGACGCCCGAGCGAGATGCGCATGGAAGCACTGGAGTTCGGCGACAAGGAAACGCAGGTCCGGATCGGGACGATCCTGCACAGCGGCTTCTCGTTCGCATCGACCTTCAGCGGCCTGCGCGAGACGCTCGGCCAACCGGACTTCGACCCGAGCGACTTCGACGTTCGCAAGCTCATCCCCGAACTCGGCACCTTCGCGGTGCGCGACGTCGAGCTGCGCGTTCCCGCCACCAAGGGCACGCCAGCCCCGACGCGCCTGGGCCTGAAGGCGCTGGAGGTCTCGGCCACGGACCCCATCAGCGGTATTCCGACCGCGCTGCGCCTCGGCCTCGACCGCCTGACGATGGACATTCCGCCCGCGACCTCCGAGGACGGGCTCAAGGACCTCATTGCGCTGGGCTACAAGGACGTCGACCTGTCGATGGGCTTCGACGCCCGCTGGCGCGAGGCGGACAACGACCTGTCGATCGGCAATGTCAGCGTCCAGGGCGTCAACATGGGCGCCATCGTCCTGCGCGGCACGATCGGCAACGTCACGCGCGACGTCTTTGCCGGCGATGCCACCATGGCGCAGATCGCGCTGTTCGGCGCCACGGTGAAGCAGGTCGCCCTGACCATCGACAACCGCGGCCTCTTCGAGCGCGTCCTCGACCGCGAGTCGCGGCGGCAGAAGAAGACGGCCGACCAGTTGCGCAAGGAACTGGGCGGCGCGGCCCAGATGATGATCCCGGCGCTGCTCGGGGGAACGCCCTCCGCCAAGGCCGTGGCCGCCGCCGTCGCCCGATTCGTCGCCAAGCCGAACCGGCTGGTGGTGACGGCCAAGTCGAAGAACCCGATGGGCCTCGGCGCGGCCGACGTGCTGATGGGCGGCGGAAACCCCGCCGACATCCTGGCGCAGATCGACCTGACCGCTGTCGCGGAGTAAAGGCCGGACGCCAGTGAAGGGACGTCGCCGTTCGCGCCCTTGCATCGTCGTTCCCTGATCGTCCCCGGGCCCGGCCCGGGGACCCACGCCTTCCGCCCGGCCGACCCGAGGCCGGGGATGGCCGGGCCGGGCCGGGCCATGCGGGGCGGGGGGACCGGGGCGTTCGCGCTCGCGGGCGG
>CAZJCW010000298.1:0-5108 GCA_964544365.1 uncultured Alsobacter sp.
GCGCAGGTCAAGGCGCTGGCGGCCGAGTACAAGGTCCAGGACGGCCCCAATGACTCCGGCGACATGTTCGAGCGGCCTGGCCGCCCGGCCGACCGCTTCGTCTCGCCCTTCGCCAACCCGCAGCAGGCGATGGTTGCCAATGGCGGTGCCTATCCGCCCGACCTGTCGGTCATGGCCAAGGCCCGGACCTACGAGCGCGGCTTCCCGTGGTTCGTGTTCGACATCTTCACCCAGTATGTCGAGCAGGGTCCGGACTACCTTGCGGCGCTCCTGAACGGCTACGAGGACCCGCCGGCCGGCTTCGCCCTGCCGGACGGAAAGTACTACAACAAGTACTTCCCCGGCCACGTCATCGCGATGCCGAAGGTGCTGAACGACGGTCAGGTCGAGTACCCGAAGGACGCCAGCGGTCGTCCGCAGGCTCCGGAGACCGTCGCCCAGTACTCGAAGGACGTGACCGCCTTCCTGATGTGGGCCGCCGAGCCGCATCTCGAGGCACGCAAGGAACTGGGCCTCAAGGTGATGCTCTTCCTGCTCGTCTTCGCCGGCCTGCTCTACTTCACGAAGAAGCGCATCTGGTCGCGCGTCGAGGGCCACGCCCACGCCTGATCGACCGCAAGGCCGTCGTCATCGAGAGGCCCCGGCAGAGCCGGGGCCTCTTGCGTTTGCGGACCCCCTTCTCGCGTCCATCGGGGGATGGGCGACTCCGCCCCTTCCGCCGGTCCATTCCGCGCAATACCCTTCGGCAGACTCGGCAGGAGGCAGCACATGGCGAAGGCCATTCTCGGCATCATCGGCGGCTCGGGCATCTACGACCTGCCCGGCCTGGAAGACGTTCGCGAAGAGGTCGTCGCGAGCCCATGGGGCCAGCCGTCCGACGCTCTGCGCCGTGGCCGCATCGGCTCGACCGAGATCGTCTTCCTGCCGCGGCACGGGCGGGGACACCGGATTCCGCCCTCCGAGATCAACGCCCGGGCCAACATCGACGCGCTGAAGCGCGCCGGCGTCACGGACATCGTTTCGCTGTCGGCGTGCGGCTCGTTCAAGCCGGATCTTCCGCCGGGACTGTTCCTGATCGTCGATCAGTTCGTCGACCGCACCCACGGGCGCCCGTCCAGCTTCTTCGGCATCGGTTGCGTGGCCCATGTGTCGATGGCCCACCCTGTCGGGCCGCGCCTCGCCGCGCGTCTCGCCGAGGCTGCGCAGGCCGAGGATGTCGCCGTCCGAAAGGGCGGGACTTACGTCTGCATGGAGGGGCCGCAGTTTTCGTCCTATGCCGAGTCCCTGACCTACAAGGGGCTGGGCTACGACGTGATCGGCATGACGGCGATGCCGGAAGCCAAGCTGGCCCGCGAGGCCGAGATCACCTATGCGACGTTGGCGATGGTGACGGATTTCGACTGCTGGCATCCCGAGCACGACCATGTCGACGTCAAGTCCGTGATCGAGGTCATGCATTCCAACACGGAGAAGGCACGGCGCGTCGTCGCACGCCTCGCGCGGGATTTCCCCGCCGAGCGCGAGGACTGCCCTGCGGGATCCCACAAGGCGCTCGATTTCGCAATCATGACCGCCCCGGCGCACCGCGATCCGGCGCTGCTTGCGAAGCTGGACGCGGTGGCGGGGCGGGTTCTTGGCGCGTGATCAGTGCATCATCATCCAGCCGCCGCGCCACCATGGACCGCCGCCGAAGAGGGTGCCCGCAGCGCCCATGACCAGCGCCAGCACGAGCCACACCGCGATCGTCGCCGGTATGGCCGCAAGGCCGGCCTTGAAGAAGAACAGCACGAGGCGACCGAAGGGGATGTCGAGATCCGTGACGACGACGCCCCGGTCGCCGGCAGACGAGCTCTGGTTGGTCATGGTTCTTCCTCCAAGCTGGATCGGCACGGCCGCTCCGCTATCATCACATTGAAACGCGAACGACGGACCCGTCGATGCTCGATCTCAAGGACGCCATCCGCACGATCCCGGACTATCCCAAGCCCGGGATCATGTTCCGCGACATTACCACCCTGCTGGGCGATGCCCGCGCGTTCCGCCGGACGGTCGACGAACTGGTGCAGCCTTATGCGGGCCTGAAGGTCGACAAGATCGCGGGCATCGAGGCGCGCGGCTTCATCCTCGGCGGCGCGGTGGCGCACCAGCTGTCGGCCGGCTTCGTCCCGATCCGCAAGAAGGGCAAGCTGCCCCATGCGGTGGTGTCCATCGCCTATTCGCTGGAATACGGCATCGACGAGATGGAGATGCACGAGGACGCGGTGGGCAAGGGCGAGCGCGTGATCCTTGTCGACGACCTGATCGCGACCGGCGGAACCGCGACCGCCGCGGTGAAGCTGCTGCAGCGCATCGGCGCCGACGTCGTCGCGGCGATCTTCGTCATCGACCTCCCCGACCTCGGCGGCGCGGACAAGTTGCGCGCCCTCGGCGTTCCGGTCCGGACGCTGATCCGCTTCGAAGGGCACTGACCCAAGCCCTGGATGTCCGCGTCGGGCGGGGGGAGGGGGCGACGGGCTTGACCGCGTCGTGGCCGCGGACGACTGTCCGCGCAGGCTGAACGACCCTCGCGGTCGCAACTGGCGCAAATAAACGAGGAAACGTCCCATGGCCCAGCTTTCCATTCCCGATCTCGCCGGCAAGGTCGTGCTCGTGACCGGTGGGTCGACCGGCATCGGCGCGGCTGCGGCTGCAGCGTTCGCGGCGAATGGCGCATCGGTGATGGTGCACTTCAACGCGAGCCGCGACGCGGCGGAGGCGGTGGCGGCGGGAATCGTCGCTGCGGGTGGCAAGGCGGCGACCGTGCACGGCGATATCGCGCAGCCGGACGTGCCCCGGCGCCTCGTCGCGGAGACGGTGGCTCGCTTCGGACGTGTCGACGTGCTCGTGAACAACGCCGGCGGCATGCTCGGGCGCGTTTCGCTGCCGGAGCTGACCGACGAGCACTACCATCGCGTCATGAACCTGAATGCGCTCTCCGTCGTGGCCATGACGCGCGAGGTGCAGCCGGTGATGAAGGCTTCGGGGGGCGGCGCCATCGTCAACGTGACCTCCATCGCGGCGCGCAACGGGGGCGGGGGAGGGGCGGTGCTCTATGCCGCGTCCAAGGGGTTCGTCTCGACGTTCACCCGCGGCATCGCCAAGGAACTGTGGGCCGACAGGATCCGGGTCAACGCGGTTGCGCCGGGCGTGATCATGACGCCGTTCCACGAGCGCTGGTCGAACGCCCAGCAGATCGAGGCGATGCGCCAGAGCGTTCCGATGGGCCGCGTCGGCACCCCGGACGACTGCGTCGGCGCTTTCCTGTTCCTGGCCTCGGACGCCCTGTCCGGCTACATGATCGGGCAGGTGCTCGAAGTGAACGGCGGGCAGTTGATGCCGTAGGCCGCGCGCTCAGTCCGGCCGCCGCTGCAGGAAGGCAGAGGCGGTGAACTCCAGGACGCGCTCACCCTTCTGGTTGACCCCCGCATTGCGGTGCGTCACCAGCCCCCAGCCCGGCCGCGAGGCGGATACCCGCTTGTCGATGAGCGTGGCGCTGTAGGTGATCGTATCGCCCGCATAGACCGGCTTCAGCCATCTCAGGTCACGGAAACCCGGCGACGGGCCACGTTCGGCAACCGGCAGGCCGCGCGCCAGCGCGTCGACCCGGGCGCGGTCGACGGCATCGATCATGAGCCGCATCCAGATCGCGCAGGTGTGCCATCCGGAGGCGCACAGCCCGCCGAAATGGCTGGCCCTGGCCGCCTCCTCGTCGAGGTGGAACGGCTGCGGATCGTAGGCGGCCGCGAAGGCCTTGATCTCGTCCGCCGTGAACGTGTGGCTGCCGAGGGCCAGCGACTCGCCGATGACGGCATCCTCGTAGAAGGCCGTCATGGCGCGCCTCCGGCGACACGGCGGCCGAAGATGATGCTGTTCACCTGTTCCATGACCACCTCGCCGGCCTGGTTCAGCAGTTCGAAGCGGAAGCGGACATAGCCCCGGTCGGGGCGCGTCGCGGACGTGCGAACATCCAGGATCGTCTGGCGGACGCTGAGAACGTCACCCGGACGCAGCGGACGCAGCCACTTCACCTCGTCGATGCCCGGCGCCCCCATGCCCGTTCCACCGGCCAGAAGGTTGTCGGCGATCAACCGCATCAGCAGGGAACAGCTGTGCCAGCCCGATGCGGACAGCCCGCCAAGCATCGACTTCGCCGCTGCCGCCTCGTCGAGATGCATGGGCTGGGGATCGAACTGCGCGGCGAACGAGACGATCTCCTCACGCGTCACCGGGCGCCGACCATAGGTCGTCACCGTGCCTGGAACGAAGTCCTCGAGTGCCGGACCCTGCATCGGCCGTCCTCAGTTCGCGAAGCGGAAATGAAGCACGTCGCCGTCGGCGACGACATAGTCCTTCCCCTCGAGCCGGAAGCGCCCCGCGTCGCGCGCGCCGGCCTCGCCCTTGTGCTGGACATAGTCGGCGTAGGCGATGGTCTCGGCCCGGATGAAGCCCTTCTCGAAGTCGGTGTGGATGACGCCGGCCGCGGCGGGTGCCCGCGTTCCCTTCGTGATCGTCCAGGCCCGCGCCTCCTTCGGGCCGACGGTGAAATAGGTGACGAGATGCAGGAGGTCGTAGCCGGCCCGGATAACCCGGTTGAGGCCCGGCTCGTCGAGACCGACGGCCTCGAGGTATTCCTTCTGCTCCTCGGGGGCGAGCACGGCGATCTCGCTCTCGATCTTCGCCGAGACGACGACGGCGACCGCGCCCTCCTCCTTCGCCCGCGCGAAGACCTTGGCGGAGAAGGCGTTGCCGTCATGCGCGGCGGCCTCCTCGACGTTGCAGACGTAGAGAACGGGCTTCGCGGTGAGCAGCGCGAGCATCTGGAAGCTCTTCTCCTCCTCGGCCTTGCGCTCGACCATGCGCGCGGGCTTGCCCTCCTGCAGCAGCTTGAGGCAACGCTGCACGAGATCGAGCTGTTCCTTCGAGTCCTTGTCGCCGCCGCGCGCCTTCTTTTCCAGGGAGACGACCCGCTTCTCGAGGCTTTCGAGATCGGCGAGCATCAGCTCGGTCTCGATGGTCTCGATGTCGGCGATGGGGTCGACCTTGCCCTCGACGTGGGTGATGTCGCCATC
>CAZJCW010000299.1:0-5085 GCA_964544365.1 uncultured Alsobacter sp.
AGGTGACCTCCTGGCTCGACGGCGAGAAGCGCGGCGTGACGACGAGGTCGTCGCCACGGGTCAGGTAGCGCAGGTTGGCACCGTCCTGGTCCATCAGCGCGAGGCGCTTCTTGCGGTTGTCCTTCGGCCCCGTCTCGTCGACGAAGACGATGCGGCTGTCGAAGAAGCCCTTCTCGCCGGTGAGGCGGGAGTAGATGGCGTCCGAGATGATGTGCGCGACGCGCCGCCAGTTGTTCGGGTCTGTGAAATACTGCTGGCCGGTGAGCTGCTGGCCGGCGAACACGTCCCACAGCCGGAACTCGGCCTTGAGCCGCCCGGACGGATCGCGGGTGATGCGCCCCGTCACCAGCGCCTGCGCGTTGATGACCTTCCAGGAATCGAACTGCGGCGCGACGTCGGGGTTCGACGCCTTCTCCACGAAGGCCTTCTTGTCGATGGGCGTGAAGACGCCCGAGCGGCGCAGGTTGTTGGTGATCACGCCGGAGATCTGCGCGCCGAGATTGGGATCGGAGCCGCCGAAATCCGTGATGGCGATCGGCATCGGCTGGAAGTTGCCGCGGTCGATGGTGATGGAGATCTCGGCATGCGCCGGGTCCAGGCGCGCAAGGGACGCAAATCCCAGGCCGGCGGCTCCCGCGAGGAGGAGACGGCGCGACACGGTGGTGGGGCGAGCGGTTGGAATGGCTTTCTTCAAGATCGCTTTTCCCTGTTCGGGCAGAGATAGGGCGCCATTTCGATCCGTGAATCCGGCGCGGATGAGATTCATGGCTGTGCGCATGGTCAGAATTCCGGCGGCGTGAACTTCGAATTCCAGTCCCGCCAGTCCTGGTACTTGTTGGCGAACTGCGGCTGGATGCGATAGGGCGCCGCCCGCTTGATGGCACGGATGGCGCTTTCGGCCAGCGCACGCGAGATCGCGTCCGTCGGCTCGCTGATCAACTGCGGCTCGCCCTGAAGCGATCCGTCCGGATTGAGCGAGAACCTGATTTGCGGGGCCCGCGCCGACTTGGTGTCGGCCCCCGGCGGCACGATCCACTTCGCGTTGATCTGCTCGATGATCGCGCCCTTGATGGCGTCCAGTTCGCTCTGCGACAGGCGCGCCGCCCCGCCGGTCGCCGTTCCCAGCGAGGCCGTGCGGTTGATCTCGCGCGCGGTCGAAGGCGCCTGGGCCGCCTTTTCCTTCGACGTCAGAAGCTTCTCGATGGCGGCGGGATCGAACTTCGTCTCGGGCTTGGCGTCCGGGCGCGGCGCCGGTGCGGGCGGCTTAGGCGGCTCGGGCTTCGCCTGCGCGGCGGCCAGCGCGGCCAGTCGCTTCGCCTCTTCGGCACGGACCCGGGCTTCGGTTTCCCGACGCTTCGCCTCGGCCTCCGCCTCGGCTTTAGCGCGCGCCTCCGCGCGGGCCTTCGCCTCTGCCTCCGCGCGGGCTTTCGCGTCTGCCTCGGCCCGGGCTTTCGCTTCCGCTTCGGCCTTCGCCTTCGCCTGCTCCGCGCGTGCCTTCTCCAGCGCCTCGGCCTCGGCCTTCGCTTCGGCCTTGGCCCGCGCGTCGGCCTCTGCCTTCGCCCGCGCCTGGGCCTCGGCCCTGGCGGCGGCAGCCTCCGCGCGCGCCTTCGCCTCGGCCTCGGCCTTCTCGGCCGCGGCCTTTTCGGCGGCCGCCTTTTCCGCCGCCTTGGCCTCGTCCTCCTTCGGCCGCTCCGGCGGCACGGGCAGGGCGGCGACCTTCTGCTCGACAGGCGGATCCGGCGGCCGGACCGGCGGAACCGGGATGTCGCGCTTCAGCTCGATGGGCTCAGGCTTGGTCTCCTGGACCTCGGCCTGCTTCTCGGCGCGGGGCAGGGGCGTGGGCCTGACGTCCTTCGCCGTCGTCTCGCCCCGGGTCATCTGCGAGAACTGGGTCGCGCTGATCACCTCGACCGGGATCGATTCCGTCACGTCTTCCAGGGGCTTCGCATCCGAGAACGCGATCAGCGTCGCCGCCAGCAGCGCGACATGGGCAAAGCCGGACACGACCATGCCCGGCTGCGACCAGTCGACGGTGGGGATGCGGAGCGCCATCAACCTCGAAGCCCGTCCGTCACTTCTTCTGTTCGATCTCGGTCACCAGGGCGACCTTGCGGTAGCCGGCTGCCGTGATGACGGCCATGACCTCGGCCACCCGGCCATAGGCGATGGCCTTGTCGCCGCGCACGAAGATGCGTTCGTCCTGGCCGGTCTTGGCGATGGCCTGGAGCTTGGCGGTGATCTCCTCCAGCGCGATGGGGGTCTCCATCAGGTAGATCTTGCCGTCGGCCCGCACCGAGATGGTCAGGGGCTGCTTGTCGATGTTGAGGGCAGCGGCGCGCGTCTGCGGCAGGTCGAGCGGCACGCCCGCCGTGAGCAGCGGAGCCGCCACCATGAAGATGATCAGCAGCACCAGCATGACGTCGATGAACGGCGTCATGTTGATGTCGGCGATGGGGGCGTGCCGGCGCCCGCCGCGCCTGCGGCGTCCCGACTTGCCTCCCGATGCGGCGGCGCTCATGGCCATGGCGTGGTCCCCCTCAGGCCGCGATGCGTTCGTCGATCTGTCGCGACAGGATCGCGGAGAACTCGTCGGCGAAGCCCTCGAGCCGCGCCTGCTGCTTGGCCGCTTCCGCCTGCAGCTTGTTGTAGGCGATGACGGCCGGAATGGCGGCGAAAAGGCCGATGGCCGTGGCGAACAGCGCCTCGGCGATGCCCGGCGCGACGACGGCGAGCGAGGTGTTCTTCGAGGCCGCGATGGAGCGGAACGACGTCATGATGCCCCACACCGTGCCGAACAGGCCGATGAAGGGAGCGGACGAGCCGATGGTGGCCAGGATCAGCAGCTTGCTTTCGAGCCGCTCGACCTCGCGCTGGATGGTGACGTCCAGCACCTTGTCGATGCGCTGGGTCAGCCCCATCACCGCGCGGTTCGGCCCCTCGAACGAACGCTTCCACTCCCGCATCGCGGCGACGAACACGGAAGCCATGCTGGTCGTCGGGCGGTCCGCGAGCGCGCGATAGAGCTCCTCGAGCGACTGGCCGGACCAGAACACCTCCTCGAACCGGTCCATCGACCGGCGCGTGCGGGTGAACAGGAGGGTCTTGTCGATGATGATCGCCCAGCACCACACGGAGGCGGCGAGCAGCCCGAGCATCACGAACTTCACGACGAAGTGCGCGCCCCAGAACATCGACCAGAACGACATCTCGGCCCCGGGGGCCCCGAGGCCCTGGCTGATCACGTCAGTCGCATTCATCGGCAGGTTCCTTTCGTCCAGCAGTCGCCGCGCCAGCCGCATGTCCCGATCGACCGTCGCGGGTGATCGGGCGATGCGTCTCGTCACAAGAGTGCCGCTGGCCGTGGCCACGCCGGCGGGTTCTCGTTCCCGGACGCGGATCGGAAGACCTTTCGGCTGCACCCGTCTCAGTCGCGGCTGAATCCGGCGAAAGCAGGGCGCGTGCCGTCAGGGGCCGATCCCACGGCCGACCCGTCGAGTTAAGGGGTTGTCAGGGTTAACGGCCGGTTACCCGCGCGGGAATTCGAAGCCGGCGCCTTCATTTCCCGCAGGTGCGAAGGCCGCGAGGCGCGCGCGCAGGTCGCCAGGCAGCCGCGCCGCCCGCCCACCGGAAACGCCGGCCACGAGAACGCGCGCCTCGACGAGACCGTCCGCGTCCCGGGTGACGGCCTGGCGCAGCAGCATCGAGGCTCCCTTGAGCGCCAGCGGTTCGGTGGTCACGACGACCTCGTCGTCCATGCGCGCCGGCTTCAGCCAGTCGATCTCCATGCGCCGCACGACGAAGGAAAACCCCGTCTCGCGATACAGCGCCGCCTGGTCGATGCCGAGAGACCGGATGAACTCGGTGCGCCCGCGCTCGAGGAACCGCAGGTATGACGCGTGGTAGACGACCCCGGAGAAGTCCGTGTCCTCGTAGTAGACGCGCAGGGAGAAGAGGTGAGGGGCTCCGGCGGCCGTCATTCGGCAGCTGCCAGCCTCGGCGCCGGCACCTCGAGATCGGCTGCCCGAGCAGCGTCGATCCATGCCTCGATGGCGTCGCGAACGTTCGACAAGGCCTCCTCGGGTGACTCTCCGTCCGACATGCAGCCCGGAAGCTCCGGCACTTCGGCGAGATACCCGCCGCCCTCGGCGGGAGACAGCGGCCTGATCCTGACCTCGTAAAGCAGTGTCATGAGGCGGCTCCGTACCGATCCACATAGCGCACCAGGAAGCGAATATAGACACCCTTGATCGGGCGTCGCGCCGGAATCGTCAGGATTTCGGTAGCCGAAGGGTGTTTCACCGTGGCGTGGGAGCCCTTTCCCCGTCTCAATGCCAAGCCGCAGGCCCTGCAGACGCTTTCCACATCCGCCATGGTCCAGTCACCCGCGGGGTTACGCCGCATCCGTTCGAGCACATCCGAAATCGGCATTCAAAGAGACCGGTAATCGCAATGGATCCAGCCTACTCCTGCTCCTCCCCGCCGAACAGTCCGAACTGCGCCGCCTGCTGCTGCGGTTCGGCGAGGCCGAGATGGCGGAAGGCCTGCGGCGTCAGCAGCCGGCCGCGCGGTGTGCGCTGCAGGAAGCCCTGCTGAAGCAGGTACGGCTCGATGATGTCCTCGATCGCGTCGCGCGGCTCCGACAGCGCCGCCGCGATGGTCTCGATGCCGACCGGTCCGCCGCCGAAATTGACGGCGACCATCTCGAGGTAGCGGCGGTCCATCACGTCGAGGCCGATGGAATCGACGTCGAGGAAACGCAGCGCCGCGTCGGCGGCCTTGCGGTCGACGATCTCGACGCCGTCGACGATGGCGAAATCGCGCACCCGGCGCAGAAGTCGCCCGGCGATGCGCGGAGTCCCGCGGGCGCGCCGGGCCACCTCGTTCGCCCCGTCGGGCGACATCGGAAGGCCGAGCACCCGCGCGCCCCGGCTGACGATGAGTTCAAGCTCGTCCACCGTGTAGAAGTTGAGGCGCACCGGGATGCCGAAGCGGTCGCGCAGCGGCGTGGTCAGCAGGCCCGCCCGCGTGGTGGCGCCGACGAGGGTGACCTTGGCGAGGTCGATCTTCACCGAGCGCGCCGCCGGC
>CAZJCW010000300.1:0-5059 GCA_964544365.1 uncultured Alsobacter sp.
GAACGCCCGCGCCACGAGCTGGCGCAGGACGGCGGGAGGAAGCGCAAGGGCCTCCGGCGGGAGCGCTGCCGCGGGACCCGGCGTCGTGGCCGGCACGCCCTGCGCCGCGCTCGCCACCGGCCGTCCGTCCGGGCCTGCCGGCGCGGCGACGGGCAGCGGAGCGACGGGCGGGGCGGCCGGGACACCGAGCCTCTGGGCCATCGCCCCGGCCATGGCTTGCGCGAGCGGCGCAGGAGCGGCCGCCGGCGCCCGGGCAGGCACGGGCTCGGCATCGGCCGCCGCCGCTCCCTGGGGCGCGGTCTGGGGAGGAGTGGAAGCGGCGCGTTCCTGTGGCGTCCATTCCGCAAGCGCGGCCCGCAGCACGGCGAGGGCCTGCTTCATGTCCGCGGGCGGTTCGCCGCTGCGGGCCTGCAGGGCCTCGTGGAAAATGCCGGACCCGCGAACGGCGTCGCGCAGGGCGGCGGCGTCCGGCGGGGCGTCGGCGCGCAGGGGGCGGGCGAGCACATCCTGCGCCGCCGCACGAACCGTCGGCGGCAGCCCGCCGGCCGCGTCCGCGAGCACCGCTGCGAGGCGGGCGACGAGTGCGGTGGCGGGAGCCTGCGTGGCGGCGGCCGATCGCGCCATGGCCTGCGCGGCCCGCGCGGCCTCGTCGATCACCCGACCCGTGGCCGTGGCGGGCGTGCCCTGGAGTGCGGGCGGCGGCAAGGCCGTCGCCGCCGTCCCGGCCGCGCCCGGCCGGGCTGCCGGCGCGTCGGGCTGGGCCGTGAGCCCGATCAGGGTCAGCGTGAGCTTGGCGCCGGTGTTCTCGATCATGATCCGGGCCCGGTCACCGACCGCGAGCGCCTGGTCGACCGACAGGTCGAGCGCGCCATAGGCGGTGCTGAAGCGGACGAGTCCATTGTCGAGGATGGCGGAGACGCGGGCCTCGACGACTTCCGCCGGCATGGCGGACTGCCCGGCCACGATCCCGGCCTTGCCGGATGCGGCGGAGTTCGGCCTGACGCCATCGATCGGCATGCACACCTCCGCGGACCCGTCTGTTCCGGCGCGGAGGCGACTCGCGGTCGCTGCCGGAAAGGACCGGCTCTTACGACGCCACGAAAGGGTTTATCACCCGTTAACGCGGGGCGGCGGTCAGAGGACCTTGCCGGGATTGAGCGTCCCCCTGGGGTCGAGCAGGCCCTTGATCGACCGCATCAGCTCCAGCGCCACCGGATCCTTCACCCGCGCCAGCAGGTCGCGCTTCAGCTTGCCGATGCCGTGCTCGGCCGAGACCGAACCGCCGGCGGCCACCGTCCGGCCATGCACCAGCGCGTTCATCTCGTCCCACCGGGCGAGGAAGGCGGCCTTGTCGCCGCCGGCCGGCTGGCTGACGTTGTAGTGCAGGTTGCCGTCGCCCATGTGGCCGAAGGGCAGGGGCCGGCAGCCGGGAAACTGCTCCAGCAGCGCCTTGTCCGTTTCCGCGATGAACTGCGGCATGGCCGCGATGGGGATCGAGATGTCGTGCTTGATCGAGCCGCCCTCGTGGCCCTGTCCCTCGG
Organism: uncultured Alsobacter sp.; assembly: GCA_964544365.1. Classification (GTDB taxonomy): domain Bacteria; phylum Pseudomonadota; class Alphaproteobacteria; order Rhizobiales; family Beijerinckiaceae; genus Alsobacter. The sequence continues at coordinate 1,542 of CAZJCW010000300.1, forward strand.
ACAGCGCCTCGCGCAGCCGCCACAGCGCGTTGCGCTGGTCCAGCGACGACGCGACGACCGCGTCCTCCACCCAACCGTTCTCGATGGCCTCGCCGAGGATGGCCTCGCAGGTGTCCTCGAGGTTCTGCGCCGACGCCGAGGACAGTTCCATCAGCACGTACCAGGCGTGCCGTCCGGCCAGCGGATCGCGGCAGCCGGGCATGTAGGTCACCACGATGTCGATGCCGAAGCGCGGCATGAGCTCGAACGTCGTCACCGACGACCCGGCGAGCGCCTTGGCGCGCATCAGCAGGTCCAGCGCCTCGGCCGGCGAGGGGAGGCCGATCAGCGCCGTCACCACCGACCGGGGCTGCGGGAAGAGCTTCAGCACCGCTGCGGTGATGATGCCCAGGGTGCCTTCCGATCCGACGAAGAGGTTCTTCAGGTCGTAGCCGGTGTTGTCCTTGCGCAGCTTGCCGAGCGTGTTCATCACGCGCCCGTCGGCGAGCACGACTTCCAGTCCCAGGACCAGTTCGCGGGCGTTGCCATAGGCGAGGACGGCGGTCCCGCCTGCGTTGGACCCGAGATTGCCGCCGATGGTGCAGGTGCCCTCCGAGGCGAGCGACAACGGGAACAGGCGGTCCGCGCCGCGCGCCGCCTCCTGCGCCCGCAGCAGGGTCACCCCTGCCTCGGCGATCATCGTGTCGGAGGCGGGGTCGATCTCCCGCACCCGGTCCATCCGGGTCAGCGACAGCACGATCTCGCGTTCCGCGTCCTGCGGCACCTGGCCGCCGACGAGGCCGGTGTTGCCGCCCTGCGGAACGACGCGATAGCCCGTCTCGTTGGCGAGGGCGAGGACGGCGGCGACCTCCTGCGTCGATCCCGGCCTGACGACGGCCAGCGCCACCCCGCGATAGAGGCCGCGCCACTCCACGAGGTAGGGAGCGATGTCGACGGCGGCCGTCAGGACGTATTTCGGTCCGACGATCCCCGCGAGGCGGTCGAGGAAGGCGGCGGGAGGCAGGGAAACGCTGTCGGTCGTCATCGCGCGGTCACTCGAAAAGACGTTCCGGACGGTTCCACGTCCGGACTGGTCAGCCCAGTGCCCGGCGGGGCCGGGTCTTGGGCTTCTTCTTGAACACGCCCACGATCTCGACGTGGGCCGAGTGGAGGAACTGGTCCACCGGCGTCACCCGATAAAGCTCATGGCCGCCCGCCGCAAGGATCGCGGCGTCGCGGGCGAAGGTCGCCGCGTTGCACGAGACGGCGACGACGACCGGGACGGCCGAGGCCGCCAGTGACCGGGCCTGCGCCTCCGCGCCGGCGCGCGGCGGGTCGAAGACGACCGCGTCGAAGCGCGTCAACTCGGGTCCGATCAGGGGACGCCGGTAGAGGTCCCGCGCCTCCGTCGTGACCGGGCGCAGGCCCTGCGTGGCCCTCGCCGCCCGGTCCAGCGCCTCCAGCGCCGCCGCGTCGCTCTCCACCGCATGCACCGTCGCCCGCCGCGCCATCCGCAGCGCGAACGGCCCGACGCCGGCGAAGAGGTCGGCGACGGTCTTCGCCGTTCCGACCGCCTCGACGACGAGGGCGCCCAGCGCCTCCTCGCCCGCCAGCGTCGCCTGCAGGAAGCCTCCGGGCGGCGGCAGGAGGTCCGCCGGCCCCACCCGCAGCACCGGCGGCTTCAGCGCGACGATCACGTCGCCATGCAGGGAAAGACGCGCCAGGCCAAGCCGTTCCGCCAGCCCGGACAAGGCCACGCGCTGTTTCGGCGTCGCCGGGCCGTGGCCGCGGATGTCGACGTCGAGGCCGCCGCCGGTGGCGGTGAGCTGGATGTCGAGAGGCTTGCCCGACGACGCGAGGGCGCCCGCCAGCGCGCGGGCCGCCGGGAGGCCGGCGGCGAGCCCCGGCGCCAGCAGCGGACAGGCGTCGATCGGCACGATCTCGTGCGAGCGCGCCGCCATGAAGCCGACGACGACCCCGCCGTCGCCTCGCCGCGCGTGGAGCGTCATCCGGCGCCGGCCCTCGCCATGCGCGGGCACGAGCGGCTCGACCGGGGTGGTGATCCCCGCCTGCGCCAGTGCCGTGACGACGAGGTCGCGCTTCCAGGCGCCGTAGACATCGGGGCTCACATGCTGCGTCGCGCACCCGCCGCACCGGCCGTAGAGCGGGCAGGGCGGCGTCACGCGGTCCGCCGAGGCGCTCTCGATCGCCAGCAGGCGGCCGCGGTCCCCCGCGATTTCGGCCAGCACGGTTTCGCCCGGCAGCGCGCCGGGAATGAACACCGGCCCGCCTTCCGAGGCGGCGATCCCGTCGCCGCGCTGCCCGAGGCGGGCGATCGTCAGCCGTTCAGCCATGCGACACTCCCGGTGCTCGTGCGCCGAGAAGGTACTCGACATTGCCGTCGCCGCCCGTGATCGGCGAGGGGACGATGCCCGCGACGGTCCAGCCATGCGCCACGAAGACGGTGGCGACCGCCTCGCAGGCGGCAAGGCGGGCCTGTTCGTCGCGCACGATCCCCTTTTTCACCAGCTCGCGGCCGACCTCGAACTGAGGCTTGATCAGCGCCACGGCCACGGCGTTGGGTGCCGCGAGCGGAAGAACGGATTCCAGCACAAGGCGCAACGGGATGAAGCTCACGTCGAACGTGAGAACCTCCGGCGCTCCCGGCAGGTCGGCCGGGCGCAGCGCGCGTGCGTCCGTCGCCTCCCGGATGTCGAGGCGCGGATGCCCGCGCAGCTTCGGATGCAGCTGGTCCCGCCCCACGTCCACCGCGACGACCGTGGCCGCCCCGCGCTCGAGCAGGACCTGCGTGAAGCCGCCCGTCGAACTGCCGACATCGAGGCAGATCCGGCCGGCCGGATCGTATCCGAAGTGCCCGAGCGCCGCCGCAAGCTTCACCCCGCCGCGCGAGACCCACGGATGCGGCGCCTCGGCCGACAGCACCGCCGTGACGGCGATCCCCTCCGACGCCTTGCGGACGGGCTGCCCGTCCGCCGTGACCAGCCCCGCGGCGATAGCCTCCTGCGCCCGCGCCCGGCTCTCGAAGAACCCGCGCTCGACGAGCGCCACGTCGGCGCGCTTGCGCTCGCTCATGATGTCGGGATTCCGGTGGCGACGGGCATGACGTGGCGTATGCCATCCCACCGCCGCCGGCAAGTCGCCGGGCTCGCCTGCGCTGGCCCCGGTTTCCATCCGGCCCGCCGGCCACGAGCCGGGTCGCCGTCCGGCGGTCGTACAAACCCTCCGCCGTCATGGCCGGGCCTGGCCCGGATCCACGCTCCGGAACCAGTCAAAGGCGTGGATCCCCGGGCCAGGCCCGGGGATGACGGCAGGATGGAGAGCACGCGGGACGGAGAGCAGGCAGGACGGAGCGCGAGCGGGACGGAGAGCAGGCGGGTGTTGCCGGGCGTGCGGAACGGCCGGGTGCCCTGTTTCCCTCGGGCCCCGAGCCGGGTCGCCGGCCGGCGCTCGTACAAACCCTCCACCGTCATGGCCGGGCCTGGCCCGGCCATCCACGGCTCCGGAACCCGGCACAGGCG